>NZ_JBEOTD010000046.1:0-66037 GCF_040426375.1 Streptomyces sp. NPDC096012
GGGGGCCCCCCCCCCCCCCCCCCCCCGGGGCCCCCCCCGGCGGGGCCGCGGGCGCCCGGCCCGGCGCCCGCCCCGCCCCCCGGGGCCCGGGCGGCCGAGCGCGGGGTACCCGTGGCCGGCCGCGCCCGCGGGCCGCAGGGCGGCCGCGGCCACCTCGGTGCGCACGGCTCTGAGAAGATCGTCCGCGACCTGCCGGTGCACCGATCCTGGAAGGAACCGACGAGATCATGCGCGCCATCGCGGCCAGCGGCCGGACGGAGGCACTCGGATGACCGGAACCGAGGAGCCGGTCCTGCTGGACATCACGGGCCGGGCCGCCCACATCACCCTCAACCGGCCCAAGGCGCTCAACGCCCTGAACCACACCATGGTCCGCCGTATCGACGAGGCCCTGACCGCGTGGGAGCACGATCCGGCCGTCGAGACCGTCCTCGTCACCGGTGCGGGCGAGCGCGGCCTGTGCGCGGGCGGCGACATCCGCGCCGTCCACGACGACGCCCGCGACGGCGACGGCTCCGCCGCGGCCGCCTTCTGGCGCGACGAATACCACCTCAACGCCCGCATCGCCCGCTACCCCAAACCGTACGTCGCCCTCATGGACGGCATCGTCATGGGCGGCGGCGTCGGCATCTCCGCGCACGGCAGCGTCAGGATCGTCACCGAACGCTCGCAGATCGCCATGCCCGAGACCGGCATCGGCTTCGTCCCCGACGTCGGCGGCACCCGTCTGCTCGGCCTGGCCCCCGGGGAGCTGGGCACCCACCTGGCGCTGACCGGCGCCCGGATCGGCGCCGGTGACACCCTGCTGTGCGGGCTCGCCGACCACTACGTACCGTCCGGCGCGCTGCGCCAACTCGTCGACGACCTTGCCGTGATGCCCGCACGGGACGCCGTCGCGCGCCACGCGCAGCCCCCGCCGCGGGGAGAGTCGGCCGGACGGCGGGAGTGGATCGACACCTGTTTCGCCGCCGGCACGGTCGAGGAGATCCTCGAACGGCTGCTCCTCCACGGCGGCCCGGAAGCGAAGGAGACCGCCGAGACCCTGCTGGCCAAATCGCCCACCGCCCTCAAGGTCACCCTGGCCGCGGTCCGCCGTGCCCGCCGGCTCGGAACGCTGGAGCGGGTCCTCGACCAGGAGTACCGCGTCTCCTGCGCCGCTCTGAGCACCCCCGACCTCGTGGAGGGCATCCGCGCGCAGGTCATCGACAAGGACCGCGAGCCGCGCTGGTCACCGGCCACCCTCGCCGAGGTGACCGACGCCGACGTCGCACGCTTCTTCGCTCCGCTCGGCGACCGGGAACTGGGGCTTGCCGGGCCCGGCACCGACCCGGAGGCGGGCCCCTGAACCGGGTCGCGGCCGGCGCCGGTAGCGACCGGATCCGGCCGCGCAGCTGTCCGTTCGGGCGGCACCGACCGGCCGTGCCCGGCGCCGCCAGCCGCCACGAGAGGAAGATCACGCCAGGTGGTGCGGTCTTGGCCCGCCACCCCTCGCGCGGTACGGTCTGTCCGATATCGACGACGGCGAGACGGAAGCCGGTGGGAATCCGGCACGGTCGCGCCACTGTGTGCGAGACGCCTTGGACGGCGTCTCGTGAGTCAGACCCGTGGCCGTCGTCCAGTGCACCACCGAGATGGGACGCGAACTCCCAGAGGAGGTCCTGCCATGGCGCAGACCGTCGCTCCGCCGTCCGCCGCCACACCCGCCGTTCCCGCCAAGCTGCCGCTGAAGGCGATAGCTCCCTGGGCGGCCTTCTTCGGCATCCTGATGCTGGTCCTGCTCTACTTCGTCGGCGCCGAGCAGGGCGCCACCTCCGTGTTCAGCGGCACGGACGTCCATGAGTGGGTGCACGACGCCCGCCATCTCCTCGGTTTCCCCTGTCACTGACCAGAGGGACGCCGCACACCCATGAACTCCGCAACGGTAAGAAACCTCCTCGTGCGGGGCATGCTCGCCGGCCTGGCCGCCGGCGTGCTCGCCCTGATCGCCGCCTACCTCCTCGGTGAACCGAGCGTCGACAAGGCGATCGGCTTCGAGGACGCCCACTCCCACGAGCACGAGATGGAAGTCGTCTCCCGCTCCCTGCAGTCCACCGCCGGCCTCGCCACCGGCGTGCTGATCTACGGGGTCGCCTTCGGCGGCATCGCCGCGCTCGCGTACTGCTTCGCGCTCGGACGCGTCGGGCGCTTCGGTCCGCGGGCGACCGCGCTGCTGCTTTCCGGCTGCGCGCTGCTCGCCGTGTACGTGGTCCCGTTCCTGAAGTACCCGGCCAATCCGCCGTCGGTCGGCGACCCCGACACCATCGGCAGGCGGACCACCCTGTACTTCCTGATGATGCTGCTCAGCGTCCTGCTGGCGGTCGCCGCCACCATCCTGGGCCGGCGCCTGGCGCCCAGCCTGGGCACCTGGTGGGCGACCGTGGCCGCGGTGGCCGCCTTCGCCGTCGTCATCGGGCTGGCCTACGCGTTCCTGCCGGTCGTCGACGAGGTGCCGAAGGGCTTCCCGGCCGGCCTGCTGTGGCGTTTCCGGCTGTCCGCGGTGGCCATCCAGGCGGTCCTGTGGGGAGGATTCGGGCTGCTCTTCGGCGAGTTGGCGGAACGGCGGCTGAATCCCAGGCCCGCGGCGGCGCCGGCCGGGGGGACGGTTCCCGCCTCGAACTGAACGCTTCCGCGACGCGAGAGGGCCTCCGGAACCGTCCGGGGGCCCTCGCACGTCCTGTCCGAGCGGCACGGCCACGGCACCCCGCCTTCGCGGTGCCCGGCACCCTCTCCCGGCGGACCGGCGGCGCGGTGCACCGAGGAAGCCGATCGCCCGCGGCGCCGCGCCGGCATCAACTGCTCGTCCGCCGACGGAATGTGACCTGGCGACACATGCGTGTGTCCCCCGTCCGCACCGCCTCAGCGCACCGGGGCGGACTACGGCGCGGCCAGTGGCCGGCCGAGCCGCAGATTCCAGCGTCCGGCCCGCCCGCTGAGTTCCGTGGCCGTCAACGGCTCCACGTCGAGCCGCCAGAACGCCGTCGGGGGCAGGCCGAGGACATGGACGACCGCGGCCCGTACGACCTCCGGCTCGACCACGGCGACCGTGCGCCCCTCCGTGTCCCGCGCGGTGTCCAGCCAGCGCCCGATCCGTTCGCACACCTCACGCACCGACTCCCCGCCGTGTGCCGCCCAGCCGGGGTCGGCGAGCCAGCGGACCACCGCCTCCGGCTCGGCGGCCGTCACCTCGCCGAGGGTGCGGCCCCGCCAGCGGCCCATGTCCAGCGGCGCCAACTCCGGTGCCTCGGCGGCATCGAGGCCGAGCGCCACCGCCGTGTCCCGGCAGCGCGGGCTGGCGGAGGCCAGTACACGGGCGGGTGCGCGCAGCGACCCGGCCGCGGAGCGGGCCAGGGCCGCCCCGGTGTCGTCGACCGAGTCGCCGTCGTAGAAGCGGGCCTGCCGCAGCGACGGGCTCGTCGCGGGCGAGACGAAGGTGACGCGGCTGGTCATGCGGGCGCTCCCCCCGGACGGTGTCCGATCCGGCCCACAGGGCCGGCCACGAGGCCGAGGGCGCGGCCCAAGCGGCCCTGAGCCGCGCCGGGTTCACTGCGGAAGAGGCGCTCGCACCGCAAGCGGTGCAGGCAGTGGAGGCCCTGGACGCAGCGGACGGAGTACAGGCAACGCGAGCAGCGCAAGCGGCGCCGTGGGCGCGACTCGGCGTGTGCGCAGGTCTTTCCGGCGGCCGGTCGCCGAGCCATGGGGCCACCTCCTCGTCCCGTCCCGCTCCGGCCGCGAACCTAACATCCGCCGAACCCGTGCCCGCTGCCACCCGGCGGAGCCGGCGTCGGCTCGGGGCGCCCGGTGGCACACCGGTCCGAGCGCCGGGCCGGGACGGCCACGGCCGGGGAGCGGACGTACGCCCGCTCCCCGCCCTCCGCACGGCTTCAGGAGCCGGGGAGTTCCGCACGGACCGCGGAAGCGCCGGCGACGCCGACTCCGGACGGATCGGGGGCGGTCACTCCGCCCACCGCCGCGCCTCGCGGCCCTCGCGTTGGGCGGCCAGACCGAGACCAGCTCCGTTCCGATTCCCGCCGACCGCGTCGACGGATTCGACGAGGCGTACTGCGCGCGTCCGGAGCGGCTGCTCGATCCGGCCGCACGCCGGTCCTGTCCGGCGTGGAGCCTCGTCGCCCCCGACCTGGAGCGGCGGTCCACCGAACGGCTGCGCCGCGACCTCGACTCCGGCACGGGGCACGAACGGTACGGCCGTCTGCGCGGGCAGCTCTTCCTGGACGGTCCGCTCGTCCTCGTACGGGTCCTGCCCCGAGCGCCGGCCGGGGGGACGGGGTCGGCGGCACGTCAGCGGTTGCGGCGGCACATGAGTGGGCACTCCCCCCGGGCGACGGTTGCGGTGGCGCATCGACGGTGACGACCCCATGTCAACGGGCGCCACGGCACACCGACGGGGACGGCCCCGTCGACGGTGACGGCGCCGCCGTACCAGGGATCTGGCCGGACTCAGGAGCGTCGTGAGGGGTCCTCGGGCGCCGTGGGCAGCGCGAGGTGTTCGAGGTCGCCGGGCGGGGGAGTGGTCACCGGCCACAGCGGGGCGGCGCTTCCGTCGGCGAGCGCGGCCGGCGCGTCGGTCAGGTTCATGCGTTCCCGCAGCCGGGCGTAGAAGTCCATCGGGCCGAGCCGGACCGCCTTCAGCCGGCGGGGAGCGGCGTACACGCCGATCCAGTCACCGGGGCTCAGCACACCCCGCAACTGGCCGTCGACGCTGACGGCGGCCTGACCCGACCGTTCGAGCACCCGCAGCGCGATCGGCTCGTCGGGGGCGGCGACGACCGAGCGGTTGAACACCATGTGCGGCGCGACCGGCGTGAAGAGCAGACCTTCCGCACGGGGCGAGACGATCGGACCGCCGGCGGCGAAGCTGTACGCGGTGGAGCCCGTCGGCGTGGCCACCAGCAGCGCGTCGGCGGAGTAGCTGGCGAGGAGCCGGCCGGCCAGATAGACCCCGACCGACACCTGCCGGTCCCGGGCCAGCTTCTCCAGCACGACGTCGTTCAGCGCGAAGACGTTCAGCGCGACGCCCCAGTCACCGCTCGCGTCGCAGTCCGTCCGGACCCGCGGCGGCGGCAGCAGCGGACCGCGGCCGTACTGCAGCAGCGCCTCCATCTGCGCGGGCACCTCCAGCCGGCAGGATGCCCGCATGGTCAGGAGCATCCGACTCTCGACGGTGATCCGTTCCTCCCGGACCGCGTCCAGCGCCTCGCGCACCGCGGTGACCGGCACCTCGGTCAGGAAACCGACCCGGCCGAGGTCGACACCGAGCACCAGGATGTCGCTCGCGGCCGCCAGCCGGGCACCGCGCAGGAAGGTGCCGTCGCCGCCGAGGGTGACGATGAGGTCCGGATCGCCCGCGGTGTCCATCTCCTCGCGGGCGCTGTGCCGCTCGCCCTCCTGCCACACGTCGATGTCGGTACATCCCACGGCGTTCCCGGCACACCAATCGCGCACGGCCCGGGCGGCGGTCACCGCCTCCGCACGTCCGCCATGCACGACCAGGCCGACACGGTTCACGGTCATAGCCGCCTCCCAGCCGTCTTGCCTCACCTACGGCCATCCTCGCCGCGGAGCGGGCCGGTCAGGAACACGCCACGCCGCCCGGCATGCGGGGCCGGGATCGGCCGGAGCGCGCCGCGACGCCGAGTGACCGCGCGGCCGCGCCCTCGGCCCGGATCCCGGTGGATCACGAAGGGCCCCCGGGGGATGCTGGTAGGTCGCCGGGGTCGCCGGGGTCGCCGGGGTCGCCGGGGTCGCCGGGGTCGCCGGGGTCGCCGGGGTCGCCGGGGTCGCCGGGGCCGCCGGGGCCGCCGAGGTCGCCGAGGTCGCCGGGGGCGGATCGCCCGGTCCGCGGCATCCGGCAGATCGCCGATCCCTGTGGACCGCGGGGCCCTCACCTCCGGCGGATCGCCGATCCCTGCGGATCGCGGGACCCTCACCTCCGGCGGATCGCCGATCCCTGCGGATCGCGGGGCCCTCACCTCCGCGGATGTCCGAGCCCCGCATCCGGCGGAGTGCCGGGGCGGCCTCCTGGCCGACGGCCGGTCACCGGGGCGGCCTCCTCGCCGACCGTCGGTCACCGGGGCGTGGCGGCCTCGCCGACCGTCGTCACCTGGGCGTGCCGAAGTCCTGGGTCCAGTAGCTGTTGGGCTGTGCGAGACCGACGCCGATCTCCTTGAACGAGCAGTTGAGGATGTTGGCCCGGTGGCCGGGGCTGGACATCCAGCCCGCCATGACCTGTTCCGCCGTGGCGTAGCCGTAGGCGACGTTCTCCCCGTAGCTGCTCCAGGTGTAACCGGCCCGCGTGATGCGGTCGCCCGGGGCCGACCCGTCGGACCCGGTGTGCGACATGTTCTGGTGGGCCGCCATGTCCGCGCTGTGCGCCTGCGCGGCCTTGGTCAGCTCCGGGTTCAGGGTGAGGTCCTGGCAACCGGCCTTGGCCCGCTCGGCGTTCACGAGCTGCACGATCTGGGCGGTCACTCCGGAGGCCGTGGCGGTGGGCTTCGAGGTGCTCGGAGCGGCGGGGGCGGCCGGCGCCGAGGCGGTGGCCTCGGGCGTGCTGGGAGCAGGCTTGGGTGCCGCGGTCTTCGCCCCGGCACCCTGCTGAGCGGCGGCCCCGGGCTCGGTCGGCGCGGTGGTCCGCGGCACGCCGGCGTCGTGGCCGGCACGGTGGTGCTGGCGGTGCTCCCGGTGCTGGCGGTGGGTGTGGTGCCGCTGGTGCGCGGGGGCGCCCGGCGACTGGGTGGGCACGCTCGGCTCCTGCGTGGGCGCACCCTGCTGTCCCGTGGCGGTCGGCTGCTGCCCTGCGGCCATCGGCTGCTGCCCCGCGGCGGTCGGCTGCTGCCCGGCGGGAGTCGGCTGCTGTCCGGGGATGTACGTCGTCAGTCCGGGAGTGTTCGCCGGCTCCACGGGTGCCGTCGCCGCGGTGGACGACGGGTCCTGCCCGCCGTACGGCCAGTCGGAACAGGCCAGGGCGACGGATGGCACGCCCACGGTTCCGATGGCGACGGCGGTGATGACTATTCGCCTGTAGTGATGCGTCGTCCTGCGGTGCTGGCCCATCGTCAACCTCACTCGGTGATCGCTGAGCGCTCATTCTCAGGACGGCTTCACAAGGAGCGCAAAGGGCCCCTTCTACTACCTCGCCTCGTAGGAAGGCACGGCCCTTGCCAGGCGCCGTGGACAGGTGCCGCGTTCGCGATAGCGACGTTTGCTCGGGCCTGTCGCCGCGTCAGGAACCCACTGGTGCCGAGGGATGTGGGAGGGGCCGAACGGGTTGCATTTCGACGCCCGGTCGCCGCTCATGCGCACGGCAAGTCGGACAAGTCCTATATATCGATGAGTCGGCATCTACTAACCGGGGCACATAGTCGGCCGCATCGCTGTGAGGGAAGTCACCCTCGCCGCGTCCATCCGCCGGGAACCACGGGGTACGCGGTCGCGTCACCGCCATACCCACCGGTGGCAGGAGCTGCCGCACGGGGTACTCGAAGGACTCGTACGGGGCGGATGCGCGGCGGGAGGTCCCGATGAGCGAGAACACGCCCTCACAGGCCGAGGGCGAGCCGGAGACGGACGACAACGTGCAGGCCGATCAGCCCCCTCGCACTGCTCCGTCGCGGGCGGAGGGCCCGAAGACCCGCCGTGGTGGCAAGCCCGGACTCTCCCTGCACCTGTGGGAGGAGCCGAAGACCCCGATCCACGAGGAGTTCGACCGCTGAGGCGAGTGGCTACGCGGTCGCAGAGCCGGGCGACGGAACCCGGGCCGGGCGGCGGATCCCCGGCTGAGCGGCCGCACCTGACCCGGGCGGCCCCACCTGCTCCGGGCGTCCGCACTTGGCTCCGGCGTCCGCACCTGGCCCGGGCAGCTGGGCCCGAACGCGGTGGCCGGGCTTGAGCTCGGCGGCTGGGCCTGAGCCAGACAGGCTGCCTGAAGCCGGGAGGCTGCGCGGACGCCGGGAGGCTGCGCGGACGCCGATCCGCATCGCCACCACCGCCGACCTCCCGGCGCAGACCCGGCGGTGAGCGGCCGTACCGCCGCCCGTACCACCGCCGACCTGCGGGCGCGGACCCGGCGGTGAGCGGCCGTACCACCGCCGACCCGCGGGCGCGGACCCGGCCGTGAGCGGCCGCAACCGGGCGAAGTCGGCTTTCGGCTCGCCCGGACCACCGCCGATCCTCGCGCATGCCCCGCACGCCACCGGGTACGCGAGGCGGAAGCACGCCCGGGCACGAACCCGTCCGGGTGGCCCGTAAGACAGCCGCTACCAGGGGATCTGCCATGGAGACACCCGCACACGACGACCTGCCCACGTCGGCGCAGCAGGCGCTGGACGCGCTGACCGTGAACGCCGACGACCAGGCCGCTCTGACCACCCTCGCCCACACCGACGTGCTCGTTCCGGTTCCGGACGACGCGGTCGACGGTGAGGGCGCCGATGCCACGATGCTGGCACTGCCCGTTCTCGAACAGCCCGGCGGCGACCAGGTCGTCCCCGTCTTCACCTCTGAGGGCGAGATGGCCGAGCTGCTGCCGTTCGTCTCGCGCTACCGCCTGATCCCGCTGGGCGCACTCGCCTCGCAGTGGCCCGAGGACGACCTCTCCCTCGCCATCGACGGCAGTTCCAGCCACGCGCTCACGCTCACCTCCCAAGGAGTGCGCACCCTGCTCGCCCGTTGACCCGGTGGGGGGGGAGGAGCGGCAACGCCGGCCTCCGCCCACCCCGTCGCCCCTCCTCCGGCCGGCGACAGCGCACGCACGCCGGACGGGGTGGCGACGTCCGTCAGCTCTACGGCACTCCGACACGCGCCCACGTCCGCACCGCGTCCGCCCCGGCTCCAGGGCTGCTCACTGCGGCACGGCCCTCGCCCGGCTCCCGGGCCGCCCACTCGGCACCGCGGCCCTTGCGCACCCCATCCCGCTACCCGCACCGCGCCCGTTTCGGCACCCCGGCCCGCCACCGCACCGCGTCCGCTTCCCCCGCACCAAGCCGCCTGCCACGGCCACACCTCTCCGTCGTGCGGCCCGAGTGACCACGACGCCTCCACCCTCGCGACGCGAAAGCCGGGGTCCGGCCCCTTCGGGCGCCAAGATAGGCCCATGGAACTCATCTCTGGCGTGGCCGGGGCACTGGTCCTCGCGCTGGTGCTGAGCAGCATCCTGCGCATCCTCGTCGTACCCCGGGGCCTGTACTCGGGACTGATGTTCCGTCTGTGGTGGCTGCTGCGCCGAGTGCTCCGGCTGGCCGCCCCGCGCGGCGGTTACGACGCCGTCGACCGCACGCAGACCTGGCTCGCCCCGCTGACGCTGATGGGCATGCTCGCGTGCTGGCTCGCCGGAGCGCTGCTCGGTTTCGGGCTCCTGCTGTACGCGCTGTCCCCGCTGTCCTGGGCCACCGCCTTCCGTGAGGCCGGCTCCAGCCTGTTCACGCTCGGTTTCGCCAGCGGCGCCCGGCTGAAGCTGTCGGTGGTCGACTTCATCGCCGCGGCCACCGGGCCCATCCTGATCGCCCTGCAGATCGCGTACCTGCCCACCCTCTACGCCTCCTACAACCGCCGGGAACAGGAGGTCACCCTGCTCCAGGCCCGGGCCGGGGAGCCCGCCTGGGGGCCGGAGATCCTGGCTCGCCAGTGGCTGGTGGAGACCGAGACCGCGCTGCCGCAGCTGTACCGCGCCTGGGAGCGGCTCGCCGCGGACATCGGCGAGAGTCACTCCACGTATCCGATCCTGCTGACCTTCCGCTCCCCGCGGCCGCACCGCAGCTGGCTGGTCGGGCTGATCGCCGTCATGGACGCCGCCGCCCTCCAGCTCGCCCTGGATCCGCAGCTCGCCCCGCCGGAGGCCCGGCTGGTGCTGCGCGCGGGATTCACCGCGCTGCGCGACATCGCCCGCGCCCTGCGCATCCCCTTCGATGCCGACCCGTCGCCGCAGGCGCCCATCCGGCTCTCCTACGCGGAGTTCGACGCCGCGGTGACGATGCTGGAGGAGGCCGGTTTCCGGTCCCGGCGCAGCGCGCAGGAGGCCTGGCCGCACTTCCGGGGCTGGCGGGTCAACTACGAGGAGCTCGCCTACGACCTGTGCCGCCGCTGCGACGCCGTACCCGCCCTGTGGACCGGGTCCCGTGACTACCCCGGCGGTCAGATCTCCCCGCAACGCCCGGTGGACCGGAAGCCGGACGAAGGCGGGCCGGAACCGGCCCCCACCGAGGGATAGTCCGCCGGGTCGCCGAGTACGCGACCGGGCCGGAGCGCCGGCCGGTGTGCTAGCGCTCCCGCACCGCGAGCATGCGCCGGAGCACGGCGCGCTGCACCGGCAGCACCTCGCCGTGCAGCTCGCGGCCCTTCCGGGTGAGCGCGACCCACACGCCACGGCGGTCCTCGGCGCACACGGAGCGCTCCACCAGGCCGTCCTTCTCCAGCCGGCCGATCAGCCGGGACAGTGCGCTCTGGCTGAGATGGACCCGGCCGACCAGGTTCTGCACCCGGCACTGGTCCCCCGTCTCGGGCGATTCGGACGCCAGGATGTCCAGCACCTCGAAGTCACTGGCGCCCAGCCCGTGCGGATGCAGCGCCCGGTCGATCTCGCACAAGGTGCGTGCGTGCACCGACAGGATGTCCCGCCACTGCTCCTCGAGCCGGAGGTCCGCCGTCTTGACTGCCATACCCGCACCGTAGCACCGATCCGGCCAATCGTTGAGTGTGCAACTAGTGGGTTGTGGGGAAGACCCCCGCGGCTCAGGCAGCCCGGTCCTGGAGCAGTCCCACCAGGTTGCCGTCGGCGTCCTTCACCGAGGCGACCAGCCTGCCGTTGCCGACGTCCCGCACGTCCTGGAGCACGGTGGCACCCGCGTCGAGCAGGGCCGCCAACCGCTCCCGGAGATCGGTGACATGCCAGAACGGCACCGGCCCGGTCATCCCCTGCGCGTGCCCGTTGGGGTCGAGGCCGACATCCTGCCCGGCGGCCTTGAAACCGATGTAGTACGGCTCGTCGACGAAGGGCTCCACGCCCAGCAGGGCGGTGAACAGGGCCTTGGCCCGCTCCGGGTCCTTGACGGGGTAGATGATCGTCTGCAGGCCGGCGGTCATGGGACTCACTCCTTGTGGCTGTGGGGCCCGACGGGTTCCTCGTCGGTGCTCTCACGCTAGGGCCGGGCGGGCCGCCGTGGCTTCTTCGATCCTGACCGGTCGCAGCGGGCCCCTCCGACGGCGCGCTTTCCGCCAGGGCGTGGTGCGGCCACCGCGGGACCGTCCACGACCGGTCCCCGCCCCGAACGGCTCCCGACCCGTCCCGGTGTCCGGGGACGCGGGCCGGCCGTCCGGCCGGCGGCCGTTCCGTACCGGACAACGGACGCCGACTCGGGGACGTGGCGGCGTCGTCCGGTCCACAGTTGGGAACAGTGCGTACGAGAACGCCGGATGGAGGGCGGACGGATGACGGCGACTGCCTCGGGGCACGTGCGGCGGACCATCCTGGAGTTGCTGAAGGACCCGGCGGCCCACTTTCCGGCCTCGCGCCACCGCGACCCCGCCGGGACCGGGGTCACCGCCCGGGCCGTCGCCGCCAGACTCGGCGTACCCCGCCGCACTGCCGCCGCCCATCTGGACCTCCTCACCCGCCTCGGCCTGCTGCGCACCCGGCGCAGCCGCTGCCGCACCTACTACCGGCGCGACGAGATCCGGATCGCGGAGGTGGCGAGGTTGTTCGAGAAGGGCTGGTGAGCACAGACATGGGGCCGGTGAGCCCAGGCACGGGGCCGGTGGGCAAGGTCACCGGTCTGCCGGGTCTGCCCGGCCCACCGGGCCTGCCCGGTCTGCCCGGCCCACCCGGCCGATCCGAAGGCGCGAGTGCCGGGACGGCCCACCCGACGCGAAAGGCACCGGACATGGACCGACCCACGCGACTCAAGCCGCTGCACTACGTCTCCCTCGGCGCCCGCGGCCCCGAGGACGTGGTCGTCGACGCGCACGGGCGGGTGCTGACCGGAGTGGAGGACGGCCGGATCCTGCGCGTCCACGGCCTGGGCCATCCGCACACCGCCCGGGTGGAGGTGCTGGCCGAGACCGGAGGGCGGCCCCTGGGGCTCGAACTCGCCGCCGACGGCAGCCTGTTGGTGTGCGACGCGGAACGCGGCCTGCTGCGCGTCGGGCCCGGCGACGGCATCGTCCGCGTCCTCGCCGGCACGGTGGCGGGGGAGCGGCTGCGCTTCTGCAGCAACGTAGTCGCCCTGCCCGACGGCACCGTCTGCTTCACGGTCTCCAGCCGCCGCCACCCGCTCCAGCGGTGGATCGGCGACATCGTCGAACACTCCGGCACCGGCCGGCTGCTCCGGCTCGCGCCCGACGGCGGTGAACCCGAAATCCTGCTGGACGGGCTGCAGTTCGCCAACGGCCTGGCCGTGAGCGCGGACGGCTCCTTCCTGGTGATCGCCGAAACCGGTGCCTGCCGCCTGACCCGCTACCACCTCACGGGCCCGCGCGCCGGGCACGCCGAGCTCTTCGCCACCCTCCCCGGCATGCCGGACAACCTCTGGCGCGCGGGCCCCGACGGCCCGATCTGGGTGGCCCTCGCCGCTCCGCGCAACCCCCCGCTGGACCTGCTGCACCGCACCCCGGCCACCGTGCGCGGCGCCGCCGCCCGAGCCGCCGTCCACGCCCCGTTCCGGCCGGGCGGCACGATCGGTGTGCTGGCGTTCGACGACCACGGCCACACCGTCCACCACCTCACCCGCCGCCGCTCCGGCTTCCGCATGGTCACCAGCGTCTGCACGACAGGCGATCACCTGGTCCTCGGCAGCCTCTGGGAACCGGGCCTCGCGGTCTGCGCCCAGCCGCCCACCGGGTGAGCGCGGCACCGGCCCGGCGGTACGCTGGTGCCCGGCCGTGATCACCCGTCCCGGCGGCCCGGACGGCACGGGCACCAGCCCACCAGGTGGCCGCGCCGGAGGGGGTACGAGGCCGTCCGGGGTGGGCCCGGCCGGACACGTGCGAGCCCCTCGGGACGGGCCGGACAGGAGACGCCTCCCGACCTCCGAAGGGTGCGAGGCTGCCCGGTACGCAGGCCGTGCGCCCGGACCGGGCGAAGCTACCCCGGAGGGTGAGAAGTCGTTGTGAACTGGCTGCCGGTCGTCGCGGGGGCCATGGCCGGCGCACCCCTGCGGCATCCCATCGACCGTGCCGTGCGGACCCGTCACGGTTCGGTCTCCCCCTGGGTCACGTGCGCGGTGAACGTCACAGGCCGCCTGATCCTCGGGCTGCTCACGGGCGCCGCCTCCGCCGGGCCCCGGCTGCGGCTTCTGCCGGGTACGGGACTGTGCGGGGCGCTGACGACGTGCCCGACCTCCTCCTACGAGACCATGCGGCTGGACCGAGACCGGCTCCGGCCGCCACGCCGCCGTCCACGTCGTGACGAGTGCGGCGGGCGGGACTCGCGGCGCCCTCCGCCGGCTTCTGGCTCGCGGGAGCCCTTTTAGCGTCGGGCGGTTGCCTCCGGGCGGGACGAAGCAAGTACTGTCCAATGCAACTACAACACTGTCGACCTACTCTCCCCAGAACTGGATCTCATGAGCGCCATCTCCGTCGGTCAGGCCGTCGTCCTCGGAGTCGTAGAGGGGGTGACCGAGTTCCTCCCGGTGTCCTCCACCGGTCACCTGAAGATCACCGAGGGACTCATGAACATTCCCGTCGACGACAAGTCCGTCGTCGGGTTCTCCGCCGTCATCCAGGTCGGCGCCATCGCCGCCGTGCTCGTGTACTTCTTCAAGGACATCAAGCGGATCGTTTCCGCCTGGTTCCGCGGCCTGGGCAACCGCGAGGAGCGGTACCACCACGACTACAAGTTCGCCTGGTGGGTGATCGCCGCGACCGTCCCGATCGTGGTGGTCGGCCTGGCGGCGAAGCCGCTGATCGACGGCCCGCTCGCCTCGCTGTGGGTGGTGGCCGGCTCGCTCATCGCCGGCTCGGCCGTGATGTGGGCCGCGGACCAGATGGGCCGCCACAAGCGCGGTGAGGACGACACGTCCTTCAAGGACGCGATGTGGGTCGGCTGCTCGCAGATCCTCGCCCTCCTCTTTCCCGGCTTCTCCCGCTCCGGCGCCACCATGTCCACCGCGCTCATCCTCGACCTGGACCGCGTCGCCGCCACCCGCCTGTCCTTCTTCCTCGGCATCCCGGCGCTGACCGGCGCCGGCGTGTACGAGCTGAAGGACGCCCTCGGCGCGGGCGTCAGCGCCGCCCCGCTGGCCGTCGGCACGATCGTGTCCTTCGTCGTCGCCTACGCGTCCATCGCCTGGCTGCTGAAGTTCGTCGCCAAGCACTCCTTCAACGCCTTCGTGATCTACCGGATCGTCATCGGCGTGGCCCTGCTCGGACTGCTCGCCACCGGCACGCTCAGCAGCTGAGCGCCTGCCCGGACACCCACGGGGTGCGGCGACCGCGCAGGCCGCCGCACCCCGTACGCACCTCCCGACCGCCGCCTTCGACCGCGTGCGGCGTTTTTCAGGGGGCCGCCGTCCCGTCCGTGCGCAGGCCCAGGCTGCGGTCCCGGCCGCGCGCAGGCTCCGGCCGCCGTCCCGGCAGTGGGCAGGCCCGGGCTGCCGTCCCGGCCGCGGGCAGGCTCCGGCCGCGTCCTGGCCGTCCGCAGGCCCCGGCCGCCGTCCGGACCGCGCACACCTCCCGGCCGCCGTCCCCACCGGCGCACACCCCTCGGCCGCCGCACCTCACCGGCCGCCTTGACAGCCTCGGCCCGCAGGACGCACCATCGCTCCCGTGAACCTGTCAGACAGCCAGACAGGTGGTCGGAGTCCGCGGCGCGTCAGCGCCATGGAAGCGGTCCTCGCCCACCTCCGCGGCGCCATCGAGAGCGGCCGGTACGCCATAGGTGACAAGCTCCCCTCCGAGGCCGAGCTCTGCCGCACCCTGGAGGTCTCCCGGCCCGTGCTGCGCGAGGCGCTGCGCGCGCTGCAGACGATGGGCCTGACGGTCTCCCGGACCGGCAAGGGCACCTTCGTCGTCGCGAACGCCGTGGAGGACCCCACCTTCGGCGACTACGCGGCCAGCGACCTGCTCGAAGTGCGCCGCCACATAGAGATCCCGGTCGCCGGCTACGCGGCCCTGCGCCGCACCCCGGAGAACCTGGACCACCTGGCCCACCTGCTCGACCGCATGGAGCGGGAGACGGACACCACGGCCTGGGTCGCGATGGACACGCTCTTCCACCTCGCCGTGGCCGAAGCCGCCCAGAACCCGGTCTTCCGCCGGGTCATCGAGGAGATCCGGGACGCACTGGCGCGCCAGTCGGCCTTCCTGAACGAGCTGGGCGGACGCCGCGAGCAGTCCAACCGCGAGCACCGGGCGATCGTCGAGGCGCTGGCCGACGGCTGCGAACGCGACGCGGTGGACGCCATGGGCCACCACCTGGACCGCGTGGAGACGACCCTCACCGACATCGTGCGGCGGCGGACTGACGCTCCCACCGAAGCCGGACCGGTCGCATGAGCGAGCGGCCCCTGGACACGGTGCCGCGCACCTCGCCCCGCCGCACGGGCACCCCCGACCGCATATCCCCCACAGCCACCGGCCGGCGCGTGACCCGCGTCCCGGCCGCCCCCGACCTCATACCCCGCACAGCCACCGGCGCCGGCGCGTGACCCGCGTCCCGGCCGCCCCCGACCGCATATCCCGCACAGCCACCGGCGCCGGCGCGTGACCCGCGTCCCGGCCGCCCCCGAGACCACGATGCAGGCAGTGATGCAGAGCACTTCCCCCGCCGACGCGCCCGTCGTCCGCGAACCCCTCCACGCGCCCGTCGCCCACCTCGTCCGCGGCGGGGTCGTCGAGGGCGTCCACTACGGCTCGGTCGTCGTCCTCGGCGCCGACGGCCGGGTGCGGTTCCAGCTCGGTGACATCGAGGCCGCCTTCTACCCCCGCTCCGCCCTCAAGCCCGTCCAGGCGGTGGCGATGCTGCGGGCCGGACTGCCCCTCGACGGCGAACTGCTGTCGCTGGCCGCCGCGAGCCACTCCGGTGAGGAGCGGCATCTCGCCGGCACCCGGCGGATCCTCGCACTCGCCGGGCTCACCGAGGACGACCTGCGCAACGTGCCCGACATGCCCTTCGGCCCGGCCGTCCGGGACGCCTGGATCCGCGCGGGCCGGCAGCCCTCGCGGCTCGCCCAGAACTGCTCCGGCAAGCACGCGGCCATGCTGTGGACGGCCCGGCTCAACGGCTGGTCCCTCGGGGACTACCTCGATCCGGCGCACCCGCTCCAGCGGGCCGTCGCCGAGACCGTCGAGGACCTCACCGGCCAGCGCGTCGCCAAGGTCACCGTCGACGGCTGCGGCGCGCCGCTGTTCTCCATCTCCCTGCACGGCCTCGCCCGCGCCCTCGCCCGGATCACCTCGGCCGCGCCCGGCACGCCCGAGGCGCGCGTCGCCGACGCGATGCGCGAACACGCCGAGACGGCCTCCGGCTCCGGCCGTGACGTCGCCGCGCTGATGCGGGCCGTGCCCGGACTGCTCGCCAAGGACGGCTTCGAGGGCGTCCAGGTGGCCGCGCTGCCCGACGGCACGGCCGTCGCCGTGAAGATAGCCGACGGTGCGAACCGGGCGCGGATCCCGGTGGCGGCGGCGGCGCTGGCCCGGGCCGGTGTCGACCCGGCTCTGCTGGCCGGGTTCGCCGGCGAGCCGCTGCTCGGCGGAGGGCGGCCGGTCGGTCGCGTACGGCCGGTACACGCTCTGGACTCCGTTGAGCTGTCGGCCTGTGGCTGACCGTACCGCTCCCGTCCCGGGCCGTCGGCCCGCTGACCGCTCCGCTCCCCTCGGGGACCGTCGGCCTGTGGCCGACCGTCCGCTCCGCTCGCGTCCCGGACCGTCGGCCTGTGGCTGACCGCACCGCTCCCGCCCTGGGCCGTCGGCCCGCTGACCGCACCGCTCCCGTCCGGGACCGTCGGCCTGTGGCCGACCGTCCGCTCCGCTCCCGTCCCGGACCGTCGGCCTGTGGCTGACCGCTCCGGTCCCGTGCCGACGGGCGGCCGTGCGCCGTCCGCGGCCGGTCGCGCCGTTCCCCGCGTCCCCGCCCGGGACGCCCTGCCCTCCGCCCGGAAAGAAGACCGCCCCCTCATGACCGCGCCCACCCGCAGCGAACACGACCTGCTCGGCGACCGCGACGTACCCGCCGACGCGTACTGGGGCATCCACACCCTGCGCGCGACGGAGAACTTCCCCATCACCGGCACCCCGATCTCCGCCTACCCGCATCTGATCGACGCGCTGGCCGCCGTCAAGGAGGCCGCCGCCCTCGCCAACGAGGAACTCGGCCTGCTGCGGCCGGAGAAGGCCGCCGCGATCGTCACCGCCTGCCGCGAGATACGCGCCGGCAAGCTGCACGACCAGTTCGTCGTGGACGTCATCCAGGGCGGCGCCGGCACGTCGACCAACATGAACGCCAACGAGGTCGTGGCGAACCGCGCGCTGGAACTGCTCGGACACGAAAAGGGCCGGTACGCGCACCTGCACCCCAACGAGGACGTCAACCTCGGCCAGTCGACCAACGACGTCTACCCGACCGCCGTCAAGGTGGCGACGGTGTTCGCCGTGCGCGGGCTGCTCAAGGCGATGGCCGTGCTCCAGGACGCCTTCGCCCGCAAGGCCCTCGAATTCCGTGACGTGCTCAAGATGGGCCGTACCCAGTTGCAGGACGCCGTGCCGATGACCCTCGGCCAGGAGTTCTCCGCGTTCGCCGTCATGATCGAGGAGGACCGCAGCCGTCTCGCCGAGGCCGTCGAGCTGATCCACGAGATCAACCTCGGTGCCACGGCCATCGGCACCGGCCTGAACGCCCCCGCCGGCTACGCCGAGGCCGCCCGCCGCCACCTGTCCGCCCTCACCGGTCTGCCCCTGGTCACCGCCGCCAACCTGGTCGAGGCCACCCAGGACTGCGGCGCCTTCGTGCAGATGTCCGGCGTGCTCAAGCGGATCGCGGTCAAGCTCTCCAAGAGCTGCAACGACCTGCGCCTGCTGTCCTCCGGGCCGCGCGCGGGCCTGGGCGAGATCAACCTGCCGCCGGTGCAGGCCGGTTCGTCGATCATGCCCGGCAAGGTCAACCCGGTGATCCCCGAGGTGGTCAACCAGGTCGCCTTCGAGGTCATCGGCAACGACGTCGCCATCACGATGGCCGCCGAGGCGGGGCAGCTCCAGCTCAACGCCTTCGAGCCGATCATCCTGCACTCCCTGTCCGAGTCCCTCACGCACCTCACGAACGCCTGCCTGACCCTGGCCGAGCGCTGCGTGTCCGGCATCACCGCCAACACCGAGCGGCTGCGGGCCACCGTGGAGAACTCCATCGGCCTGGTCACCGCCCTGAACCCGCACATCGGCTACACGGCGGCCACCGACATCGCCAAGGAGGCCCTCGTCACGGGCCGGGGCGTGGCCGAACTGGTCCTGGAGAAAGGCCTGTTGCCGGCGGACCGGCTGGCCGCCCTGCTGCGCCCCGAGGTCCTCGCGGGCAACGGCTCACCGGTCGCCTGACCTGCGAGGACGCAGACACGACTGCGCTCGGGGACCGGCCCGGAGGCACAATGGTGATCATGACAACGACGTCGTCCCTCACCTTCCTGCCGGTCCTGGAGCGCATCGCCGAGGAGATGAGCCGCACCCCCGGGCGCGGCCGCCCCGCCGACTACATCCCGGCACTCGCGGCCTGCGACCCGCGCAGCTTCGGCATGGCCGTCGCGGAGCTGGACGGCACGGTGTACGGGGTGGGGGAGTGGCGGCAGCCGTTCTCGGCGCAGTCCCTCACCAAGGTCTTCACGCTCGCCCTCGACCTGGCCCGCGAGGGCGACGAACTCTGGGAGCACGTGGGCCGCGAGCCCTCCGGCAACCCGTTCAACTCCCTGGTGCAGCTGGAGTACGAGCACGGCATCCCGCGCAACCCCTTCATCAACGCGGGCGCCCTGGTCGTCACCGACCGCCTGCAGACCCGGACCGGGGACGCGGCCGGGGAGCTGCTGGCCTTCCTGCGGGCCGAGAGCGCCAACCCCGCTCTGGACTTCGACCGGGAGGTCGCCGCCTCCGAGACCGCGCACGGCGACCGCAACGCGGCCCTCGGCCACTTCATGGCCTCCTACGGCAACATCGACAACGACGTGCCGGTCCTGCTCGACCAGTACTTCCGGCAGTGCTCCGTCGCCGCCTCCTGCGCCGACCTGGCCCTCGCCACCGGCTTCCTCGCCCGGCACGGCGTCCGCGCCGACGGCTCCCGGCTGCTCACCCGCAGCCAGGCCAAGCAGGTCAACGCGGTCATGCTGACGTGCGGCACGTACGACGCGGCCGGTGACTTCGCCTACCGGGTGGGCCTGCCCGGCAAGAGCGGGGTCGGCGGCGGCATCATCGCCGTCGTACCCGGCCGGTGCACGCTGTGCGTGTGGAGCCCTGGTCTGGACGAGCGCGGCAACTCGGTGGCCGGAGTGGCGGCCCTGGACCGGTTCACGACGCTCACCGGACTGTCGGTGTTCTGACCCGGCGGTGGTCTCCCGGCGCCCGGCGCCCGGGTCTGCCCCCGCTCGGCACGGTCCGGTCACGTCGGGGCTGCTCCCCGGTGTCGGGAGCGTCGCCTTCCGGCCATCCGGCATCGACACGCTGATCCGGTGTTGGCCATGGCATTCCCCGTCGATCTCCGCCGCTGCCGGTTGCTCGGGCTGGCCGGCACCGCCGTCCTCGCGCTGGGCGGCGAGACGGCCGGTGCCCTGCCCGTCCAGGACCTGCTGGCCCCGGCCTCGGCCCAGGCCGCCCTCGGCCTGGTCGGGGTGTACTTCGGTGTCGTCCTGCTGACAGCGGCCTGGCTGCTGCTGGGCCGCCTGGTCCGCGGCCCCGAACCGCCCGCGCCGCGCGCCCTGCTGCTGGTGCTGGCCGTGTGGGCGGCCCCGCTGCTGCTCGCCCCGCCGCTGTTCAGCCGGGACGTCTACAGCTACCTCGCGCAGGGCGCCATGGTCCACGCCCACATGGACGTGTACGGCCAGGGTCCCGCCCGGCTGGGCGGGACCCTGGCCGACGAGGTCGCCCCGGTCTGGCGGCACACCGGCGCCCCCTACGGCCCCGCCTTCCTGGCGCCGGCGTCCGCGCTGGCCGGCCTCACCCGCGGCGCACTGCCCGCGGGGCTGCTCGGCATGCGGCTGCTGGCCCTGCTCGGCGTCGCCCTCATGGCGGTGGCGCTGCCCCGGCTCGCCCGGCACAGCGGCGCCGACCCGGCCGCCGCCCTGTGGCTCGGCGCCCTCAATCCGCTCGTGCCGCTGCACCTGGTGGCGGGCGCTCACAACGACGCGCTCATGCTCGGTCTGCTCGGACTCGGTCTGGTCGCCGCGCGCGGCCGAAGACCAGCTGTCGGGGCCCTGCTCGTCACGCTCGCCGCGCTGGTCAAGGCACCGGCGGCGCTCGGGCTCCTCGCGGTCGTGGCCCTCCGGGTCCGCTCCGGCCGCCGCCCGCTCCCGGCCGTCCTGACCACGGCGGGCGTCTGTGTCACGACCACCGTCACCGTCACTGTTGTCGCCGGCACCGGCTACGGGTGGATCGCCGCCCTGGACACCCCGGTCTCCCCGCAGAACTGGGCGCTGACCAGCCTGCTCGGCCGGGCCACCGGCGCCCTGCTCAGCCGGCTCGGCAGCGGACTGGCCCCGCTGGCGGTGCCGGCCTGGCATCTGCTCGGCCTCGCGGCCACCGCCGTCGCCGTCGCGCTGATATGGCTCCGGCTGCGGCCCCGGCCGGTGTACGCGCTCGGCCTGAGCCTGCTGGCCGTAGCGGTGTTCGGCCCCGCGATCCGCCCCTGGTACGTGCTGTGGGGCCTGTTCCTCATCGCCGCCGGCGCACCCAGCACCCCCGTACGGCACCGGGTGGCCGCCCTGGCGGGTGTGCTCGCCCTCGCCGTCCTGCCCAGCGGGGGCCCCGCCGAGCCCGGGCAGCTGGTACTCGCGGTCTCCGGCGGGGTGCTCGGAGTGGTCGCCCTCTGGCACGCCCACCAGGCCGCCCAGGCCCCGGTGCCGGGACGCACGGCATGAGGGCGCTACGGGGCCGGCCGGGGCCGGTGGAGACCCCGGGCACGTCGGGGCCGGTGGAGACCCCGGACACGCCGGGGCCGCGCACGGCCGGTGGCCGGTTGCTGGTGGTTCTCGCCCTCGGCGCGGCCGTCACGCTCTTCACGGCGACCGTGCCGCTGCTGCGCGACTTCTTCGACCTGCGCGTCTACTACGGCACCGTGCACACCTGGGTCCACCACGGCGGCCGGATCTACGACTACCGGGTGCCCGGCACCTCGTACGGCTTCACCTACCCGCCGTTCGCCGCCGTCACCATGCTGCCGCTGGCCGTGCTCGGCCGGACCGCCGCGGTCGCGCTCTCCCTGCTGGTGAACCTGGCCGCGCTGGGGGTGGTCCTGCGCATCCTGGCCGGTTCCCGGTGGCGCCGGCACGGCTGGTACCGCTGGTCGCTGGCGCTGTGCGGGCTCGCCCTCTTCGAGCCGCTGCGCGACACCCTCGGCTTCGGACAGGTGAACCTCGTCCTCCTGGCCCTGGTCCTCGTCGACTGCCTGCTGCTGTCGACCGGGCGGGGCCGCCGGGCGGGCGCCGGGATCGGTCTCGCCGCCGCCGTGAAGCTCACCCCGGCCCTGTTCATCGGCCTGCTGCTGCTCGCCGGACGCCGGCGGGCGGCCGTGAACGCGACGGCCGTCGCCGCGGCGGTCACCGCGCTGGCCGCCTGGGTGGACCCGGGGGCGTCACGGTTCTACTGGACCGAGGCGCTGTGGGACACCGGCCGGGTGGGCCGTCTCGACTACGTGTCGAACCAGTCCCTGCAGGGCGTGCTGGCCCGCCTCGGCGAGCCGGGCCGCCCGCTGTGGGCGACGGCGGCCCGCCTCGGCGAGCCGGGCCGCCCGCTGTGGGCGACGGCGGTCCTGCTGACCCTGTGCGTCTGGGCGTGGCGGACCCGCCGGGCGGTCGCCGCCGGCGACTGGACGGCGGCCTTCGCGCTCACCGGAGCGGCGGCCTGCCTCGTCAGCCCCATCACCTGGGTGCACCATCTGGTCTGGCTGCTGCCGTGCTTCGCCGTGCTCGTACGCGCCGGGCGGCCCCGGACCGCGGGCGCCGCGTACGCGGTGCTGTGCACCAGCGTGGTGTGGCTGTGGTTCGACGGCGCCTCCGGCCTCGGCGGCTTCCTCGGCAGCAACCTCTACACCTGGATCACACTGGGCCTGCTGCTCGGCCTGCCGACCGGTCAGGCGGGCCCGCTCCGGTTGCCCTTGCCCCGCAGCCGCAGTACCACGGCCCCCACGCCGAGCCCGGAGAGTCCGGCGACGACCGCGGTGCCGGACCAGTCCGAGTCGCCGTCCGGCGTCCCCGACGCGGCCGCCGCCACCGGGGCGGCCGTCGCGGACGGGGACTTCGCGCGCAAGCCGTCCAGCGAGCCCACCGGATCGACCAGCCCGGCCGCCGCGAAGCCCCAGTCGAGCAACGCGCGGGCCTCCTCGTACACGGTGAACCCGCCGCCCGCCTGAGGGTTCATCACGGTCACCACGAGCGTGCGGCCGCCCCGGCGGGCCGCGGCGACGAGCGTGTTGCCCGCGTTGCTGGTGTAGCCGTTCTTGATGCCGATCAGCCCCGGGTACGGCGACACCCCGTCCTCGCCGGTCAGCAACCGGTTGGTGTTCTCGATGGCGTACGGCGTCCCGTCACCGGGAAAGGTGGTCTCGGCGGTGCCGCAGTACCGGGCGAAGTCGGGGTTGTGCAGCCCGGCGCGGCCGAAGACCGCCAGGTCGTAGGCGGAGGAGACCTGCCCGGGCGCGTCGTAGCCGTCGGGGGAGACGACGTGGGTGTCCAGGGCGCCGAGCGAGCGGGCCTTGACCTGCATCCGTGCGGTGGTGGCCTTCCAGCCGCCACCCAGGGAGGCGAGCACGTGCACGGCGTCGTTGCCCGAGCTGAGGAACACCCCGTGCCACAGGTCGGACACCTGGTAGGTGTGCCCTTCCTCGACGCCGACCAGGCTGCTGCCCTCGCCGACGTCCGCGAGTTCCTGGTAGCGGACCGTGTGCTTCTGCCCGCTGGGCAGCGTCGGCAGCAGGGTGAGGGCGAACAGGGTCTTGAGCGTGCTCGCGGGCGGCAGCCTGCGGTGCGCCTGGCTGGCCGCCAGCACCTCCCCGCTGCCGGCGTCGGCGACCAGCCAGGACAGCGCCGAGACGTCCGGCACGGCGGGCGCGTCCCGGTGCGGCCGTACCTGGATGCCGTCGCGGTAGAGCAGTGACGGACCCGGCATCGCCGCCCGGGGCGGCGGCGCGGGGTCCCCCGGGTGCGTCCCGGCGGCCGCCGCGGCCGGCGTCAGCACCAGCACGCCCGCCACACAGAGGGAGCAGGCCGACACGGCCGCCCGAGAAGAAAGTCCGTAGATCATATGATTAAACGTACGAACGGGATCGTCCTGCGCCACAGCACCGGGCCGTTCGGCCCCAGGGAGCAACCCGGATGCCGCACCCGGGCGCCCTGCCCGCCGTCAGCCCTTGGGCAGGGTGGGCCGGATCCGCCGCAGGAACGTGGCGTTGTCGGGGGTGTCCCGCAGCCGCTCCAGCAGGGTGTCCAGGCCGTTCGGTGCGCCCTCGCGGGAGCGCAGGGCACGGCGCAGCCCCTGCACGGCTGTCAGGTCGGCCGGAGCGAGCAGCAGTTCCTCACGCCGGGTGCCGGTGGCGTCGATGTCCACCGCGGGGAAGACGCGCCGGTCGGCGAGTTCCCGGTCGAGGCGGAACTCCATGTTGCCCGTGCCCTTCAGTTCCTCGAAGAAGTAGCCGTCGGCGCGGGAGCCGGTGTCCACCAGGGCGCTGGCGAGGATGGTGAGCGAGCCGCCCTCCTCCGCCTCGCGGGCGGCGCCGAAGAACCGCTTCGGGCCGAGCAGCGCGCCCGCGTCGACACCGCCGCTGAGGGTGCGGCCGCCCGCGGCGGAGGCGTTGTTGTACGCCCGGCACAGCCGGGTCAGCGAGTCCAGCAGGATGACGACGTCCTCGCCGGCCTCCACCAGCCGCTTTGCCCGCTCGACGACGAGTTCGGCGAGGGCGATGTGCTCCTTGGCCGGACGGTCGAACGTGGAGGCGAACACCTCGCCGCGTACCGAGCGGCGCATCTCGGTGACCTCCTCGGGGCGCTCGTCCAGCAGGAGGACCATCAGGCGGCACTCGGGGTGATTACCGGACACGGCGGCGGCGAGCTGCTGGAGCAGCACCGTCTTGCCGCTCTTGGGCGGGGCCACGATGAGGCCGCGCTGCCCCTTGCCGACCGGCGCGAGGAGATCGGCGAGCCGGCCCGCGAGCCCGGACGCGGGGTGCTCCAGACGGATGCGCCGGTGCGGGTGGAGCGGGGTCAGGTCGCGGAAGTGCCGGCGTGAGCGGAGGTCGGCCGGGGCCCGGCCCTCGACGCGCGCGATGTCGGTCAGGGTGCGCTGGGCACTCCGCACGCCCTCGACGAGGTCGCCCTTGCGCAGCCCGTACCGGCGGACGAGTGCCGCCGGGACCTGCGGGTCGGCGGGGGTGGGCAGCAGGCTCGGGGCCCTCAGGTGCCCCTTCCCGTGCGCGTCGACGTCGAGCACGCCGGTGACGATCCGGGCGGCAGCCTGCTGTGCCGCGGCCGGGCGTTCGAGTGTGGTGGTCATGCGTGGTTGTCCTTTCGCGGACGATTGAGAGAAGAAAGAAAGGGGGGAGGGGGAGAGGCCGCGAGCGGGAGGCGTGGACGCCTGGCTCCGGGCGGCGGGAACGACATCCCGGGCAGAGCACCGAAGGCCTGATCGCGAGTGGTGCTGAGAAGCTGACGCGCCGCGAGCCGGGAATCGGCAGAACGGTGGGCGGATCAGCGTGAGAGAGATTGGCACCGGCGCCCTCGGGGGGCGTGCACGAATGCCTGCTGCACAGTACCACGCACTGGGGCCGGTGTCTTCAGTGACGTCAACAAGCCCCTCGGCCGGATCATTCCCGGACCGACGTCCACCGTCCCGTCGCGATCACCGGGCGAGCCCAGGATCGACCCGCCCTGTCATGGGGCTGGACGTCGTCGGCGCCGACGCCACCGGGGAGCCATGCACGTCAGGAGGAACCGGTGGAGCCCTCGCCCGCCCGCACGCCGCACCGCCTGGACCCGGCCGGCGGCTGCCGGCACGCCGTCAACGCCCGGCTGCCGGTCCGAGGGGCCGTGGCGCCGGTCGAGTTGCCCGGCGGAGGGGTATGGCCGTCCTCGCGCACGAAGCGCCGCGGGAGTTCCTGCAGCACCCCGAAGTCGCCGAGAACGCCCGCCACTTCACCGCCCTGCGGGAGGGCGGGATCGCCGGGGGGCCGGCCGCCGGCGACCTTCGCGACCGTCCAGGGCATGACCACCGTCGACGGCGACGACCGCAGAAGGCCGCGGGCACGGGCCGGCCGCGCCCTCACGCCCCGGCGCGTCGAGGAACTGCGGCCCCGGGTGGAGGAGTTGACCGCCGGCTGCTCGACGAGCTGGAGCAGGCCGTCGGGGAGGGGGACGGGACCGCCGATCTGCGGCGGTACTTCGCCCTGCCCCTGCCGATGGGAGTCATCAGCGAACTCCTGGGTACGGAAACCCGGTTCCGTGACCGGCTGCACCGTCTCGGCAACCGGGTCGTGGCCACCGGCACCGAACCCGCCGAGGTCATCGCCGCCAACCGGGAACTGGCCGCCGTCCTGGGCGAGATCGCCGCGGCGAAGGCCGCGGCCCCCGTGGACGGGGCCCGTCGCGCGCCCGGGGCGGAGGCCCGTCGCGCGCCATGGGCAACCCAGGGCCGGGGCCCGTCCCGCGGCCCAGGCTCGTCGCACCCAGGGCCAGGGCCCGTCCGGCGGCCGGGAGCCGGGCCGCTCAGGAGGAGCGCGCCTCGGCCTGGGCGGCGATCTGCTCGAACCGTGCGCCCATGGCCTCCGCCAGGGCCTGGGCGCCCGACAGCGGACGGACCATGACCATGAAATCGTCGATCAGGCCGTCCTCGTTCACGTGCAGGAAGTCGCAGCCCGTCAGCCGGCGGTCGCCCACCCGCGCCGTGAAGACCAGCGCGTGGTCCGGCCCGGCGGGGTCACCGATCTCGCGGACGTAGCGGAAGTCCTCGAAGACCTCGACCACCGCGCGCAGGATCGCCGCGGTGATGGCCTTGCCCGGATAGGGCTTGAAGACGACCGGGCTGGTGAAGACGACGTCCTCGGCGAGCAGCGCCTCGACGCCGTCCAGGTCCCCGGCCTCGACCGCCTCGCGGAACGCGTGCATCGGATCACCTCGTCCACTCAATTTGTTGAATAGGTGTGGTTGACATTAATCAACCGCTGCTAGCCTGTCCATATGTCGCTCAAGTACGCCGTCCTGGCAGCCTTGCTGGAGGGCGAGGCCTCGGGCTACGAGCTGTCCAAGTCGTTCGACGTCTCGCTCGCGAACTTCTGGCCCGCCACCCCGCAGCAGCTCTACCGCGAGCTGGAACGCCTCGCCCAGGACGGACTCGTCCGGGCCCGCACCGTGCAGCAGGAACGCCGGCCGAACAAGCGGATGTTCACGCTGACCGAGGCGGGGCGGTCCGAGCTGGGCGCGTTCGCCGCCGAGCCGCCGAAGCGGCCCACCGCCGTCCGGGACGAACTGCTCATCAAGATCCAGGCCATGGACGGCGGTGACCCGGAGGTCACCCGGGCCCTGATCGGGGAACGCATGGGCTGGGCGCGCGGGAAACTCGACCGCTACCGGCGGCTGCGCGACCGCCTCATCGACGGACGCACGGAGGAGGAGTACCTGCGCGACTGCGATCGTGTCGGCCCGTATCTCACCCTCATGGCCGGGATCGGCTTCGAGGAGGAGAACCTGCGCTGGTGCGAACGCGCGCTGACGGTCCTGCGGCAGCGCACGGCCCGGGGGTGACGCGATGTTCGGTCCCGACGGCCCCACCCTGCGTGAACTCGCCGTACAGGCACTGTCGTCCGTCGAGCACGGCTACGACCTGCTGGCCCCGAAGTTCGACCACACGCCCTTCCGCACACCCGACGGGATCCTGGACTCCGTGGCGCGCGCACTGGCCCCGGCCGGCCCCTTCGAGGACGGCCTGGACCTGTGCTGCGGCACGGGCGCCGGGACGGAGGTGCTCGGCGGGCTGTGCCGCCGGAGCGTCACCGGCGTCGACTTCAGCGCCGGGATGCTCGACGTCGCCCGGCAGCGCGTCCGTCCGGCCGACGGGCCCCGCCCCGCCTGGGTACGCGGCGACGCCCGGGCCCTGCCGTTCACCGACGCCTTCGATCTCGTCGTCTCCTTCGGGGCGTTCGGCCACTTCCTGCAGGACGAACTGCCAGGACTCTTCCGTCAGGTCCACTCGGTCCTGCGGCCCGGCGGCCGCTTCGCCTTCCCCGTCTTCGCCCCGCCCCGGCCGGCCCACCGGGCCTTCTGGATGCTGCTGGGCTTCGACGCGGTGATGCGGGTGCGCAACGCACTGTGGCGGCCGCCGTTCGTCATGTACTACCGGGCCTTCCGGTTCGGGGAGGTACGGGTGGAGCTGGAGCGCGCCGGATTCGCGGTCGAGTCGGCCGCGCTGCCCGGGTTCGGGCGGCGCGACGACGGCAGCCCGCGGGCCCGGCTGCTGGTCGCCCGGCGCGTCAGCCCGGGGCCGGGAGCGTGAACTCGTAGACCAGCGCGTCCTGCCGGGCGTTCACCACCAGGTCGGTGATCTCCAGCGGGCGGGCGTACTGGTCGTGCACCCGCCGGGTCACCCGGACCGAGGAGGCGTCGCCGACCTGGGTGATGGAGTCCCGGTGGTGCAGGGTGAGACCGGCCTTGCGCATCCAGTCGTACGCCCGCCGCAGCTGGGCCGGGGTCGCCCCGTCGGCGCGGCCCCGGTAGCGGCCCAGTTCGACGACCTCGGCCAGCGCCACCGCCGAGAACGACGTCACCGCCGTCCGAAGCGACCGGCCGTCCGGCGCGACCGACCGGTAGCGGTGCACCAGCGTCGGCCGGCGCGGCTCCAGGCCAAGCGCCTGGGCGTGCTCCGGCGGGGGTGCCTCCCAGGTCACCGTGGCCCGGTCGACCGCGCGGGGGTCCGCCGAGCGGGAACCCACCGGGAAGGCGAGCGACTCCGGCGCCTCGACCGGACGCCCGGCCAGGGTGGCGTGGCTTCCCCGCCGGTCGGTGGCGACCAGGCCGCTGCGCCGCAGGACGTCCAGCGCCTGCCGGACGGTCTCCCGGCTGACCTCGAAATGGGCGGCCAAGTGCCGCTCGCCCGGCAGCCGTTCACCCGGCGGGATGGTGCCGTCGCGGAGTTCCTCGAGCAGCCGCGAGGCCACTCGCGCGTACAGCGGGCGGTCGTCGCTTCGCGGGGAAGGGAGCGGGGTGGTGGTGCGGGCCATGCCGCGACCTCCTGTTGGTGACAAGACGTAGCCGTGCGGGCTCATTGCGCGACCACAATTAGCATTGGTCTAAACCACAAGGGAAGAGCGGCCCGACGGTTCGGCCGAAACCCACCCGCGCCACCGAAGGCGCCGCCGCTCCCGTCACAGGGCGCGGTACAAGGCCTCCACCAAGGCCGTCTTCCGCGGATCGTCGGCGATGCGCGACCCCATCCGGTTCATGACGTAGCCCAGCGACACCCCGGCGTCGGGGTCGGCGAGGCCGCACGAGCCACCGAATCCGTCATGACCGAAAGCGCGCGGATTCGGTCCGTACGAGCCGTGGGCGCCGCTCAGCCACAGGCCGAGCCCGAGTTCGGTCTCGCCCCCGAACCCGGCTCCCAGCACCAGGTCGCGGCAGCTCCCCTGGCCCTCGCGCACCCGCTCGGCCGCCTCCGGGGACAGGATGCGCCGGCCGTCGTGCGAGCCGCGCCCGGCGAAGACCCCGTACAGCCCGGCGACGGCCCGTGCGGTGCCGTGCCCGTTGGCGGCGGGGATCTCCGCCGCCCGCCACCGCGGTGAGTTCGCCTCGGTCGCGCCGACGGCGGGGTTGGTCAGCGCCGCGACGGCCGCCGGTGCCGGCTGACCGAAATCCGTGGCACGTCCACCGCTCGGCTCGGCTCGTGCGTGCACCATCTCGGCGGCCCGGCCGGACTCCTTCGCCGGCAGCCCGATCGTGAAGTCGAGCCCCAGCGGCCCCGTCACCTCCCGCTCCAGGAAGGCCCGCGGCCGCAGACCCGTGACGCGCCGCACCACCTCACCGACCAGGAAGCCGTACGTCAGCGCGTGGTACCCGGACCTGGTGCCGGGCTCCCACCAGGGCTCCATGGCCGCGAGCCGGGCGGTGGTCAGCTCCCAGTCGTACAGGTCCTCCAGGGAGTGCGGTTCGCGCAGCCCGGACAGTCCGGCGCGGTGCGACAGCAGATGCCGTACGCGCACCCGCTCCTTGCCCGAGGCCGCGAACTCCGGCCAGTACGCGGCGACCGGTGCGTCGAGGTCCAGCAGTCCCCGGTCGGCGAGGAGGTGAGCGCACAGTGCCACCGGGCCCTTGGTGGTCGACCACACGTTCACCACCGTGTCCCGCTCCCAGGGGCGGGTGCGGGCCACGTCCGCCCAGCCGCCCCACAGGTCCACCACCGTCTTTCCGCCGACGATCACCGCCACCGCGGCGCCGAGTTCACCCCGCTCACGGAAGTTCTCCTCGAAGGCCTCGCGTACGGCGGCGAACCGCGCGTCGCAGTGGCCGTTCGTCAGGGACCGCCGGTCGTTGTGCGTCTCGTGCGCGGGCATAGGGCCTCCGTCATCGCCGGGGGAAACCCCGGCCGCCACACGGCGACCGGGTCCCCCGAACGTACCGACTGGTCGGACTGGAGGGAAGGGTGCGGTCGGCG
The DNA here is from genome assembly GCF_040426375.1 of Streptomyces sp. NPDC096012. Taxonomy (NCBI): domain Bacteria; kingdom Bacillati; phylum Actinomycetota; class Actinomycetes; order Kitasatosporales; family Streptomycetaceae; genus Streptomyces; species Streptomyces sp. NPDC096012. Next base: position 29,860 of record NZ_JBEOTD010000046.1, read on the forward strand.
CCGGCGTACGACCGCGGCCGGCGCGGCTTCACCGCCTCCTGGAACGCGCCGCCGCCATGGCCGATGACGTCGTGCACCTCGACGCCTGTCGTCGGGTTCGCTGATCGGCCGCGGTACTCGCGGAGTTCCTCGACGGGCGGATCGAACAGGGCCGTCGGCAGCGACCCCGGGTAGGAGACCGCGTCGCTTCACGTCACGTGCGCGGCTGGGTCCACCTCGGTCCTGTGCGTGCCCACTCCCGCTCCCACTCGGCCAGCCGGTGGCGCAGCGCGATGCGGCGCTCGACCGCACGGCCGAGGACCACCACACCCGCGGCCGCGCCCGCCGCTGCCAGGCCCATCGTGACCGAGTGCTGCCAGACCGCCATGCCGTCGGCCGGCCGGGCGACGCCGCGGCCCCGTGAGTCGAGCCACACCGACACCACGTCACCAGAACGGGTCCCGGCCGGCACCCGGCCCCACGTGGTGCGCACCCCCTTACCGGGTTCGGTCCAGCGGACCCGCGCCCGATACGGGTGCTCACGGTCGCCCGGGGTGGCGGTCAGCCGCTGCGCCGGATCACCGATCACCGTGGCCCGCACCTGGTGGCGTTCCGCGCGCTGTGCCGCGGCGAGCGCCGCGGCCCCGTCGTGGGCACGCAGGCCCACCGCGGCCCCGGCCAAGGGGGCGACCACGAACAGCAGGACGGCGACCACCAGCACCGTCCAGGCCTCCACGACATCGGACCGGCGCCGGAGCGGATTGCGCCGCCAGCGCCAACCAGGCAGCCGGGTACGCATGTTCACCTCCTCGCCGCCGCCGGAGCGGAATCCGGGGGAGCCGGACGAACCCGTCGGGGGGACCGCCGTCCCCTCGGCTCGCGTGCGTGAGCGTCCACACCCGTCTCGTACCCCGTACGGCGCACCTCGCGCGTGCCCTACACCGCGAGTTCAAGCCCACCTGAAGCACGGAACGCGCCCTGCGCCCCACGGTCGCGCGACCGGCCCGGCCGCGCGACCCGAGGGCTCAGCCGAACCGCTCGATGCGGATGCGCTCCACCGGCTGGCCCCCCTCGACCAGCAGCCGGGACGCGTGCTCGGCGAACCCGTTGGACCCGCACACATAGGCCTCCCACCCACCGGGAGGCTGCTCTTCTACGAGCGGCGCCACATGTGCGGCCGTCATACGTCCCACCGGCATGCCCGCCGGCGCGCTCCGGGTGAACACGGGCGTGGTCTCCGCGCCCAGTTCCCGTGCGTAGATCAGCTCCTCGGGGCTCCGCGCGGACACCAGCATCCGCAGCGGCACGGTCAGACCGCGTGCGCGGTGGTGCCGGAGCATCGACATCAGCGGTACGACCCCCGAGCCGGCGCCGAGCAGCAGCGCGGGCCGGTCGCCGGGCCAGGCGAAGAAGCCGCTGAGCGGGCCGCGCACCTCGATCGTGTCGCCGGGGCGGGCGACGGTGTGGAACCAGCCGGAGACCTCGCCGTCCGGCACCCGGTCCAGGGTCAGCTCGATGTGCCCCGGGTCCTCCGGCGCCGACGCGATGGAGTAGTGGCGCTGGGCCGCGTAACCGTCCCGGGCGGTCAGCCGCAGCATCAGATGCTGTCCGGGCAGATGCCCCGCCCACCCCGGCACCGCCAGCCGGAACGTGGCCGCGTGCGGCGTCTCGCGCCGGATCTCCGTCAGCGTGGCGGTCTGCCACTGCCCGGCCGTCCGCTGGCTCACCGAGATGCGCCCGGGCACCGCGAACCGCGTCGCGGGGACGCCCGGGGCCGGGGCGGCAGGGCCGGGGGAGGGGGGTGGAGGGGTCGGCACCGTCTCAGTCACCGGAGTACCGCTGCTCCTGCCAGGGGTTGCCGCGCGCGTGGTAGCCGTTCTGCTCCCAGAAGCCCGGCTCTTCGTGGTCGAGGAGCGTGAGCCCGGCGATCCACTTGGCGCTCTTCCAGAAGTACAGGTGGGGCACCACCAGCCGCGCCGGGCCGCCGTGTTCCGGTGCCAGCGGCGCGCCGTCGTACTCCCAGGCGATCCAGGCCCGCCCGCCGGTGAGGTCGGCCAGCGGCAGACCGGTGGTGTAGCCGGTGTGGGAATAGGCGAGAACGTGTGTGGCGGACCCATGTGGCCGTACCGCAGCGAGGAAGGCGTCCAGTGAGACACCGCCGAACCGCACCCCGAACTTGGACCAGCCGGTCACGCAGTGGATGTCACCGTCGTACGCCGCGGCGGGCAGCGCGTGCGCCGCGTCCCAGTCCCAGGTGTGCGGCCGTTCGACCAGGCCGTCGATGCGGAAGGACCAGTCGGTGGGCGCGAGGTCGGGGGTGACCTCGGCGGACAGGACGGGCCAGTCCTCACCCGCGTCGTACTGCCCGGGCGGCAGACCCGGGTGGTGGACGCGCGGGCGGCCCGTGAAGCCTCGCGTGACGTTCATACGTCAACCGTACGCCGTCGTTCCGGGTGCCCCGTCCCTGGTCATCGCCTCTTCCCGCAGGTCCCGCCCCCTTGCCGTCCGGCCACCGGCGCCCGATCGTTGCGGCCGCGTGAACTCTGCGGCCGGGCGGGAATACCGGTCCGGCGTTGGTCCTTGCCGCTCAGTGCCGGCCGCGGTGCGCGCCGGTGGCAGCGCGAGAGAAGTGAGGGAAGAGATGCCCGAGGCCCGCGTCCGCACGCCAGTGACCGAGGGGGCCGCGTGAGCCTCACCGGCCCCGGCGTCCCCGACCCGACGGCGGCCGACGCCGCGCACGTCCTCGACGACGCCGCGCACGTCCTCGACAACCCCGCGCGCGCCTCCCTGACCGGCCCGCACGCCCGCTTCACCGAGCGGCGCGGCCGGGTGCTGCGCTACCCGGTCGACGTCTCGCCCTGGCTGGCGCTGCCCGACGAACCGGACGCGCGGGACTGGGCGGATCTCGCCGCGCTGGCCGGTCCCGGCGCCGAGGTCCCGCTGCTCGGCTTCCGCGGTGAGGTCCCGGAGGGCTGGGAGATCACCTTCCGGATGGAGGGCGTGCAGCTGGTGGACGAGGGCCTCGCCGCCGAGCCGGAGCCGGAGGCGGTCCGGCTCGGTCCGGCGGACGTGCCCGAGATGCTGGACCTCGTGGCGCGCACGCGGCCGGGGCCGTTCCTGCGGCGCACCGTCGAACTCGGCACCTACCTCGGCATCCGCCGTGACGGCGCGCTGATCGCCATGGCCGGGGAGCGGCTGCACCCACCGGGCTGGACCGAGATCAGCGCGGTCTGCACCGACCCGGCGTTCCGGGGCGAGGGGCTGGCCACCCGTCTCATCCTCGCGGTCGCGCACGGCATCCGGGAACGCGGCGAGACACCCTTCCTGCACACGGGCGCGGGCAACACCGGCGCCATCCGGCTGTACGAGTCGCTCGGCTTCCGGCTGCGCCGCCGCACGGCGTTCCTGGCGGCCCGCGCCCCCCAGCACCTGACGGACGGCCGGGCCGCGGTCCCGGTGGCGTGACGGGCGCCGGCGGCGGCGTCCCGGCCGGCCCGGCTCACTCCGGCTCGGTGCCGCCCGCGCCCGCGTTGTACCGCTCCAGGTAGGCGGCGAAGCGCACCAGGTCCGCCTCCGGCCAGTCCGCGAGCCGCTCCCTGAACGCGGTCCGGCGGCTGCGGGTGACCTGGGCGAGGATCTCCTCGCCGGCCTCCGTCAGATGCAGCACCTGGACCCGGTGGTCCTCCGGGTCCAGCCGGCGCTCGATCAGCCCGGCGCGCTCCAGCGCGGCCACCTGGCGGCTCACCGTGGACTTGTCCAGGGCGTAGTGCGCCGCCAGGTCCGTCGCCCGGCAGCCGCCGCTCTCCTCCAGGTGACCGAGCAGGGTGTACGACACCAGCGACAGCTCGGGGTGCATACGCCCCGCCGAGGCGCGGGCCCGGCGCGCGAAGACCGTCATCTCGCGCTGGATCGTCTCGACGGCCGACTCCGCTGCGTTCACGGCAAACCTCCTCCGGGGTTCTAGTTGTATAGTACAACCAGAAGAGAACGTTGTATAAGCCAACTATTGGAGGTCGTGCGCGATGAGGTCCCCGGCCCTGCGCCACGTGCTCACGCACCTGATCACCCCGCTGCTGATGTGCCTGGGCATGGGGCTCGCGTACATGGGGGCCTTCGTGACCCCCGAGCCCCACCACCTGCCCGTCGCCGTCGTGGGCACCGCACCGGAGGCCAAGGTCTTCGCGCAGACGGTGAAGGACGCCGCGGGGGACCGGCTCGACGTCCGTACGGTCGCCGACCGCACCCACGCCGTCGAGCTGCTCACATCCCGGCATGTGACCGGCGCCTATGTGCCGAGCGCCAAGGCGCCCGAGCTGCTCGTGGCCGGTGCCGCCTCCGACATGGGTGCGACGGCCGTGGAGAAGGTCTTCACTCCCATCGCCGCCGAGCGGGGCGCCCCGCTCAAGGTCACCGACGTCGCCCCACCGGTCGCCGACGACCCCACCGGGCAGGGCCTGTTCTTCCTGCTGATCGCTCTCAGCATCGGCTCCTACGCGTCGGTCGCCGCCCTCGGTGCCGCGGGTGCCGGACTGGCGATGCGGGTCCGGGCCCTGCTCACGCTCGGCGTCTCCGCCGTGGTCAGCGGCATCGGTGCCCTGCTCGCCGGGCCGGTGTTCCGTCTCGCCCACCACGACCTCGCCGGCGTGTGGGGCATGGCCTGGCTGTACTCCGCGGGCATCCTCTTCATCGGCGTCGGCCTGCACACCTTCCTCAAGCGGTGGACCACGCTGACCATGATGGTGCTGTTCGTGATGCTCAACTTCACCAGCTCCGGCGGTCTCTTCCGGCCCGAGCTGCAGAACGGCTTCTTCGGCACCCTGCACGCCTTCTGGAACGGCGCCGGCTTCGTCGAGGGCGTCCGCAGCCTGCTCTACTTCGGCGGCGACGGCCTCGCGCACAGCGCGTGGACGCTCGCGGCCTGGCTGCTCGCCGGCCTCGCCGCGACCGCGACGGCGGCCCTGTACGAGCGGACCCGCCGGGCGGCCGCCCACCCCGGGCCGGAGACCGGGGCCGGGGACGGGCCGGCGCCCGCCGCGACACGACCCGCGCGGGAAGCCGCACGTGCGGAGGAGCGGGAGGCCGAGGAAGAGGTGGAGGAGACGGTCGGCGTCTGAGCGACGGCCCTCTCCGGGCGTCCCGCGACCCGGAGACGGCCATGGTGCCGCCGTGCCGGCCGGCGGTCGCGCGCGTGCCCGACGGTGCGTCACGCCGTGGGATATGGTGGCCGTCGGCTCGCGAACGGTCGCGGCCTCGACTCCTTGGAGGTGAGACCCATTTCCGCTGTGTCAGCCGGGGTGCTCTCTCCTCAGGACGGCGCGGTGCACCGGTAGCGGTGACCGCGGGAGCGCCCTCAGGCCCCGCGCTCCCGAAAGGCTCTCGGCCGCCATGCCCTCCCAGTTCTCTGCGCCCTCCCCTTCCTCCGCCTCTGCCGCTCCCTCCGGCATCGTCCGCGTGCTGCGCGCCGCCGGGTGTGTCTTCGCCGAGGAGGAGGCGGAGTTGCTCCTCGCGACCGCCCGGTCCCGGCACGAACTGACCTCGATGGTGGACCGGCGTGTCGCCGGGCTGCCGCTCGAGCAGGTCCTCGGCTGGGCGCCGTTCCACGGACTGCGCATCAGCGTGGGGCCGGGGGTGTTCGTCCCTCGCCGCCGTACCGAGTTCCTCGTCGACCGGGCGCTGGTCGTCGCGCCCCGGGCACGTGTCGTCGTGGACCTGTGCTGCGGTTCGGGCGCGCTCGGCGCCGCCCTCGCCGCCGCCCTGGACGGGGCCGAGGTGCACGCGGCCGACATCGACCCGGTCGCCGTACGCTGCGCCCGCCGCAACCTGGCCGCCTTCTCCGGCCACGCCCACCAGGGCGACCTGTACGACGCCCTGCCCGCCGCCCTGCGCGGCCGCGTCGACGTCCTGACGGCCAACGTGCCCTACGTGCCCACCGGTGAGGTGCCCCTGCTGCCGGCCGAGGCCCGCGACCACGAGCCGCTCGCCGCCCTGGACGGCGGCCCGGACGGCCTCGACACGCTGCGCAGAGTGGCCGCCGGCGCCGCCGGCTGGCTCACCCCCGGCGGCTGCCTGCTGAGCGAGATCAGCGAACACCAGGCGGCCACCGCGGCGGAGGTGTTCGCCGAGGCGGGCCTGGCGACCCGGCTGGCGGTGTCCGACGAACTGCACGCGCATGTGGTGATCGGAGTACGGCCCTGACGACCGGTGCTCCGGACCCTCCGCTGGGCGGCGGGCCGTTACCGCCTGCCCGAGGGTGAAGGCGGCTCGTTCCGGCCGTCTTCACCCTGCACGAGGCGTCGAGCGGTCAGGAGTAGGCGTTCCACTGCTGGGAGTCGCCGCCGGTGCACGTGACGAGCGTGACGTGGCGAACGTCCCCCGACCCCTCGCCGAGGCAGGTCCCGGTCACGTTGTTGACGAACCGGAGGCCCGCCGCGGAGACCTTCACATCCCACAGGGCCGCCGGGTCGCCGGACGAGCAGGCCCTCATCACCGCCTGACCGTCGCGGGCGACCAGGCACAGCCTGTCACCCGCTTTCTGCCGCAATTCGGAGAGTTGGCCGATGGCGTCGTTCATCAGCCACGTCTGGTACGCGCCCTCGTTGCAACCTGTCGCGTAGGGCCCGTAGTCGGCCCGGAAATCCAGGCAGTCGCCCGTGGCCCTGTTCCGCAGGTGCCAGTAGCCCGACGACGCGTTCGCCGGCACGGCACCCAGTCCCCAGCCCAGCACGACGGCCGCACCCACGGCGGCAACCTTCTTCATCAACGCGTTCCCCCTCGGCTTGGTCCGGTATGGCAGAGCGCCATCGAACAGTGAACAGGCGATACCGGGCCGAAGGTACGCCAACGGCCGGCCCAGGCGGGCCTTTCCGGCCACCGCGCTAGGGCAGGTGCTGCGCCCGGGCGATCAGCAGCGCGACGTCGTCGTGGTTGTCGGGGTGGTACAGCGTCCGCAGGAGCAGGTCGCAGACCTCCTCCAGCGGGCGGCCCGGATCGCCGAGCAGGGACAGCAGGAAGTCCAGGCGCTCGTCCAGCGAGTGGCGGCGGGTCTCCACCAGGCCGTCGGTGTAGAACACCAGCTCGTCACCGGGTTCGAAGTCGACGGTGACGGTGGAGAACGCGACGCCGCCCACCCCCAGGGGCACCCCGGTGGGCAGGTCGAGCAGCTCCGGCGGCCGGCCCGGCCGGACCCGGGCCGGCGGCAGATGGCCGGCGTTGGCGATCCGGCACTGCCGCAGATGCGGGTCGTGGACGGCGTACACGCAGGTCGCGATGGAGTGGTCCAGGGTCGACGTCGTCTTGTCCAGGTGTTCCAGCAGCAGGGCCGGGTCGAGATCGAGCGCGGCCAGGGTGGTGGTCGCCGTGCGCAGCCGGCCCATCGCGGCGGCCGCGCTGATACCGCTGCCCATCACGTCGCCCACCACGAGCGCGGTCTTCCCGCCCTCCAGCGGGATGACGTCGAACCAGTCGCCGCCGACCTCGCTGGTCGCGCCCGCCGGCTGATAGCGGGACGCCACCTCCAGACCGGTCGTGACCGGCGGATGGCTGGGCAGCAGACTCCGCTGCAGGGTGAGGGCGGTGTTGCGGGCGTTCTGGTACCAGCGCGCGTTGTCGATCTGCACGGCCGCCCGGGCGGCCAGCTCCCGCGCCAGCAGCAGGTCGTCCTCGTCGAACGGCGCCGGATTGCGGGTGCGCTTCAGGTCGAGCGCCCCCAGCACCTCGCCGCGCGCGATCAGCGGCACCGCGAGGTAGGAGTGCAGCCCCGCCCGCCCCAGCAGCACGGCCGCCTCGGCCGAGCGGGCGATGCGCGGCAGGTCCTCGTCCTTCACGTGCGGCACCAGGACCGCCTCGCCCGTACGGACGCACTCGGTGACCAGACGGTCGGGCGCGTACCGGGCGATGTGGCCGGGCCGGTCGGCGGCCCGGACGGCGTCCGTGTCCTCCGCCGGGCGCAGAGCGAGCGCCCGGATCAGCGCGGACTCGCAGGGGCCCAGCGTGCTGGGCCGGCCCTCGACCACCGCGTCCAGCAGGTCCACCGCCGCCACGTCCGCCAGTTCCGGTACGGCGACCTCGGCCAGCTCGCAGGCGGTGCGGTCCAGTTCGAGCGTCGTACCGATCCGGGCGGACGCGTCGGCGATGACCGCGAGCCGGCGCCTGGCCGCTTCCGCCTCCACCGAGGCCCGGTACTGCTCGGTGATGTCGACCAGCGAGACCGCCACCCCGAGGACGTTGCCCATGGCGTCCTCGAGCCGGTACAGCGAGTGCGACCAGGTGTGTTCCATGTCCGGGTCGGCGGGCGTCCGGCCCACGAGCGTGCCGCCGATCAGGGGCGTGCCCGTCTCCAGCACCCGCCGCGCGGCGGCCTCCAGCGCCGCGGAGTCCACCAGCGGCAGCACCTCGCGCAGGGTACGGCCCACGTGCTCGGACACCGGGACGCCGTTGACCCGCCCCAGGGCGGGGTTGGCCGAGACGAAACGGAGCTCGGTGTCCAGGACGCCGTACCCGACCGGGGACTGCTCGACCATCCGTTCGGACAGCGCCACGTCCTGCTCCAGCCGCCGCACGGTCGACTGGTCGGCGGCCAGCCCGAGCGCGTACACGTCGCCCCGGTCGTCCAGCAGCCGCATGTTGCGGAACTCCACCAGACGGGTGCTGCCGTCCTTGTGGCGTACGGGGAAGCCGCCGGCCCAGCTCTGACCGGTGCGCATGACGTCGGCGAAGAGCTTGCCGACCAGCTGGATGTGCCGTTCGTGCACCATCAGCCGGGCCGCGTACTGGCCGAGGGCCTCCGGTGCGGCGTAACCGAACAGCTCCTCCGCCTGCGGGCTCCACAGCACGATGCGCCCCTCGGTGTCCAGCACCACCGAAGCCACGCCCAGGACGTCGAGCAGGCCACCCGGCCGCAGCGGTCCCCGGGCCGGTTCGTCGCCCTCGGCCAGAGCCTCGGCTGCACTCATGCCACGCACCGCCTTCGACCGTCCGCCCGGCACCTCGTCGCCCCGTGCCGACTGTCCCTGTTCTACCGCGCCCACACCGCTCTCCGAGGCCCTCGCCGTGCACCTCCACCATCGCTCACCACGGCGGCGCACGTCCGGCGAAGCACCTGCCGGCGGTGCGCGCGGACGGGGTCTCCTGCGGAGACGGTACAACGCGGTTCCGCGGGCCGTGAGAGTTCGCGCTCATGTTGCCGTATTGGCCTGTACATGACCACGACGCCACGCCAGACTGTCCGCCGACCGAGTGCCCCCACCCTCCCTCCGAGGAGTCACATGCCCGCGTCCGCCCGGCAACGTTGTCACACAGTCCTCGCCGGACTCGTCACCCTCGCCACCGCCGCCGTCGTGTCCCTCGCCGCGCCCGCGCCCGCCTCCGCCGCGGACACCTGGACCGAGACCGGCTCCGACCGCGCCGACCCGCTGACCGAGAGTCAGGGGCTCACCTCGGTGGAGGTCCCGGCGAACAGCCCCAACCGCTACACCGGCATCGGCACCATCCCGGTCGAAGTCTCCAGTCGTGGCTGGAACCACGTCGGCGACCCCGACGCCTCGTACAACGGCTACTACATCGAGCCCTACCAGCGGGACTCGGGCGGCGCGAAGATGTTCCGCGTGCAGGCTCCGGGCGGCGCATGGTCGGAGTACGTGCACGCCCTCGCCCCGGGTGAGGCCCTGAACAACTCCTGGGACGCCATCTCGCCCGACGGCCAATGGATGCTCTCGGGGGAGTGGGGCACGATGACCCGCCTGCTGGTCTTCCCGACCCCCGGTGTCAACCCGTCCACCTCGCCCTCCGCGAACCTCCCGCAGGCCTCGACGGTCGTCCTGGACCACGCCGTCCGTGACGTCCAGGGCTGCGACTTCTCCGGGCCCACGACCCTGCTGTGCTCCTCCGACGACCCCGACGGCAGCCTCTTCGGCCTCACCAAGCCGCTGCTCCGGATCGACCTGTCGGCCCCGCCCAACGGCTCCGCGGACGTGACGGGGCATGTCACGGTCCTGCGGCAGCTGCCGTTGCGCAGCTCCTGCTCGGGCACGTTCGAGGCGGAGGGCATCGACTTCGACCGGCGCACGGGCATCCTGCGCGTGATCGTCGTCTCGCCCGGCTTCTGCGTCCTGACGGACAGCAAGACGTACAAGTTCTCGCGCGGCTGAGGACGGCGGCCACCGTGCGAGGTCCCGTGCGGCTGCGGACAGCGGCCCGTGCGAGGCCTCGTGCGGCGGCGCGCGGCGGCCCGGGCACGTGCTCGTGCGGTCGGGGCCGGCGGGACGTGCGGGATCCCCTGCCGAAGGCGCAAGGACGCGCGGGTTCCGGTGCAGCGGAGGTGTGGTCGGCTGCCGGCGGTGCTTTCCTGAGGATGGAAGCGGTTCGGCGGGGTACCCCGTTCCACCGCAGCGCGGCCACGAAAGGAGCGATCAATGGCACGCACGGAGCGGTCGCATCCGGAAACCGTCACGGTGGAGCTCAGCGGCTCGAAGGAGGACGCCCGCCTGGTCTTCGACGCACTGAGGTCCTGTTTCGCCTCCGACCGGGGTGCGGACGAGGAACCTCAGCAGCTCCACGAGACGCGTCCGATGGTATGGCTCGGCACCTATGACGTCGCGGACGCCCGGGAAGAGGGGTGTCCGCCGGTCCACCTCCGCTCGCCGGTCGAGGCCGACGTCCAGGGCGGTTACTGGGCCGTCGACAGGTTCCGCACCACCCTCGACTCGATGTTCACCGTGGAGGAGACGTCCGGGGCCTCCGGTGACCAGGAGAGGGACCTGCACCTCCGCCTGGAGAGCCGCTGACCGGCTCGGCTCCGGGGTGACGCCCCGGCCGGCCCGCCGCCGGCCGGGGCGCAGGAGCGTCCGGACACGCCCTGACGGCCTACGCCGCCCCTCTGGGGGCGGCGATCTCGTCCGCCGCGACTGTACATACCAGTAGGCACAAGGTGGCACGACTCACCTCCCCGCGATTGTGCAACTAGTTGCATAAAGTGTCGCGCTTCCTCTACAACATGAAGCGACGACACCGCGTACGGAGGGCCCGATGAGCCGTTACCCGCACCTGATGACCCCGCTCGACCTGGGCTTCACCACACTGCCCAACCGCGTGCTCATGGGCTCGATGCACGTCGGGCTCGAGGAGGCCGAGCGCGGCTTCGAGCGGATGGCGGCCTTCTACGCGGCCCGCGCCCGCGGCGGGGTCGGACTCATCGTCACCGGCGGCATCGCACCCAACGACGAGGGGCGGCCGTACGAAGGGGGCGCCAAGCTCACCACCGAGGCCGAGGCCGAGGAGCACCGGGTCATCACCGGGGCCGTGCACCGGGAGGGCGGCCGGATCGCGATGCAGATCCTGCACTTCGGGCGCTACGCCTATCACAAGGACCTCGTCGCCCCCAGCCCGCTGCAGGCCCCCATCAGCCCCTTCGCCCCCCGCGAGATGACCGACGCCGACATCGAGCGGACCATCGGCGACTACGCCCGCACCGCCCGCCTCGCCCGCGCGGCCGGCTACGACGGCGTCGAGATCATGGGCTCCGAGGGCTACCTCGTCAACGAGTTCATCGCCGCCCGGACCAACCGCCGCACGGACCGCTGGGGCGGCTCGTACGAGAACCGGATGCGCCTGCCCGTGGAGATCGTCCGGCGCGTGCGCGAGGCCGTCGGCGAGGACTTCATCATCATCTACCGGCTGTCCATGCTGGACCTGGTGCCCGGCGGCTCCACGCTGAAGGAGGTCGTCACCCTCGCCAGGGCCGTGGAGGCCGCCGGGGCGACGATCATCAACACCGGCATCGGCTGGCACGAGGCCCGCATCCCGACCATCGCCACCTCCGTGCCGCGCGGCGCCTACACCTGGGTCACCAAGAGGCTCATGGGCGAGGTGTCCGTCCCGCTGGTGACCACCAACCGCATCAACACCCCCGACCTCGCCGAGGAGTTGCTGGCCGGCGGGCACGCGGACATGGTCTCCATGGCCCGCCCGATGCTCGCCGACCCCGACTTCGTCGCCAAGGCGGCCGCCGGCAAGCCGGAGGCCATCAACACCTGCATCGGCTGCAACCAGGCCTGCCTGGACCACACCTTCAGCGGGCAGATCACCTCCTGCCTGGTGAACCCGCGCGCCTGCCACGAGACCGAGCTGGTGCTCTCCCCGACCCGGCGGCGCAAGCGCGTCGCGGTCGTCGGCGCCGGCCCGGCCGGACTCGCCTGCGCGGTCTCCGCCGCCGAACGCGGGCACGACGTCTCCCTGTTCGACGCCGCGAGCGAGATCGGCGGCCAGCTCAACGTCGCCCGCAAGGTCCCCGGCAAGCAGGAGTTCGACGAGACCCTGCGCTACTTCCGCCACCAGCTCGATGCGCACGGCGTGGACGTCCGCCTGGACACCTGGGTGGACTCCGGCGACCTGGAGGGCTACGACGAGGTCGTCGTCGCCACCGGGGTCACCCCGCGCACCCCCGACATCCCCGGCGCCGACCACCCCCGGGTGCTGGGCTACCTCGACGTCCTGCGCGACGGCGCCCCCGTCGGTGACCGCGTCGCCGTCCTCGGCGCCGGCGGCATCGGGTTCGACGTCGCCGAGTACCTCACCGACGGCGGCGACAAGGCGAACGAGGACCCGCGGACCTACTTCCGGCAGTGGGGCGTCGACATGGACTACCGGGCGCCGGGCGGCCTCACCGCCCCGCACCGGCCGGCCCCGCCGCGCACCGTCCACCTGCTCCAGCGCAAGACCACCAAGGTCGGCGCCGGACTGGGCAAGACCACCGGCTGGATCCACCGCGCCGAGCTGAAGCACCGGGGCGTCACCATGGTCCCCGGGGTCCGCTACGACCGGATCGACGACGCCGGCCTGCACATCACCGTGGGGGAGGAGAGCACGGTCCTCGAGGTCGACACCGTGGTGCTGTGCACCGGCCAGGAACCGCGCCGCGACCTCTACGAGGAACTGGTCGCCGCCGGCCGCAGCGCCCATCTGATCGGCGGCGCCGACGTCGCCGCCGAACTGGACGCCAAGCGGGCCATCAAGCAGGGCACCGAACTGGCGGCGGCGCTGTAGGCGCCGCGGCGCGCGTCCCTAGGATGAGCCCATGTCACTCCCGCACGCGATCCTCACCGCCCTGCTGGAAAGGCCGTCGTCGGGGCTGGAGCTGACGCGCCGGTTCGACAAGTCGATCGGCTACTTCTGGTCCGCCACGCACCAGCAGATCTACCGTGAGCTGGGAAGGCTGGAGGCCGAGGGCCTCATCCGCACCCTCCCGTCCGAGCAGCCGGCCCGGGGGCAGAGGAAGAACTACGAGGTGCTGCCCGCGGGCCGGGCCGAACTGGCCCGCTGGACCGCGGCCGCGCACGACCCCAAGCCGCAGCGGGACGTACTGCTGCTGCGGCTGCGCGCGGCGGCGGTGGTCGGCACGGCGGGCCTCGAGGCCGATCTGCGCCGTCATCTCGAGCTGCACCGGCGGCAGTTGGCCGAGTACCAGGAGATCGAGCAGCGCGACTTCCCGCCGGACCGGGACACCCCGCAGGACCGGCTGCGCCACCTGGTCCTGCGGGCGGGCATCGACCTGGAGACCTTCTGGACGCAGTGGCTCACGCACGCCCTGACGGAGCTGGCCGCACTGCCCGTCGAGGACGCGCACGGCCGCGACCCGGCCGAGCCCGGACCCCGGCGGCCGGCAGACGGCTGACGGCCGGCGCCCGGGGGCGGGGGCGGTGCCCGGTCGGGCTGGTCGGAGGGCTGGTCGGAAGCGGAGGCCCGCGGGCCGGGATCGGTCGCGCCGGCCGGAGCGGACGGCGGGCTGCCGCGGGCCGGTGCCCGGTCGAGTCGGTCGGGACAGGCCGCCGGGCGGTCGGCGGCCGACCGCCCCGGGAACCGGTCGGGCCGGTCAGAGCCGGTTGGGCCGGTCGCGCCGGTCAGAGCCGGTCGGGGCGGTCAGAACCGGTACGGCTTCGAGCGGCGGCGCAGGGCCCAGCCCGTGGCGATGACACCGGCGCCGACCAGTGCCGCGCCGGCACCCAGCGTCAGCGGGCCGTAGTCGCGGACGGCGCCGCCGAGGCCGCCCTTCACGCCACGGGAGGGCGCCGCCGTGGAGGTCGCCGAGATCGTCGGGCGGGTGGTGGCGGAGGCGGCGGACACGATCACCGACTGGGTGCCCGCGGTGTTGCCGCTGGAGCAGACCACGACCACGGTGTACGTCCCCGGACTCACCCCCGACCACGCCGCGGACTGGCTGACGGTCGTGCCGCTGAGGGCGGCCTGCCGGCCCTGCGAGAAGTTCGCCTGACTGCTGTTGAGCAGCGCCGCGGTGCCCCAGCTGCCGTTGATCTGGGTGCAGGCACTGGTGACCACCGAGACGCTGGACCCGGTGGTGCTGACGGAAATGCCCGAGGCCGCGGCGGACGGCCCGGCGAGCACGGCCGGGAGGGCGGCGGCCGTGAGGGCCGGGCCGGATCGGAGGAGGAGTCGCGTTTTCTGCATGGGCTGGGCCTCCAGCGGCACGGTTGGCGGTACGTCCCATGCGCCGCCGAGGGTCGGGAATCGCCCGTGCTGCCTCAATGGCAGCCAACGCGCTCCCAGGGGGGCCCGCACGCAGGAGGCACCCGGCCAGGTGACGGCTTGCTCCGTCCGGCGCAAGGCGACACGCCGACGCCTCGCGCCCCGTCATCCGCCCGTGGTGACGGTCCGTTCCGCCGAGTATCCGCCCCACGTCCCGTCCGGCAGCCGGGCCCGCAGCCGCACCCGGTACTCCTCCCCGGCGGACCGGCCCGCGTAGAAGCTGTAACGCGCCCGGCCGCGGGGCGGGTCGCCGCCCCACACCAGGGAGGTGGCCGCGGTGCCGCCGAGCTGGATCCGGTACTCGGTGATCACGCCGTCCGTGCGCGGCGGCATCCAGGACAGGTCGATGTAGTAGGCCCCGCTGGCCCGATGGGTCGTGGCGGTGAAACCGGTCGGGGCGGTGTCCCGGCCGTCGTCCGTGCCCGGCGTCGTCAGGCGCACCGGGCCGCTCGCCGGGGAGAGGTTGTCGGCGGCGTCCCTGGCCCGCACCGTGAACACGTAGGCCGTACCGGGGCGCAGGCCGGTGACCACGGTCGCCGTCTGGTTCCCGCCGACACTGTGGATCTTCGCCCCGCCCTGGTAGACGTCGTACGACACCACGCCCCTGTTGTCCCGGGAACCACCCCAGGACAGCTGGACCGCGCGGCTGCCGACCGGCCGCCCGGCCGGTGCCGTGGGGCGGCCCGGTGCCGACCGGTCCGCCGCTGCGACGGCAGGCGTGCGGGCCCGCACCGGCCGGCTCGGGGGACCGAGACGGCCGTCCGTGTCGCGGGTCCGCACGGTGAAGGCATACGCGGTGGACGGCCTGAGCCTGGTGACGTCCACCATGTGCTGCGAACCAGGCACTTCCTCCACCTTCACGGCGCCGCGATACACCTCGTAGGAGCGGACGCCTGGGCCGGCCGTGACCGCGTTCCACATCACGTGCACGCTGGTCGCGCTGCCGGCGCCCGCGGTGACCCCGGTCGGAGCGCCGGGGGCCCGGCCCTCGTCCTCTTCGGCGGTCGGACTCCAGCCGCAGGACGCGACGAGCAGCAGGACCCCGCAGACCAGGGTGAGGGGAAGGGAAACGCGTCGCACGGTTCTGCCTCCCGGAGAGGGCATCGCTGTCGGGTGTCGGGTGTCGGGTCGTCAGGCCTCGGTCGCCGGGCGACAGGCCGCAGGGGGCGACGGGGGCGGGCGTCGGGCGTGGCGTCACGGTAAAGGTCCGGACCAATATGGCCCGGACGCCTCCGGCACATCAAGGGGGCTGCGTGAGTGGCTCCATCGGGCCGCGCGGACCGCCGCCGGGCGGGCCCCGGCCGGTCACGGTTCACCGGGGGGCGGGGGGTGGCCCCTCGGACGATTACGTATGCTGAGGGTCCCAACGGCCGAACTCCCCGCTGAAAAGGGGAAGTTCATGCCTGTGGCGCGGACACGCTGTCGTCGCCGATGCCGCGCCGGCACGGGTGGCCTGGGGATCCGGGCCTGCAACGGCACGGATCCCCGGCCCCTGTTGTGCCCGGTACCGCCCCGCGTTCCGCGTCCCGTCGCCTCATGGGGTGTCAGAACCGTGCTCCATCCGGCCCCTTCCGTGCGGCCCGTGCGGCCAGGTGCCGCGGCGCGCCCCACAGTGTGCTGCGTGTCCCCGTCCCCGAGGAGAGGTCCCTTATCGTGCGTGTGCGTGTCCCGTCGCTGGCGCTGGCCATGGCCGGCGCCACCTTGCTAGTCCCGGCGTCGCTGCCCGTGCCGGCCGCCGCCGCCCCGCCCAGGGAGGAGCCCGCGGCCGGCGGCGAGAACGCCGTCGCCGCCGCGGAACTCCTGGCCCGGCTGGGAAAGTGCCACCAGGTCTCCCGCGGCCGGTACCGCACCGACGCCGACCGCCCCGCCACCGTGCGCGTGTGCGGCACCCGGGACGCCGTCTACTGGAAGGCTGATCTGGACGTCGACTGCGACGGGCGGCCCACGGCCCGCTGCAACCGGCGTACCGACCCCCTGTTCTCCGCCGCCACCGCCTTCCAGCAGTCCGACGGCCGCCATCTGAACGCCGAGACGCTGCCCTACCTCGTCGTCCCCGCGCCGAGCCGCATCTGGAACCCGCGCGCCCACGGTGTGCGCGGTGGCTCGGTCGCCGCGGTCGTCTACCGGGGAAAGGTGCGCTACGCCGTCGTCGGCGACGTCGGACCCCACGACATCATCGGCGAGGCCTCCTACGCCACCGCACGGGGCCTCGGCATCCGGCCCGACCCGAGCGACGGCGGCGTGGAATCCGGGGTCACCTACGTCGTCTTCAAGCACTCACGGGTGCGGCCCATCGAGGATCACGCGGCCGCGGTGGCGGAGGGGGAGCGGTTGGCCAGACGGTTCGTCGAGCAGAAATGACGGCCCGTCCCCACGCCAACGGTTGCCGGAGCACGAGGGAGGGGCCGTCCCCGCGTGAGCGGCTGGTGGAGCACGAGGGACCGGCCACTTCAGTGCGCGCCGCCGCGCGGTTCGCGGAGTACGGCGGACCGGCCACCCCTGTGCGCACAGTGTCTTACGGTGCGTGGCGCACAGTCGGCAGGTGGCCGCTCCCGCGCGTACGGCCCTCTCGCGCGTCACACCTTCCGGTAGCCGTACGCTTCCGTCGCCGCGGCCTGCACCGCGTCCAGGTCGCCGCCCGCGGCCGCGGTGACGACGGCCGCCACCGCACCCTCGACGAACGGGGCGTCCAGCAGCCGTGCCCCCTCCGGCAGTTCGCCGCCCTCGGCGAGCAGCGCCTTCACGGTCAGCACGGCACTGCCGAGGTCGGTGAGCAGCGCGACCCCACCGCCCCGGTCGACCGAGGCCGCGGCGGCGGAGATCAGTTCGGCGCTGGTGCCGAGCCCGCCGCCCTCCGTGCCGCCCGCGGCGGCCACCGGCACCGCCGGGGCCCCGCCCGCCAGCCCCTTGGCCAGCTCCGCCACCGAGGCGGCGACCTCCGCGCTGTGCGACACCAGCACGATCCCGACGACCTTGTCCCCGCTCATGGTCAGCCCTCCCCCGTCCCGGCCGTTTCCTCGAGCGCGGCGATCAGCAGCGCCGACGAGGTCGCCCCGGGATCCTGGTGGCCGATGCTGCGCTCGCCCAGGTAGCTCGCCCGGCCCTTGCGCGCCTGCATCGGAACGGTGGCCACCGCTCCCTCCTCGGCGGCGGTCCGGGCGGTGCCGAAACCGCTCGCCAGCGCGTCGGCGGCCGGCACCAGGGCGTCCAGCATGGTCTTGTCGCCGGGCGCCGCCCCGCCGAGGGTCATCACCCCTTCCACGCCCGCGCGCAGTGCCTCGGCCAGCTGTTCCTGGTCGACCTCGGCGGCGTCACCGAGCGCCTTGCCGGTCCGGCGCAGCAGGGTGCCGTACAGCGGGCCCGACGCGCCGCCGACCGTGGAGATCAACTGCCGTCCGGCCAGGGTCAGGACGCCGCCCGGCGTGTCCGGCGGCTCCTTCTCCAGGACGGCCGCCACGGCCCGGAAACCGCGCTGCAGGTTACTGCCGTGGTCGGCGTCCCCGATGGCCGAGTCGAGAGCGGTGAGGCGGTCCGCCTCGCGGTCGATGGACGCGGCGGCCGTCATCATCCAACGGCGGAAGAAATCGGCGTCGAGCACTGGATCTCCTTGCGTGATAGGGCTGTTGACCGGCGTGGTGGGCAACGGTGATCGCCTCGTCCGTCCGCTCACATCCCCCAGCGCAGCGCCGGGGTCTTCACCGGCGCGTCCCAGAGCCGGAGCAGTTCCTCGTCGACCTGACACAGCGTCACCGAGGCGCCCGCCATGTCCAGGGAGGTGACGTATTCGCCGACGAGGGTGCGGGCCACCGCGACACCGCGTTCGCCGAGCACCCGCTGCACCTCGGCGTTGAAGCCGTACAGCTCCAGCAGCGGAGTGGCGCCCATGCCGTTGACCAGCACGAGCACGGGGCCGCGCGGGGGCATGTCCTCCAGGATCGCGTGCACCGCGAAGTCGGCGATCTCCCCGGAGGTCATCATGGGGCGGCGCTCGCGGCCCGGTTCCCCGTGGATGCCGACCCCCAACTCCAGCTCGCCGTCGGGCAGATCGAAGGTGGGGCTGCCCTTCGCCGGTGTCGTACAGGCGCTGAGCGCCACACCGAAGCTGCGGGAGTTCTCGTTCACCTGGCGGCCGATGGCCTCCACCCGCTCCAGCGGCTGCCCCTCCGCCGCGGCGGCACCCGCGATCTTCTCGACGAACAGCGTCGCGCCGGTACCGCGCCGGCCGGCGGTGAAGAGACTGTCGGTGACCGCCACGTCGTCGTTGACGAGCACCTTGGCGACCTGGATGCCCTCGTCCTCGGCCAGCTCGGCCGCCATGTCGAAGTTGAGCACGTCGCCGGTGTAGTTCTTCACGATGAACAGCACCCCGGCACCGCTGTCCACGGCGGCCGCGGCACGCACCATCTGGTCCGGTACCGGCGAGGTGAACACCTCACCGGGGCAGGCGGCCGACAGCATGCCCGGGCCGACGAAGCCGCCGTGCAGCGGCTCGTGCCCCGACCCACCGCCCGACACCAGCCCGACCTGCCCGGCCACGGGCGCGTCCCGGCGGACGATCACCCGGTTCTCCACGTCCACGGTCAGATCGGGGTAGGCGGCCGCCATGCCCCGCAGCGCGTCCGCCACGACCGTCTCCGGCACGTTGATCAGCATTCTCATGGGTGTCTCCTCGTGAGCTCGGTACCAGGGCTCAGGCTGGCGTCTTCACAGGTCACCGGTGGTGAGGGCGGTCTTTGACCTCGGTGCTTCGTTGCGGTCGTAGGGGGGTCGTGGCGGGTGTGCCGGCGACTCGGCACGGACTGTCGTGACGGCATGGCAGGGGCCGGCGACCGCCAGGTGGAGGCGGCCGCCCGTCCCGTCTACTGGCAGTATCGGCCTTGCGGCAGCGAAGGTCACCTGCGACGGTACGACGTCACGCTGCGTGGCGGCCGGTCGGCAGACGGCGCCCGCCGCGTCCGGTGCGGGCGCACACCGCGTCCCTGCGCGGGGGGAGGCGCCGTGCCTCCGCAGGGGATCGCCGCTGCGCCCGGCACCACGCCTGCGGGCGGAGGCGGCACCGATCCCGTACATCGTAGGGATCACGACGTCCGGACAGGCCCTACTAGTGGAGGATGCTGACGGCTCGGGCGATCACCAGGAGTGAGATCAGCAGGGCGGAGACGCCCTGGACGCTCATCATGAGTTTGGCCCTGATGGACAGGGGCATGGTGTCGGTCGGGCTGAAGGCCGTGGAGTTGGTGACGGACACGTACAGGTAGTCCGCCAGGGCGGGGACCCAGTCCGAGACGCGGCTGGCGCCGTCGGCGACCTCCTCGACGGCGTCGTGGTCCTCGTCCTGCGGGAAGCGGAAATCGGCCAGGGGCAGCTCGCTCCGGGGCGCCTGGGTCCGGGTGACGGGGCCGCCCCGGTCGACTTCCCAGTACGCCAGGCCGAAGACGATGATGTTGGTGAGCCACACCTGGAGGGCGGCCACGAGCAGTGAGCGGCCGTCCTTCACGCCCGCGTACACCAGTTCGTGGATCAGAATCCCCAGCGCGACCAGATTGCTCGTCGCGATGACCGCCACGAGTGTCAGGGACAGGGCGCGGAAGGTCTTCGTCTGGCGGGTCAGCCTCCTCGGGTTGATCGCGATGAGGGGCACGAGCAGCAGGCACTCCAGCGCGGGCAGCACATAGCGTGGGGCGATGAGAAGCCGCTGCGGGAGGGCGAGGTAGAGGACGATCGCAGCGAGGGTCGCGATCACCGCGGGCAGACGTGCTTCGCCCCGGCGCCCGTGCCGGGGGTGGCGTGTACGGGCATCAGCGCGCGTGCGGGTCACGTTTCCTCTTCCTCTGCGTGCCGCTGCCGGTCCCCTGGCACACGGCCTTCCCGTCGTCGTCCCGCAGCGGCACGGTGGGCTGGTGCGCCCCTGTGTCCGTTCCTGCGTCCATCGGGTCATCGAGCAGATGCGGGCGGGACACGTTTTCCCCGTCTGCGCGGGTTCGAAGCCGCCGCCGGAACGAACGGGTGTCGGCTGTCCGTACACAGCCGGGGTCCGGCAGAGCGGCCGGTGCAGGACGGGGCCGGCCGGCCCTGCCGACGGCGACCACGTCGAGATCGGCCGGACGGTCGATCCGAGGGGCGCACGTCGGCCAGCCATATGATCACGGGATTGCCTGGGAGCTCACGCCGATCCTGGTCGTGGCGGCAGATGAGCTCTCGGCAGAGCCGTCATCGCCGGTGGGACACTGGGCCGGCCCGGCCACTCCCTCACCTTTCAGTCGGCGCGGGGAGGCAGGTAGGCGAGCTGGACCTGCCGCGGCACGTCGCGTCGGCCGGTGAGCGTGGCCCGGCCCGGTGGCCGGTGGTGCGGGGTCACCGAACCGATCAGCGCACCCTCGGACTTGTCACCCGAGAGGGTGAGCCCGCGGGCGCCCTGTTCCCGCAGGTACTGCATGACCGGTTCGTACATCGAGCGCCCCGCCCCCGCCGAATTGCGGCACAGCACCACGCGGAGGCCGATGTCCCGCGCGAACGGCAGATAGTCGAGGAGTGGGTGGAGCGGGTTGCCCGAGACGGTGGCGACGAGGTCGTAGTCGTCCACGAGCAGGAAGACGTCGGGCGTCGTGTACCAGCTCCGGGTGCGCAGCTCTTCCGGGGTGACGTTCGACGGCGGCATCCGGCTTGCCGCGAGCTCGGTCAGAGCCGCGATGTGGGAGGGCAGTTCCCGGCCGTTGGGGACGTAGTCCACCATCTGGTCCGAGGGGAGCTCGTTCACCAGCGAACGCCGGTAGTCGACGACCACCAGCCGTGCCTCGTCAGGTGTGTACCGCTCGCTGATTCTCCGGGCGAGCAGCCGCAGCAGCGAGGACTTCCCGGACTGGCCCTCGCCGATGACGACCAGGTACGGGTCGGTCTCGAAGTCGACGCCGAAGGGCTGCAAGGTCGTTTCGTCGAGACCCAGGGCGATTTCGGCCTTGGAGCGGCCGAAATCCGGTGGGAGCGCGTCCGCGGGGACCAGCGTGGGCAGGACGCGTACGGGCGGGGCGGTCGTCCCCGTCCACTTCGACCGGACGGTGTCGGCGAAGTCCGCCGTGGCCTCTGCCAGTCCCGCGGGTGCGCCCGGCGTGTCGCCGAGCCGGGGCACCGCGGCCAGGAAGTGGAACTTGTCGGTGGTCAGACCGCGGCCCGGCACACCGACCGGGACGTCCGCCGCCGCCTTTCGCGCGATCTCCGAGTCCATCGGGTCGGCGAGACGCAGCTCGACTCGCGTGCCGAAGTGGTCCCGCAGCGTCGTGCGGACGTCGGCGTAGCGGGCGGTCGCGAGCAGGAGATGGACGCCGTAGCCGAGGCCGCGTCTCACGAGGTCGAGAACGGTCTCTTCGAGTTGCTCGTACTCGTACTTGAAGCCTGCCCAGCCGTCGACGACCAGGAACACGTCGCCCCACCGCTGGTCCGGCCACTTTCCCGCCGCGCGTCCCTTGCGGTACGCGGCCATGGAGTCGATGCCGTGGGTGCGGAAGAACTCCTCCCGCTCGGCGAGCACACCGGCGACCTCGGCGACCGTACGCCGGACGTGATCCGGCGCGAGCCGTGAGGTCACCCCTCCCACATGCGGCAGATGCTCGATCCGCTGCAGCCCGCCGCCGCCGAAGTCCAGGCAGTAGAACTGGACTTCGGACGGCGTATGGGTCAGGGCGAGCGCGCAGACGACCGTACACAGCAGCGTCGACTTGCCCGCCTGGGGTGCGCCGACGATCAGACCGTGTCCGGCCGCCGCCGAGAAGTCGAGGTACATCGGATCGCGACGCTGCTGGTCGGGCCGGTCGACCAGTCCGACGGGGACCCGGAGTCCGCCCAGCCCCTCGTAGGCCGGAGGGTGCAGGCCGCGCTGCGGCGACGTCGCCAGTTCCGGCAGCAGCTGGTCGAGGGTGGCCGGCTCGTCCAGCGGAGGCAGCCAGATCCGGTGTGCCGGTGGTCCCTGGCTCGCGATCCGGTGGACCAGCACGTCCAGGAGGGTGTCCGCGAAGATGTCGTCGACGACGATGTCATCCGCGGCGTCCGGGAAGTGTTGCGGTGCGTAGGGCGCCGAGACGTATGCGGCTCGGAAGCGGGTCATGCGGTCGATGTCGTGCCTGAGATAGCCGGAACCGGGCACGGGGGGCAGGTGGTAGGCGTCGGGGACCCCGATCGCCGCGCGGGATTCGGCGGCGGAGAAGGTCCGCAGGCCGATCCGGTACGAGAGGTATGTGTCAAGGCCGCGTAGCCTGCCCTCCTCCAGGCGCTGCGAGGCGAGCAGCAGGTGCACACCGAGCGAGCGGCCGATGCGGCCGATCTGGATGAAGGTCTCGATGAAGTCGGGGCGCCCGGTGAGGAGTTCGGAGAACTCGTCGATCACGATGAGCAGCGAGGGCAGGGGGACCAGTGGGGCGCCCGCCGCCCGCGCCCTCTCGTACTGGGAGACGTTGGGGTAGTTGCCCGCGACGCGCAGCAGTTCCTGGCGGCGCAGGAGCTCACCGCTGATGGCGTCGCTCATGCGGTCGACGAGGACCAGTTCGTCGGCGAGGTTGGTGATGATCGCCGAGACGTGCGGCAGCTCCGACATGCCGGCGAAGGTGGCACCGCCCTTGAAGTCGGCCAGGACGAAGTTCAGTGTCTCCGACGAGTGCGTGACGGCGAGGCCGAGGATCAGTGTGCGCAGCAGTTCGGACTTGCCGGAGCCGGTGGCACCGACGCACAGGCCGTGTGGGCCCATCCCGCCGTGTGCCGGTTCCTTGAGGTCGAGCACGACGGGCTGGCCGTCCTCGCCGACCCCGATCGGCACCCGCAGCCGCTCCTTCGGCGGGCGCTCCGGCCACGTGCGGGTCACGTCGAACCGCTCGGCGTCGCCGATGTCGAACAGCTTCGTGAACGGGATGTCGGTGCGGGACGGCGGCGCCGTGTCCGGCTGCACGCCGAGCCAGCGTTCCCGCATCCGCTGCGTCGTCTCGGCCAGGGCCTGCCTTCCCTCTGCTGAGCTGGTGACCTCCTCCAAGTGGGGCACCGCCACACGGAAACGCCGTCGGAGCGACAGCGCCCAGCCGATCCCGAGGCCCGCTGAGAGCGTCGCATCGATCTGCGACTCCGACGGGTCGTCCAGGGGCAGTTCCACCCGGGTCCCGAGCAGGCCCAGCAGACCCGTACCGAAGTCGCTCCAGCGCCGGGCGGAGACCAGGAGATGCAGACCGTAGTTCAAGCCCGTGTTGGCGAGCCGGTGGACCTCTTGGGAGAACTGGGGGATCTCCCAGTCGAAGTCGAGCCAGCCGTCGATCACGAGGAAGACGTCGCTGGCGCTGTCGAGCGGCAGCCGTCCCGCGGCCCGCAGCTCGCGGAACTCCTCGACGGAGTCGATGTCCAGGTCACGGAACAGAGCCCGCCGGGCGGCGATGGCGTCCTTCAACGCCGCGAGGACCTCCGCGACCGCCTCGTGCTCGTGGGCGGCGGCGACCTTCTTCACGTGCGGCATCGACCGCAGCACACCCAGCCGGTTGACGGCCCCCTCCAGGAGATACAGCTCCGCCTCGTGCGGTGTATGGGTCAGGGCCAGCGACATCGCGAGGACACGCAGCAGCGTCGTCTTACCGCTGCCCAGCCTGCCGACGACCGCGGCGTTCCCGCTCCGGTTGGAGAGGTCCAGGCACATGAGCTCGCCGCCGGAGGCCGCGACCGTACGGCCGATCGGCACTATGAGCCGGGACGCACCCTCCCAGGAGTCGCAGATGAACCCCCGGTCCGGGGTGTCGACCGGCGGTGGGAGAAGGCTCCCCAGCACCAGTTCGCCGGTCCGTGCCCCCTGCGAGGGCAGGCCGGTGGAAGGGTCGGTGCGCGCGGCGTAGGCGAGGGGGACGTGCCCCTCGCACTGGCCGGACTTGGTGGGCGTCTGTTCCGGGCCGCTCTGGTTGACGACGGCGTCGTGGACGTACGTGTACAGCTCGTCCGGTGTGATGACACCGTCACGGTCGAGATCGGCCAGTCCCGTACCGAGCCCCTCGTTGATCGCGGCGGTGAAGCGTGCCACGGGCCGGGCGTTGTCCAGCGTGAGCTGGTCTCCCTCGTAGGCGTACTCGAGCGCGGTGGACGCGGTGATCACGAAGGTGCCGCGGCCGACCAGCGCCGCCTCCACGTCGACCGGCGCGGGCGACATGGGAGTGGCCCTGTGGAAGAGGCCGCTGTAGCAGCAGTCCAGGAGCACGATCTTGGTACGGGCCTCGCACTCGTCCAAGAGCTGGTGGACGAGGTCGGCACGGACGGCGGTGGTGTGCGGGCGGCGCAGGTCCGTTCCGATAGCCGCGAAGAACAGCCGGTCGGTGTCGTTCCGGATGCCGTGACAGGCGAGGTAGAGCAGGACCAGATCGTCGGGCGCGCGATTGCTGAGCAGCGCCTCGATCTCTCGCTCGATCTCCTCTTTGGGCCGGTTGGTGAGCGTACGGACGAAGTCGAAGCGGCCCACCGCCTCGTCCTTCAGCAGGGCTTCCAGCTCGCCGGCGCCGCGCGCGGGTGACCGGAGCTGGCTGAGGCCGGGGTCGACGTATCCGTCAGTCGCGACCAGCAGTGCGATCCGGCGTCCCGTCATCGCTGTCCCCCGGCTCCCCGTTGCCGACGTCCGTGCCGGCTCCCGCGGCGATCCGCGAGGCCACGACGTCGACCAGCTTCTTCTGGTCCTTGGCGGAGAGCGCCTGGAACGTCCCCTTGTCGCCGTCGAACTCCCATTCCACGGAACGGGCCTTGGAGCGCTGGATGTACGCCACCAGGACGTTGCTCACGGCCTTCAGCGTCGCGGCCGAGAAGGCGCCGCTGACGACGAGGGCTCCGATCTCGTACCCGGCGGAGGCCATCGAGCCGGCCGGTGCGGGAGCCTGCCTGCGCTCCACGTTGAACAGGCCGAGCGTTCGCAAGTCCCGGTAGAGGCTGCGTGCTTGGCGCTCCACCTGCTCGTCGGACGCCGTGGGTCCGCAATCCACTCGGAGCACGAGCTCGTACACCCTGCCTCCCCGGCATCGTGGTTCACCGTCCGGGGCTGATCGTATAGCGAGTCCGGTGGGCCGCACGAGTCACTCGGCGTCCACATCTGTGCCTGCGCCTGCGAGGCCACGACGCGGAACGGGGTGCTTCCCCGGCCCGCCCGCGTCGCGCCGCCCCTGGCCTCCTTCGGCTCGAAGTGGGGTCAGGGGCGGCCGGGTTCAGCGGACCGTCACGTTGAAGACGGGTGAGGCGGTGCTGCCACTGACGATGCGCAGGTCGTTCTTGCCCTTGATGCCCAGCTTGACGCCCAGCGAGTAGGAGCCGCTCCGCGTGACGGGTGCGGAGGCGGGCAGGGAGACCCAGTTGCCGTGCTGCTTCTGCTGGAGGGTCACCTTGCTGCCCTCCTTGAGCCCCGTGGTCCTGCCCGTGACCCGGAACAGCTGCCAGGCGCCGACCGAGGACACGGACGGCTTGGCGGTGATGCCGGCCTTGGTGGCCTTGGTGCTGTGCGCGGCGACCGCGAGGGATGTGGTGTGCGCCGCCGGAGTGGCCGCCATCGCGGTGCCGGCGAGGGCGACGGTGAGCGAGCCGAGGACACCGACGACGGCAATGCGCAGGGGGAGCCGCTTCGAGACCATCACAACTATGTGCCTTTCCGTGCTGGGAACAGCGTTTCGCGTCAAAGGGCAGCTAAGTGCCGATTGACCTGGTCACTGGAAACGACGTCACGGGAAAGCCGGGCGTTCATCGGCGGTTCGTCCCTGTCTTGTAACAGCGGTCCCGAGTGCCCTGATGTGTACCGGCGGCGCGCGCGGCGGACCGGGTCCGGCTACACCACGAACGCGTTGACCCGGCCCGCGGCGATCTGCTTCTTGCCGCTGACGGCCTCCGCGACCGCGGGCTCCGGCGAGGAGGAGTTCAGGCTCCAGCGGTACCCGGCGAAGAGGGAGGTGTCCGGGTCGGCGTAGAAGACCATGTGGCCGTAGCCCACGCCGTTCTTCTCGTCGTAGGCGACGTCCGGACCGTCGGTGATCGTGGCCCGTGTGTCGGGGTAGGCGCGGTAGCGGTCGACACTGGCCTGGCTGGTCAGGGTGGGGCCGCCGTGCGGGTTGCTGGTGCAGTCGACGACCTGGAAGAGATGCGGGACCACACCGGGTATGCCGAGCCGGCTGTCCACGGTGGACGCGTAGGTGCCGAGGTAGGAGCGGATCAGCACCGTGTGCCCGGTGTAGGGGGCGCTTCTGGTGGCGGGATCGTAGTCCCAGGCCACGATGTCACCGGGGCGCAGGTTCACCGGCTTGGTCACGGGGTCGAAGTGCGGCACGTTCGAGGCGTTGCGGAGGCCCGCCTGGAGATCCTCCGCGGCGGGCTGGGAGGACGAGGCGCGCGGGAGGCCGTCCTTGCGCGGGAAGTACTGGTCGAAGTAGGCGCGGGTGGCCCAGCCGTAGGCCGTGTCGGAGCCGTAGGCCCGCTGCAGCAGCAGTGTCATGAACGACGAGCACTGGGAGAGGTTCTCGAACTCCTCCGGATGTCCCGGACGGCCCCAGGTCACCGTGGTCCGGCCCAGGTCCTCCCCGGCCGCGTCGTACCGGTTGTGGTCCCACTGGTCGGCTCTCAGCCGCAGGTACTCCACCAGGGTCTCGGCCTCCAGCAGGTGGGGCGGCTTGAGCGGGAAGAGCGCCGCGGACGCCGGCTCCGCCGCGGCGGCCGGGGCCGTCGGGACGAGCGCCCCGGCGGACGCGCCGAGGGCCAGACCGGCTCCACCGGCCAGCAGACGGCGCCGGGAGGGGCGGGACGGCGATGCGGACGAGGGCGTGGCGGATGTGCTCATGGCGACTCCTTGGCGACGGGCTCCGTGATCCGGTGCCGCAGACGCTATCGAGTGCATGATCTTCGGGGCGATCCCGTTTTCCGTCGGGGGCCTGCCGCCCTTTCCCCGGCTGGTGCGACCGGCCGCGGCTGCATAGCGTGATCACATGACCACAGAAACGGCCCGTCCCGCTCTCGACGACCGGCGGTGGAAAGCGCTCGGGGTCTGCCTGACCGCGGGATTCATCTCGCTGCTCGACGTCTCGATCGTGAACGTGGCGCTGCCTTCGATGGAACGCGGGCTCGGTGCCTCGGAAGCCGCCCAGTCCTGGGTGGTGTCCGGATACGCCCTCGCCTTCGGACTGGCGCTGGCACCGGCGGGACGACTGGGTGACCTGCGGGGGCGCCGCCAGGCGCTGTTGCTCGGCCTCGCCGTGTTCACGGCCGCCTCGGCGGCCTGCGGCCTCGCCACCGGCCCCACCTGGCTGGTGGTGTGCCGGCTGATCCAGGGCGCGGCCGCCGGTGTCGTCGCACCGCAGACCTCGGGGCTGATCCAGCAGATGTTCCAGGGCGCCGAGCGAGCCCGGGCGTTCGGCTTCCACGGCAGCGTCGTCGCCGTGTCCACCGCCGTGGGCCCGCTGGCGGGCGGACTGCTGATCCACGCGTTCGGCACGGCCGACGGGTGGCGCTGGGTGTTCTACGTCAACGTGCCGATCGGGGTGGCGGCCCTCGTCGCGGGGAACCGGCTGCTGCCCCGTCTCCCGGTGCCGGACGACAGACGGGAGAAGTTCGACCCGTTCGGCCTACTGCTGCTCGGTGCGGGCGTACTCGCGCTGCTGCTGCCTCTGGTGCAGGAGCAGCAGTGGCAGGGCCGGGCCAAGTGGCTGCTGGTTCCGGTGGCCGCCCTGCTGCTCGGAGCCTTCTGGGTGTGGGAGCGGAACCAGGGACGCCTGGGGAAGGCACCGCTGGTCGACCTCGGGCTGTTCTCCCTGCGCTCCTTCACGCTCGGCGCTCTCATCAGCCTGATGTTCTTCGCCGGGCTGACCACCATCTTCTTCGTCCTGTCGCTGTTCCTGCAGAACGCCGCGGGATACAGCGCGCTGGCCGCGGGTGTGACGATCCTGCCGTTCGCGGCCGCCTCGGCGGTCGGCGCCGCCATCGGGGGCCGGCTGGTGATGCGCTACGGCCGCAGCATGGTCGTCTTCGGCCTGAGCGGGGTGACCCTCGGGCTGCTCGGCGTCGTCGTCGCCGTTCAGCTGGTGCCCGGGGACGGCGTGGGCTGGGCCATGGCGCTGCCGCTGGTCGTCGGGGGCATCGGGTCCGGACTCACGGTCTCACCCAACACGACCCTCACACTCACGCTCGTGCCGGTACGACGTGCCGGCGCGGCGGGCGGGGTGCTGCAGACCGGCCAGCGGATCGGCGCGGCCGCCGGTATCGCCGTGGTCGGCTCCGTCTACTTCGCGCACGTCGCCAACCACGGCCGGCCCACGACGGCCCTTCAGCTGGGGTTGCTCACCGCCACGGCGATCATCCTCGTCGCCCTGGTCCTGGCGGTGGCCGACCTGCGGGAACGCCGGGCGCATCCGGGACGCGACGACCTCGCGGCGGCCGTGCCGAGGGGGCTGGGGGAGAACGGGGCCGGCGAGAAGGCGGGTCGCGGGGTCTGAGACCGGGCGCGGACCGGGGAAGTACGCCGCCCGGGGAAGCCCGGGGGAGAGGGGGCGCCGACCAGGACGAGAATGCCCCCGGCCCGGAAGAAGCGCCCTGGCCCAGGGCAAGCGCCCGGCCCGGAAGAGGCGCCCTGGCCCAGGGCAAGCGCCCGGCCCGGAAGAAGCGCCCGGCCACGCGGGTGCCCGTCCCCTCGACCGCACCCCGGTCCAAGCACCGTCCGGCTCCCGGAACGGATAGGGCCGCCGCGCGTCAACCCTTCGACGCGCCAGGCCGCCGACGCGTTTCGAACAGAACCAGCGAAATCTTCACCGCGGTCGAAATGGTCAAGGCCTGCATGAAGGGCATTCCCATGAGCCAGAGTGCCACCATCATGGCGGTGAGGACCAGGAAAACCGGCAGCAGCATGGTTTCCTTCACGGCGGAACGCAGCGCATGCGTGAGCGTTCGGGGCTCATCCGCCGTATCGATCGCGCTGACGCGGATCTCTTCTCCGTCCAGCTGAGGCATTCTGCGTCCTTTCCGCGGACTCGTTTCCGCTAGCGAGCCTAGGTACGGCCGGATCGGGCTGCCACCGCTGCTACTCCGAGGCCGCGGGTACGCGGCCGGTGATGTGAACCTGTACGCCCGACCGGAGGCATGCGGGCGAGTTGTCGCCAGGGCGGCCGCATATCCGGTCCTATTTTCCGGACATGAAAAGGAATCATGTTCGGTACGCCGCGTCCGTCGCCGTGCTCCTCGGTGTGGGCCCCGGTGTCCTCCCGGCCGCCGCGTCACCGCGAACCCTGACGGTGCACCCGGGGGAGTCGATCCAGAAGGCGGTGAACGCCGCCCGTGCCGGCGACACGGTCCTGGTGCAGGCCGGCACGTACCGCGAGAGCGTGACCGTCAAGACCTCCGGGGTGACCCTGCGCGGCGTCGGTCCCCGCACGGTGATCGTGCCTCCCCGGAAGAAGGCCGCCCCGAGCCACAAGGGCGCGATCGGCTGCGTGGAGGGCGGGAAGGGCATCTGCGTGGTCGGGCTCAGGAACAAGCCCGTCGCGAACGTGACCGTCTCCGACCTGAAGGTGACGGGCTTCTCCGGCGTCGGCCTGTGGTCCCTGGCCACCGACCGCCTGACCGTGCAGCGGGTCAGGGCCGAGAAGAACGGCAAGTGGGGCATCTCGCAGGAGCACTCCACCCGTGGCGTGTTCAGGGACAACATCGCCCGCGGCAACGGTGACGCCGGCCTGTACCTCGCCAACACGACGATGTCGGAGAAGGGGGCCACGGACAGCCGGGGCCTGGTCGTGGAGGGCAACGCCCTGCAGGACAACCGGAACGGCCTGACGATCCTCCGCCTGCGCAACCTGACGGTCCGGCGGAACCACCTGACCGGGAACTGCGCCGGCCTGCTCGTGATCGGCGACGAGAACAAGCCCCGTGCCGGTGCCCTCACCATCAGCGGCAACCACGTGCTCCACAACAACAGGTACTGCGCCAAGACGGCCCGGCTGCCGTTCGTGCAGGGCTCGGGCATCGTGCTGGCCGGCGCGGAGAACGCGCTGCTGACGCACAACGTGGTCACGGGCAACAGCGGCCGGTCCTCGCTGTCGGGCGGAATCGTGCTGTTCAAGAGCTTCGTCGGCGCGGCCAACGAGAAGAACCGCGTCGACGGGAACTGGATCACCGCCAACGCCCCCGCCGACCTGGTCAATCAGAACGCCTCGAAGGGGAGCAACCTCTTCCGCGGCAACTTCTGCCGGGTCTCGATCCCCGCGGGACTGTGCTGAGGTGAGGTGAGACCGCGCGTCGGCCGTGCGGCTCGGTG
Source organism: Streptomyces sp. NPDC096012 (assembly GCF_040426375.1). NCBI lineage: Bacteria > Bacillati > Actinomycetota > Actinomycetes > Kitasatosporales > Streptomycetaceae > Streptomyces > Streptomyces sp. NPDC096012. The sequence continues at coordinate 60,644 of NZ_JBEOTD010000046.1, forward strand.
GACCGAGCCGCACGGCCGACGTCCGTCCGAGCGCCGGAGCGAGACGGACGGCGGATCTCCGTGGCACTCGCGCACGCCGTACGAGGACGGCGCCCCGGCGTGCTCAGGCCGCCGCGAGGGCGGGCAGCAGACGCAGGGCGTTCCCGCGGTTGATGTGGCCGCGCTCCCGCTCGCCGAGGGCGGGATCACTGTCCAGAGCGGGAGTCGTCACATCGGCGACCACGCGGGCCGGGGTCGGCGGCCAGTCGCTTCCGTAGAGGATGCGGGAGGAGCCCGCGGCGGCCAGCAGAGTCGGGGTGGCCGACGGGGACATGGGCGCCGCCGTGTCGTAGTAGAAGCGGTGCAGGTAGTCCCGGACGCGGCCGGGGTCGACGGCGGGGACGAGCTGGCGCCCGAAGACCTCGATCCGGCTCGCGATGTAGGGGAGGTACCCGCCGCCGTGCGGCAGGATGAACGTGAGCCGCGGGAAACGGTCCAGAGTGCCGTTCATGATCAGGCTCAGTGCGGCGCGGGTCGTGTCCATGAGGAAGTCGCACACGAACGGCGGTACACCCTCGGGGGCGCCGGAGGTGTTCACCTGCATGGGGTGCGTGCTGATCACAGCGGCGCGTTCGTCGAGCTCCGCCATCACCGGGTCGAGCGAGGGGTCGCCCAGATACGTGCTGCCCGTGCTGGTGCGCGCACTGACGCCCACCGCGCCGAGCCGGTCCATCCCGTGGGTGACGGACCAGCGCGAGAGCTCGGCGTCGTCGAGGAAGACGGGGGTGAAGAAGGCGAAGCGGCCGGAGTGCCGGACGGTCAGGTCGCCGGCGGCCTCGAGGGCGACCCGCGTGCTCTCCTTGCGTGTCGCGGCGTCCTGGAAACGCCCCAGCATGGCGACGGTGAGGACGCTGGTGCGCGTGCCCGTCCGGTCCATCAGGTCCAGGGCGGCGGCCTCGTCCCACCGGGTCCACGGCGGCAGGCTGTCGCGGTCCGCGATCCCGTTCTCCTCGGCCCAGTTGACCCATTCGGGGGCGGTGTAGTGGTGGTGGACGTCTATTCGTTCGTGCCGGGCGTCCTCGGCGCCCACTGCGGTGCGCAGGCCTATGTCGCCCGGAGCTTGCAGGTCGGTGGTCTCGGCGGCTTGAGGCATGGGGGAGCTCCCTTTGGTGGAACGGTTCGAGGGCGTCGGAGACGGGATCAGCGGCTGAGGATGCCTTGCAGAACGTGCGTCAGCTCGTCCTCGGGGTTCGCGGGGAGGTCGCCGGAGCGCCAGGCGACCATTCCGTCGGGGCGCACGAGCACCGCGCCCCGCGGGGAGACGCCGTGCGTGGCGGCCCAGTCCTCGGCACCGGCGTCGAGGGCGGGCGAGGTGTCGAGGTCGAAGTCCGGGCCGGCGCCGGCGCGGTAGGACACCAGGGGGACGCCGAGCTTGGCCGCCGCGGCGTGGGCGGCCGACGGCCACGGCCCGTCCACCTGTCCGCAGAGCAGGACGAAGGACCGCTCGTACAGGTCGATGGTCGACTTGGTGTCCCCGTTGTGCACGACGGTCATGTGCGGGGCCCGGGTGCCCGGGTCCGCCTGCAGGCGCAGCGTCTGCGGAATGGTCGGGGCCTCGGTGTCGGCGCCGGACACGGCCGTGGAGACATAGCGGTAGCCGAGGGACACGGTCATCAGGTCCGTGCTCTGTCCGGGCCCCTGCGCCGCTGCGTAGCCGGGGTGCTGCTCGCGGGCGGCCTGCTCGATGGCCCGGGCACTCGTGGCCAGGGCGACCGGGCGCCGTTCGTCCTCGTAGGTGTCCAGCAGGCCCTCTCCCGCCCAGCCGCGCAGCACGGCCGTGATCTTCCAGGCGAGGTTGTGCGCGTCCTGGATGCCCGTGTTGGAGCCGAAGGCGCCGGTGGGGGGCATCTCGTGGGCCGAGTCACCGATGAGGAAGACGCGTCCCTGCCGGTAACGGTCGGCGACCCGGTCCGCCGCATGCCACGGGGCGCGTCCCGTGACCTCGACGTCGAGGTCACGTACGCCGGCGGCGGCCCTGATGTGGTCGGCGATGCGCGTGTCGGTGAAGGACTCGAGCGTCTGGCCGCGCTCGGGGAACCACGGGACGTGGAAGACCCACTTCTCCTCGTTGTCGACGGGCAGCAGGACCCCCTCGCCCTCGGTCCCGTTCAGGTAGCACACGAGGAACCGCTGGTCCCCGGCCACCTGGCGGAGGAGCTTGCTGCGGAAGGTGACGCTGACGTTGTGGAACAGGTCGCCGCCGCCGCTCTGGCCGATGCCCAGCCGCTCGCGCACGGGGCTGCGCGGTCCGTCGGCCGCCAGGAGGTAGGCCGTGCGCATCGAGTACGTCCGGCCGCTCTCCCGCTCGCGCAGTTCGCACGTCACGCCGTCCCGGTCCTCGGTGAAGGAGATCAGCTCCGTACCGAAGCGCACGTCCCCGCCCAGCCGACGGGCGTGTGCCAGCAGGACGGGCTCCAGGTCGTTCTGGCTGCACGCGCACCGCCGGGTGGAGCACACGTTCGTCTCGGGGGCCCCGCCGGTGAGACGGGCCGAGAGCCACCTGCTCTCACCGCCCGACAGCCTGTCCGTCTGCATGATGCCGTGATTGCCGGACAGGACGGCCGCCGCTTCTCTGATGTCCGGTTCCAGCCCGGCGGTGCGGAACAACTCCATCGTCCGCATGTTGTTCCCCCGGCCCCGGGGGTGTTCGGAAGTGGCGGCCCGGCGTTCGGCGACCGTATGGCTCACGCCCAGTCTTCCCAGAAACACCGACGCCGACAGTCCGACAAGCGAACCGCCCACGATCAGTACCGGCACCATTTCTTTGTCGCGCGTGTCCACGGCCCGTCCTCCTCCAGTGACGCAGCGGTAGTTCGGGCAGCGAATCGCATTCATGGCGGCCCTGAATCCGAACCTGTCACAGGCCCCCGGGGTCGGCAATCGAGCCTTCCCCCGGACGGCGCACTCTGCTTTTCCGCTGCCGTACCGCGCCGACGACCGGGGGCCGCGTCAGGGTGAATCGCGTTTTCCCGTTCCGGGTGGCGTCAATGCATTCCAGCGTTGCAGCCGACCCGTGCCACCGTGGGAAGAGAAGAAGGGCCGTCGATGACTCAGATGCAGGAGCAGGAGACCGCGGACGAGACAGCCAGGGCGGTGGACGCGGCATCCCGTGGTTGCCCGGAGTACCGGGCCAACCCGCACCCTCTTTACCGGCACCTGCGGGAGAACGCGCCGGTCTGCCGCATCACCCCGCCCCACGGTGTGGAGTCCTACCTGATCACGCGGTTCGAGGACGCGAAGGCCGCCCTGGCCGACCCGAGGATCAGCAAGGACATGTACGCGGCCATCGACGCCTACCGGTCCATCTTCGGCGACTCCTCCATCGCCCTTGACGACAACATGCTGTTCGCCGATCCGCCGAAGCACACGCGGCTGCGCAGGATCATCAGCCGTGCCTTCGTGCCCCGCCGCATCGAGGCGCTGCGCCCACGCATCCAGGAGCTCACCGACACGCTGCTCGACAACTGCTCCACCCTGGAGCCCGTCGATCTGCTGTCGGCCTTCGCCTTCCCGCTGCCCCTGCAGGTCATCTGCGAACTCATCGGCGTCCCCGAGGAGGAGCGGCAGGAGGTCCAGAAGTGGTGCAGCGTCGTCGCGCGGACCGGTTTCAGCAAGAAGGACAAGGATCGCCTGGCCGAGGCGGAGAACACTCTCCGCGAGTACTTCGAGGTCCTCATCGCCCGTAAGCGCAAGGCCCCCGAGGACGACCTGCTCAGCGTCCTCATCCAGACGCGGGACGAGCAGGAGTCGCTGACGGACGGTGAGCTGCTGTCCACCCTGTGGGTACTGCTGTTCGCGGGCCACAAGACGACCGCCTACCTCATCGGCAACGCCGTCTACACCCTGCTCACCCATCCCGACCAGCTCAGGCAGGTGCTCGACTCACCCGACCTGCTGCCGAACGCGATCGAGGAGATCATCCGCTTCGAGGGCTCGGTCGAGAACGCGACCTTCCGCCACGCGCTCGAGGACATCACCATCGCGGGGACGCTCATTCCCAAGGGCTCGCTGGTGCAGATCGCGGTCACCTCGGCCAACCGGGACGGCGCCGCGTTCGAGAGCCCCGACACCTTCGACGTCGACCGGCCGGGTGTGCAGAGCAACCACCTGGGCTTCGGTACGGGACCGCACTACTGCCTCGGCGCACCGCTGGCGAGGATGGAGATGCAGATCGCCCTGGCCTCGCTCTTCCGCCGCTTCCCGGAACTCTCCCTGGCCCGGCCTGCGGACGAGGCCAAGTGGCTCACCGTGCCCTTCCCCGCGTTCCGGGGCCTGACCGAACTTCCCGTCGTCCTGGGCCCCTCCAAGATGCTGGACGACCGGGCCTCCGGGATGGTCGACAGCGCGTGACGTCACGGGCGTGACCCGCGACCCCGGCGAAGCGCGCTCGGACGGCCCGCGCGATGCCGGGGTCGCGGCGCGTTCGGACGTCGTACGCCGGGATCGGGCACGGGCGCCGACGTCATGGAGCCGGAGCAGCGCATCGCAGGGATCCGATTCAGCCGTCCAGCCGTCGGGCCTCCGAGGCGGCGTGGCTCAGGCAGCCAGCGTCTGGCCGGCCCCGGTGGCGGCGTGGCGGTCGGTTCGCAGCCGGTCCAGGAGGGCGTCGGCGGCGGCGAGGGCCTGCTCCACCGACTGGGTGCCGGTCATGGCGCAGAGCGTGTGAGCGGTCTCCTCCAGCTCCCGGCTGGACTGGCCGGTGGGGTGGAGGTCATGGCGGAACCGGGCATCGGCGAAGCGGGCCAACACCGACCGCAGTTCCTTCTCCACGGGCAGCAGCACAGTCACAACCTCTTTCGAGAGGCGGGCCGTCGAAGGCATCGGCCCGCGGGATCCGCCGAGCGGTACACACTCCCCGGTGGCGCCGGCGTCGCGGCCGGGCGGTGCGTCCTCCGGGGAGTCGTCTGCCCCCGCTCGATCACGGTATGCCGCACGGGCCGAGGGTTCGCTCGGCCGAAGACGCCACCGGCCGGGAGGTGCGCGGGAGTCACCGTCGGCCCGAACGGGCGGGCTTCCGGCCGGGCCGATGTCCCACACGCGCCTGCGCCGCTCGGACTCGCCGCGCCGGGAGGAACGTGGGACCGGCTCTCACCCACGCGAACGCACCGGTGGCCGATTCGCTCAGAGCATGGGCATGTATGCGGGATGAGGGGGTAGTCGGCTGGTCGTCGGTCGTTTCGGCGGTCGGCGGGGCCGGCCGGTTCAACCATGGGAGGGAAGCATGATGAAGCTCGCGAGCACGGTCGCAGCGGACAGGGAGACGGCGGAGCTGCCGGAGGTGTGCGATCCCTCCCGGGTGGCGCCGAAGGATGCCCGTGAGTTGTCGCGGTTGTTCTTCGATCAGCTGGCGGTGCT
>NZ_JBEOTD010000047.1:0-59552 GCF_040426375.1 Streptomyces sp. NPDC096012
ACTCGGCAAGGTCCTCGCCAAGCGCGTCGAACCGGCCCTCACCGAGGGCACCGACGTACCCGGCCTCGACCCGTCGACCAAGGCCCTCGTCGCCGAGTACCGGAAGCTGCGCGGCCGGGACTGACCGCCGGCACGCCCACGGCTGCGGCAACGGCCACGGCTGCGGCATCGGCCACCGCCGCGGCCGCAGCCGTGGGGCGCGAGCCGGGGGCTGTGGACCGGGGGTCGGCGGCCGGCTCAGGCCACCGCGCTCAGCGTGTCCGCGAGGCGCTTGCGGGCCGCGCGGGCCGCGGGCAGCGCGGCCAGTCCCGCCGCCCCCAGCACGGCGGCCGCACCCACCAGGAGCAGCAGCCCGGGGGAGGGGGACCGGGCGATCCCGGCCCCGATGCCGCTCGAGCTGCCCTCCGCGTCGATCAGCCGGTGGGCCAGCGGCAGGCCCAGCGCCGTACCGGCGACGGCGGCGCACAGGGCCGTGCAGCTCATCGCCGTGACGGTGATCGCGGTGATCTGCCGCGGGGACATGCCGATCGCCCGCAGCGCCAGCACGTCCCGCTCGCCCTCGCGCACGGTGCCGCCGATGGCGGTGAGCAGCTCGACCAGCCCGATGAGGGCCAGCACGGCGATCAGCCCGGCGACGACCGCGCGCAGCGGAGACAGCCCGTCGGCCGGGTTCGTGACGGGATGCACGTCCAGGTGACCCCGGCCGGCCGCGGTGAGCGCGCCGGCCACGCGGGAGGGGTCGGCACCGGGTCGCAGACGCAGTTCGTAGAAGGCCGGGGCCAGCCCGGGGTCGTTCTCGCGCAGGGTGTCCAGGGAGGTCGTCACCACCCGGCCGGCGTTCCGCGGTTCGAGACTGCGGCCGACGATGTGCAGGATCTGCGGCCGGTCGCCGACCGTCATCCGCACCCAGTCGCCGACCCGCACCCCCAGCAGGTCGAGCAGGCCCTGGCCGGCCACCGCCTCGTCCGGCCCGCGTGCGGCGCGGCCGTCGGCGAGCGCACAGGGGTAGGGCTCGCCGCGGGTGCCGACGCCGCGCAGTGCGATGGTGCCGGTCTGGCCGGGCACCAGCGCGGCCAGCTCGACACCGGGGTAGGCGGCGGCGACCCGGGAGTCACGGGTCAGCAGGCCGCGTACCCCGGCCGGGTCCGCGGAGCCGTCCGCGCGGACCGTGAGCGCGGCGGGCAGGCCCACCCGTTCGGGACTGCCGTGGAACCGGTCGATCGTGGTCCAGGCGCTCAGCGCCACCACGATCAGCAGCAGCGGCAGCGCCAGCCGGGCCACGGTCGCCAGTGACCGGCCGCGTCCGGTGAACGCCCGGTGGCAGCCGAGGACGAGCGCGGCCGGCAACCGCACGCCCAGAGCCCGCCGGGCCAGGCCGGTCAGCCGTCCGCCTGCGGGAGCGGACGGGCGCGGGACCGGAACCGGTGGCACCCGGCCCGCCCGCCAGGCCGCGAGTCCCGTGGTCAGGCCGATGAGCAGCACCGCGCCGACGGGCACCAGGCACAGCGCCAGGCTGTGTCCGGGCAGGCCCTGCCACACACCCACGGCGTCCCCGAGCCGCCCCGGTATCCGGCGGCCCAGGGCCTCGGTGAGCGCCGCGGCGGACACGGAGCCGAGCACGGCGTACGCGAGGTGCTGGAGCAGGAAGACCCGCACCACCTGGCCCGGCGTGAAACCGATCGCCTTGAGCACCGACAGGTCCCGCAGATGGCCGCGGATACGGGTGGCGATCGCGCCGTGCACCGCGAACCCGGCGGCGATCAGGGCGCCGAGACCGAACAGCCCCAGCACCTGCCCGAGCAGCCGGTTGTCGCCCTGGGCCGCGGAACGCGCCTGCTGCCAGGTGGAGACGTCGTCGACGGCGCCCGCGCCCAGTACGGTGACGGCGCGCTGCACGGCGTAGTCGGTGTCGGCCGGGTCGCTCAGCCGCAGCCCGGTCACCTGGCCGCCGGGGGCCCGTACGGCGGACGGCAGGGCCCACACCAGGCCCGGCCGCTCACCCGGGCCGTAGCGGGGCTCGGCACTGTCGGCGATGCCCTCGACCGTGAGGGTGCGGGCGGTGCCGGGCAGGGTGAGGGTGTCCCCGGGCTCGGCCAGCAGGGCGCGGGCCAAGCCGCTCTCCAGCACCACACCGTCCGGCTCGGCCGGGTCCAGCCAGTGTCCGGCGGTGAGCAGCGGGCGGCCCACGGAGGGCGGCCGCGCAAGTCCGCGCAGTTCCACGGAGGCGCGGACGCCACGCGAGGAGACCGTGGCGGCCTCGGTGCGGTAGGGACCGGCGACGGAGTCGACGCCGGGCAGCCGGGCGAGCCGGCGGGCGTCGGCGGACGCGGCGGTGTGGATCCACACGTGCGCCCCCCGGGCCTGGGTGAAGACGCGCTGCCAGGGGTTCGTGGCGTAGCCGAACAGGGCGGTGGCCAGCAGCAGCGAGGCCACGATGCCGGCGGTGGCCAGCACGAGGAAGAGCGCCTCGCCGCGATGCGTGCGCAGGTCGGAGTGCGCCCAGCGCAGGGTGGCCCGCACGCGCCTCAGCCCCTCGCCCCGCGCGGCACCGTCACGCGCGTCGCCGGCCGCTCCATCAGTCCCTCAGCTCCAGCACACCGGAGATGCCGCCGCGGCGCGGCGGCCCGCCGTCCAGGGCGGCGTCGTCGGCTATCCGGCCGTCGAAGAAGCTGATCACGCGGTCGGCGGCGCTCGCCAGCCGGGCGTCGTGGGTGACGAGGACGATGCTCTGCCCGCGCCCGTGGAAGCGGGACAGCAGCCGCATCACCTCGCGGGTGCCCTTGCTGTCGAGGCTGCCGGCGGGCTCGTCGGCCAGGAGCAGCGGCGGATGGTTGACCAGGGCACGGGCGAGCGCGACCCGCTGCTGCTCGCCACCGGACAGCTCGCCGGGCATGCTGCGCTCCTTGCCCTGCAGGCCCAGCTCGGCGAGCAGGCCCTCGCGCTCGGCGCGGGCCTTTCTCGGCGGGACGCCGGCCAGCAGGGCGGGCAGCTCGACGTTGTCGGCGACCGACAGGTTGGACACCAGGTTGAAGAACTGGAAGACGATGCCGATGGCCCTGCGGCGCTCCACCGCCCAGCGCCCCTCGCCGAAGGAGTCCGTGCACCGGCCGTCGAGCCAGATGCTGCCCTCGTCCGGCCGCTGCAGGCCGCCCAGCAGGTGCAGCAGCGTCGACTTGCCCGCACCGGACGGGCCGGTGATCGCCACGAACTCGCCGCGCGCCACGGCGAGGTCGACCCCGCGCACGGCGCGTACGGGCGCGCCCTCGCCGTGGTGGGTCTTCACCAGCCCGGCGGCACGCAGCAGGGGACCGGCAGAGCCGTCGCTCATTCCAGCTCCTCCAGTTCCTCCTGGCACCGCTCCAGCCAGTCGAGGTCGGCCTGCAGATGCAGCATCGCGCCCTCGATGAGCAGATGGGAGATGCGGTTGTCCCGGTTCTCGGCCGCGGCCAGCTTCGACAGATTGCGCATGGTGTTGAGGTACTGGCGCCGTTGTCTGTTGATGAGGGCGATCTGGTCGGCGAGACCGGTCTGCGGGGCGAGGGCGAGCTTCATGAAGAACTCGTCCCGTACCCGAGGCTCGTCCTCGGTCTCCTCGAACCAGGCGTGCAGCGCCTCGCGCCCGGCGTCGGTGAGGTGGTAGACCTTCTTGTTGGGCCGGCTGGACTGCTCGATGTCCTCGCCCTCGATCAGTCCCGACTTCTCGAGGCGGCCGAGGGTGACGTAGATCTGGCCGACGTTCGGCTGAGGGTACGCGGCGCCCAGCAGTTGCTCAAGGTCCTGCTTCAGCTCATAGCCGTGGGCCGGGCCGCGGGCGAGGAGTGCCAGGAGGGGCAGGCGCACTCGTGCTGTCCTCCTGTCTGCTCAATGTGCTCCAGGCCCTAGTATCGCTCATACCTAACAGGTATACATGGCCTCTGATCCCGGGCGAGGACGCCCGCGATGCCGGTGTACAGGGAGGAACCTATGCGGTGGATCCACGCCGCCGGTAGGGGCCTTCTCGTTCTCGTCGTGATCATGGCAGGGTACGCGGCTTCCGGTGCCCGTGCCGACGAGGGCGGCGCCCGGGGCCGCGGGCCGCTCACCCTGGCCACCGCCGGCGACCTCACCGGCTATCTCGGCCCGCTCCTGCGGGGCTGGAACCGCGCGCATCCCGGCGAGAAGGTCACGCTCGTCGAGCTGCCGGACTCCGCCGACGAGACCCACGCGCAGATGACCACCGACCTGCGCGGCGGCGACCGCGGCCGCTTCGACGTCCTGAACATCGACGTCGACTGGACCTCGGAGTTCGCGGCGGCCGGCTGGATCCGCCCGCTGCCCCGCGCCCGCTTCCCGCTGCGGACCTTCCTGCCCCCGGTCGTGGACACGGCCACCTACGACGGACGCCTGTACGCCGTGCCGTACGTCACCAACGCCGGGCTGCTGCTGTACCGCAAGGACGTCCTCGCCGAGGAGGGCGTGAGCCCGCCGCGCACCTGGGCCGAGCTGGAGCACGACGCGAAGACGATCGCGCCGAGGCACGGACTGGGGGGCTACGCGGGCCAGTTCCTGCCCTACGAGGGCCTCACCGTCAACGCGGCCGAGGCCGTCTACTCGGCGGGCGGCACGATCCTCGGCGCCGAGGGCACCCGCGTCACCGTCGACTCGGCCGCCGCCCGCGAGGGCATCGGCTTCCTCGCGCGGGGCGTCCGGGAGGGCTGGATCCCGAAACAGGCGCTGACGTACAAGGAGGAGGAGTCCAAACAGGCCTTCCAGGACGGCCACCTGCTCTTCCTGCGCAACTGGCCCTACGCCTACGCCGTCGCCTCCGCCAAGGGATCCAGGGTCGCCGGGAGGATCGGCGCCGTACCGCTGCCCGGGCCCGACGGGCCGGGGACGAGCGTCCTCGGCGGTTCCAACCTCGCGGTCAACGCGCACACCCGCCACCCCGACTCCGCCGCGCGGCTGATCGCCTATCTCACCAGCGCGCCCGTCCAGCGCCAGGTGCTCACCCGCGGCGCGCTGCCCCCGGTGCGCGCCGCGCTGTACGAGGATCCCGCGCTGGTGCGCCGGTTCCCCTACCTGCCGACCCTGCGCACCGCCGTCCTCACCGCCGCCCCGCGCCCCAAGAGCGCGCACTACGACCAGGTCAGCCTGGCGGTGCAGGCGGTCGTCCAGGACGCGCTCACCGGGCGCCAGACGCCGGGGCAGGCCGTGCGCAGGCTGGCGCGCGAACTCGACGCCATCGCGCGGCGCTAGCCGTCCATCGCGCGCGCCGCAAGGCACCCCTCGCGCGCCGCTGGCCGCCTGTCGCCGGTCACCCGCCATCCGACCGCTAGTTACCTGTTAAGTAACGCTGTCATCACAACTGTGGTCACTTTGCTGTGAAATGCCCTGTTTTTTAAGGCGTTCCAGACAACGGGTTCCGTTCATTTCATTGACACCTGTGCGCGACGCCTACCTAACATGCATGCACTACGGCCCCCCTTCCAGAGACAGGTCCACAGGGTTGAACAGGCAACAGTGGTGGCGCGACGCGGTGATCTACCAGGTGTACGTCCGCAGCTTCCTGGACAGCACCGGCGACGGCATCGGCGACCTGGCCGGCGTCCGGGCCGGCCTGCCGTACCTGAAGAAGCTCGGCGTCGACGGCATCTGGCTGAGCCCGTTCTACCCCTCGCCGCAGCACGACCACGGCTACGACGTGGCCGACTACCGCGGCGTCGACCCGGTCTTCGGCGATCTCGACGAGTTCGACCTGCTCATGGCCGCCGCCCGGCGGCTCGGCATCAAGGTGCTCCTCGACATCGTCCCCAACCACTGCTCCAGCGAACACCCGTGGTTCCGCGAGGCCCTGGCCGACGCGCCCGGCGGCCCGGCCCGCGCCCGCTTCCACTTCGCCGACGGCCGCGGCCCCGGCGGCGCGGAGCCGCCCAACAACTGGCACGCCATGTTCGGCGGCCCGGCCTGGACCCGTATCACGGAGCCCGACGGCCGCCCGGGCCAGTGGTACCTGCACATGTTCACGCCCCAGCAGCCCGACTGGAACTGGCGGGAACCGGGGATACCCGCGGAGTTCGACCGCGTCCTGCGGTTCTGGCTCGACCGGGGCGTGGACGGCTTCCGGATCGATGTGGCGGCCGGGCTGTACAAGCACCCCCTGCTGCCCGACTCCGACGACCCCGAGGCCGACGCCCGCACCCGCGACTCGGTCAACCCGCTCGCCTGGAACCGGCCCGAGGTGCACGACGTGTGGCGGCAGTGGCGTGCCACCTGCGAGGAGTACACCGCGCGGGACGGCCGGGAACGCCTCCTCGTCGGCGAGGTCTCCGTCCCCACCGCCCGCGAGCACGCCCGCTACGTCCGCCCCGACGAACTCCACCAGGCCTTCTTCTTCGACCTGCTCGGCGCACCCTGGGACGCCGAGGCCTTCCGCAAGGTCATCTCCGAGGCCATGCAGGACATCGCCGGCACCGGCTCGACCGTCACCTGGGTCCTCAACAACCACGACCAGGTCCGCACCGTCACCCGGTACGGCGAACCCGCCGTCGAGGGCAGCGGCCTCGGCCCCGCCCGTGCCCGGGCCGCCGCCCTGCTGATGCTGGCGCTGCCCGGCGCCGCGTACATCTACCAGGGCGAGGAACTGGGGCTGCCCGAGGTCGTCGACCTGCCCGACGACGTGCTCACCGACCCGATCTTCCACCGCACCGGCAGCCGCGCCCGTATCCGCGACGGCTGCCGGGTGCCGCTGCCCTGGTCCGGGCAGGCCTCCCCGTTCGGCTTCACCTCCGGCGCCGAGGGCGCCAGGCCGTGGCTGCCGCAGCCCGAGTACTTCGCCGAGTACGCCACCGACCGCGCCCTCGCCGACACCCGCTCCTTCTGGCACCTGTACCGCGACGGACTCCAGCTGCGGCACTCCCTGCCCCAGCTGGGCGAGGGCACGCTGCGCTGGCTGGACACCCAGCCCGGCGTCCTCGGCTTCGTCCGCGGCGACGGCCTCGTCTGCGCCGTCAACTTCGGCACCGCCCCGACCCCCGCGCCGGTCCCCGGCACCCCCCTGCTCTCCAGCGGCCCCTGCCCGCCCGGCGTCCTGCCCGGCTCCACGGCCGCCTGGTGGCTGAACGACCTCTGATCCGCGCCCAACACCCCATCTCCGAAAAGGACATCGACGATGATGCGACGACGTACGACCTGGCTCACCGGCTGCACCGCGCTCACCCTGACCCTCTGTGCCACCGCCTGCGGCGGCGGTTCGGTCTCCGCGGGCGGCGGTGACAAGGCGCTCAGCGGCCAGACCGTCACCGTGGCCGGCGTCTGGACCGGCAGCGAGCTGAAGAACTTCCAGAAAGTGCTGGACGCGTTCACCGAGAAGACCGGCGCCCGGACCCGGTTCGTCTCCACCGGCGACAACGTCTCCACGGTCGTCGGCAGCAAGATCGAGGGCGGCAACGCCCCCGACGTCGTGATGGTCCCGCAGGTCGGCGTGTTGCAGCAGTTCGCGAAGAAGGGCTGGCTGAAGCCGCTGTCCACCGCCACCGAGAAGGCCGTGGACGCCGGGTACGCGCCCGTCTGGAAGAAGTACGGCAGCGTCGGCGGCACCCTCTACGGCCTCTACTTCAAGGCCGCCCACAAGTCCACCGTCTGGTACAGCCCCGCCGCGCTCGCCCAGGCCGGGGTCCAGCCGCCGAAGACCTACGACGAGCTGATCAAGGCCGGGCACACCGTCTCCGACTCCGGCCTCGCCGCCTTCTCGGTGGCCGGAGAGGACGGCTGGACCCTCACCGACTGGTTCGAGAACGTCTACCTCTCCCAGGCCGGCCCCGGGAAGTACGACGCCCTCGCCGCGCACAAGCTGCCGTGGACCGACCCCAGCGTGGTGAAGGCGCTCACCACCCTCGGCAAGCTCTTCAAGGACAAGCAGCTCGTCGCAGGCGGCCCGAAGGGCGCCCTGAACACCGACTTCCCGGGCTCGGTGGAGAAGGTCTTCGGCCCCCAGCCCAAGGCCGGCATGGTCTACGAGGGCGACTTCGTCGCCGGCGTCGCCCACGACCAGTACGGCAAGTCGATCGGCAAGGACGCGAACTTCTTCCCCTTCCCCGCGGTCGACGGCGGCAGCGCACCGGTCGTCAGCGGCGGTGACGCGGCGGTCGTCCTGAAGGACGCCAAGAACGCCAAGGCAGGCATGAAGCTCCTGGAGTACCTGGCCACCCCGGAGGCGGCCGGCGTCTGGGCGAAGGCGGGCGGCTTCCTCTCCCCGAACAAGAAGCTCGGCCTCGACCAGTACGGCGACGACGTCACCCGCGCCACCGCCAAGTCCCTCGTCGGAGCCGGTGACTCGGTCCGCTTCGACATGTCCGACCAGGCGCCCGCGGCCTTCGGCGGCACCAAGGGCGCCGGCGAGTGGAAGCTGCTGCAGGACTTCCTGCGCGACCCGTCGGACCCGAAGGGGACCGCGGCGAAGCTCGAAGCCGCGGCGGCCAAGTCCTACCAGAACTGAGCGACAGCACCATGACCGCCACACTCGCGAAACAGCGGACGGGCCCGCAGGCCGCCGGTACGGCGCGCGGGCCCCGCCGCCGGCGGCGCACCCGGCTCGGCGCCCTGCTCTTCGTCTTCCCCGCGCTGCTCCTGCTCGGCGCCCTCGTCGTCTACCCGGTGCTGTTCTCCGTCGGCCGCAGCTTCTTCGACGCCTCCGGCACCCGGTTCGTCGGCGGCGGCAACTACGCCGAGATGTTCCGGGACCCGGCCACGCTGAAGGCCATCCGCAACACCACCGTCTGGGTGGTCGTGGCACCGGCCCTGCTCACCGGCCTCGGCCTGATCCTGGCCGTCCTGGTGGAGAAGGTGCGCTGGGCCACGGCGTTCAAGCTGCTCCTCTTCATGCCGATGGCGGTGTCCTTCCTCGCCGCCGGCATCATCTTCCGCCTCGCCTACGACCAGGACCCGGACAAGGGCGTACTGAACGCGGCCGCCGTCTCCGTCCACGACGCCTTCACGGGCACGCCGGCGTACCCGACGGCCCGCGGACGCCAGGGCCTGATGACCCAGGACCGGGACGGCTCCTACCGCACGACCGCCGCGACGGGCCGCCCGGTGACGCTTCCCATGGTCGGCGTCCTGCCCGGGGACCTCCCCCGGGACGCGTCGCCCGCGTACCCGGCGGCCGGCGCGAAGGCCGCCCCGGACGAGCTGCGCGGTGTCGTCTACCTGGACTTCACGCCCGGCGGCGGAGGCAGGCAGGGCAAGGTCGACCGGCGGGAGAGCGGGCTGCCCGGGATGAAGGTCGAGGCGGTGCGGGACGGCAGGACGGTCGCGAGCACGACGACCGCGGCCGACGGCTCCTTCCGCCTCTCCGGGCTCGACCGGGGCTCCTACGCGGTGAAGCTGCCCGCCGCCGACTTCGCCGCGCCCTACCAGGGGGTCTCCTGGCTCGGACCGGCCCTCGTCACCCCGGCGATCATCGGCGCGTACCTGTGGATCTGGACGGGATTCGCGATGGTGCTGATCGGCGCCGGCCTCTCCACGCTGCCCCGGGACACGCTGGAGGCGGCCCGGATGGACGGCGCCAACGAGTGGCAGGTCTTCCGCCGCATCACGGTCCCGCTCCTCGCGCCCGTGCTCACGGTGGTCTTCGTGACCCTCGTGATCAACGTGATGAAGGTCTTCGACCTCGTCTACATCATCGCGCCCGGCCCGGTGCAGGAGGACGCCACCGTCCTCGCCACCCAGATGTGGCTCGTGTCCTTCGGCGGCGGCAACAACCAGGGACTCGGCAGCGCCCTCGGCGTGCTCCTGTTGCTCCTGGTGATCCCCGCGATGGTCTTCAACGTCCGCCGTTTCCGACAGAGTCAGCGATGAGGTCAGCGATGAGGAGTCAGCGATGAACGCGGTGCGGCGAGGCCTGGGCAACGCCCTGGTGCAGGCCTTCCTGGTGGTGATCGGCCTGGTCTGGCTGACCCCGCTGGCCGGACTGTTCCTGTCCTCCCTGCGGTCGGCGCAGGACACCGCGAAGGGCGGCTGGTGGACCTCCCTGGCCGCGCCGGGGCAGCTGTCCTTCGCCAACTACTCGGCGCTGCTGAAGAACTCGGGCATCACCCAGGCCTTCTGGAACACCGTGCTGATCTCGGTGCCGGCCACCACCCTGGTCGTCGTGATCGCGGCCCTGGCCGGATACGCCTTCGCCTGGCTGGACTTCCCCCTGCGGGAACCCCTGTTCCTGCTCGTGGTGGCCCTGCTGGTGGTGCCGGTGCAGATCGGTCTGCTGCCGGTGGCCAAACTGTTCGGCCAGCTCGGCCTGTTCGGCACCATACCCGGCGTCGTGCTGTTCCACGTGGCCTACGGGCTGCCGTTCGCGGTGTTCCTGCTGCGCAACTACTTCGCGGAGATGCCGAAGGAGATGCTGGAGGCGGCGCGGATGGACGGCGGCAGCGAGTGGCGCATCTTCACCCGGCTCGTGCTGCCGGTCGGCCGCCCGGCCATCGCCTCCCTCGCCATCTTCCAGTTCCTGTGGGTCTGGAACGACATGCTGGTCGCGCTGCTCTTCGCCGACAGCTCCTCGCAGCCGCTGACCGTGGAACTCCAGTCCCAGATCCGCCAGTTCGGCAGCAACATCGACGTCCTGGCGCCCGGCGCCTTCCTGTCCCTGATCGTCCCGGTGGTGGTGTTCTTCGCCTTCCAGCGGCACTTCGTCCAGGGCGTGATGGCGGGCTCGGTCAAGTGACCGAGCCCGGCCGCGGCGTCAGCCGTGATAGCCGATGTAGCCGTTGCCGTCCCGGTCGTCGCGGGACTTGGTGTAGGCGTGGGTGTCGGCGTGCGCGCCGGACGGCTTGTACAGGTACGCGGTGTCCTTGTCGTTGTTCCAGAGGAAGTTGCAGTTCTGGCGGTAGACGACGTTCTTGGCGTCCGAGTCCGTGCCGTGGCCCCCGCGCAGCTGGACGTAGTCGCCGGGCTGGAGGTAGTGGTCGGCGGGGAACGTGAACCTGTTGCCGGTGGCGTCCTTGACGACGTAGCCCTTGAGATTGACCGTCGCGGTGCGCGAGTAGTTCTTGACCGTCAGGTACTCGCTCTTGCTGTTGCCCGTACGGCAGTTGTTGGAGTCCCGGCCCGGCGCGTCGTACTGGATGCCCTTGATCTTCAGGGACGACGAGTACTCGGTGGCCTGGGCCGGGGTCGCGACGACGACGGCGAGCGTTGCGGCGGTGACGGCGCCGGCCAGGACGAAGCGTATGTGCATGAGGTCCCCCCTCAATGGTGCGGATGGAGCGCCAGGAGCCTACCCAAAAGATGGACGGCGCGTGGCCGTCCGGTGAGGAAAGCGTGAACTGCCTGCCGGGGAGGGGGATCTGCCTGCCGGGGAGGGGGAACTGCGGAGAGTTCGCGGGAACGACGAAGCGGCGGGGAGCGACTCCCCGCCGCCCGCGTCATCTGTTCCTCAGGGCGAAGCCGGCGGATACAGCGAGCGCGGCAGCTGCGAGGCCGCCGCCGCGTCCAGCAGCCACAGGGTGCGCTGCCGGCCGTACGCGCCCGCCGCCGGGGCCTGGATCTCGCCCGCCCCGGACAGGGCGATGGCCACCGCCTCGGCCTTGTCCTCACCGGCCGCGAGCAGCCACACCTCGCGGGCCGCGCGGATCGCCGGCAGGGTGAGGGTGATACGGGTGGGCGGCGGCTTCGGCGCGCCGTGGACGCCGACCACCGTGCGCTCGGTCTCCCGCACGGCCGGCATCTCCGGGAAGAGCGAGGCCACATGGGTGTCCGGCCCGACGCCCAGCATCAGGACGTCGAACGTCGGGACCGAGCCGTGGTTCTCCGGCCCGGAGGCCTTCGCCAGTTCCGCCGCGTAGGCTTCCGCGGCGGCCTCGACGTCCGAGCCGTACGGGCCGTCGGAGGCGGGCATGGCGTGCACGCGCTCCGGGTCCAGCGGCACGTGGTCCAGCAGGATCTCGCGGGCCTGCGTGACATTGCGCTCGGGGTCGCCCTCGGGCAGGAAACGCTCGTCGCCCCACCACACGTCGAGGCGGCCCCAGTCGATGGCGTCCCGGGCGGGGGCCGCCGCCAGCGCGGACAGCAGGCCGTTGCCGTTGCGGCCGCCCGTGAGGACCACGGACGCGGTGCCCCGGGAGGCCTGCGCGTCCACGATCTTCGTGATCAGGCGGGCCGCGGCGGCCTGCGCCATCAGCTCCTTGTCGCGGTGGACGACCAACTGGGGAGTGCTCACTTCGCCGCCGCCTTCCTCGCCGGTGCCTTCTTCGCGGTCTTGGCCGCGGCCTTCTTCGCGGGTGCCTTCGCGGCCTCCTCGACCGGCTCGGGCTCGGCGACGGGCTCCGCCTCGGCGACCGGATCAGCGGCCTCGCCCCCCGGGACCGGCTCGGCCCCGGCGCCCCCGGACTGCTGTTCGGGGACGGTGTGCAGCCGTTCCACGCCGTAACGCAGCACCGACGCGTAGATGTCGTCCGGGTCGAGCCGGCGCAGTTCCTCCGCGATCAGCTCGGCGGTGTCCCGCCGGTTGAGCGCCACCGCGCGCGGCGGCTGCCCCTCGATGGACAGCGTCGCCAGCGATCCGTCCGCACGGTCCAGGGCGACCGGGCCGCAGGTGGTGTCCATCCGGACGGCCGTGAGACCCGGTCCGGACGACAGCGACCGCCGCACCGGCACGTCCAGCCGGTCCGCCAGCCACATCGCCAGCAGCTCGCAGCTCGGGTTGAACTCCTCGCCCTCCACCTCGACGGCCTTCACCTCGCAGGTGATCTGGTCCAGGGCCGCCGCGAGCATCGAACGCCACGGCGTGATCCGGGTCCAGGACAGGTCGGTGTCGCCGGGCGTGTAGGCCTCGGCGCGGGCGGACAGCTCGCGCACCGGCTGCTCGGCGGTGTAGGTGTCGGTGACCCGGCGCTGGGCGAGCGCGCCCAGCGGGTCCTTCGCCGGGTCCTGCGGAGAGTTCACCGGCCACCACACGACCACCGGGGCGTCCGGCAGCAGCAGCGGCAGGACGACCGAGTCGGCGTGCTCGACGACCTCGCCGTACAGCCGGAGGACGACCGTCTCGCCCGTGCCCGCGTCCGCGCCCACCCGCACCTCGGCGTCGAGACGCGAGGACGTACGGTCGCGCGGGCCGCGGGAGACCCGCTTGATGACCACGAGCGTGCGCGAGGGGTGCTCGCGCGAGGCGTCGTTGGCGGCCTTCAGGGAGTCGTAGGCGTTCTCCTCGTCGGTGACGATGACGAGGGTCAGGACCATGCCGACGGCGGGTGTGCCGATGGCCCGGCGGCCCTTGACGAGCGCCTTGTTGATCTCGCCGGCGGTGGTGTCGGTCAGGTCTATCTTCATGGCCGGCGCCAGCTCCGTCCGTCTCGTGCGAGCATCTCGTCCGCCTCGGCGGGACCCCAGGTGCCCGACTTGTACTGGGCCGGCCTGCCGTGCTTGTCCCAGTACTCCTCGATCGGGTCGAGGATCTTCCAGGACAGCTCGACCTCCTCCGTGCGCGGGAAGAGGTTGGCGTCGCCCAGCAGCACGTCCAGGATCAGGCGCTCGTAGGCCTCCGGGCTGGACTCCGTGAACGACTCGCCGTAGGCGAAGTCCATGGAGACGTCCCGGATCTCCATCGAGGTGCCCGGCACCTTGGAGCCGAAGCGGACCGTGATGCCCTCGTCCGGCTGGACGCGGATGACGATCGCGTTCTGCCCGAGCTCCTCGGTCGCCGTCTGGTCGAAGGGGGAGTGCGGGGCCCGCTGGAAGACGACCGCGATCTCGGTCACGCGCCGGCCGAGCCGCTTGCCGGTGCGCAGATAGAAGGGGACGCCCGCCCAGCGGCGGTTGTCGATCTCGACCTTGACCGCGGCGTAGGTGTCGGTCTTCGAGTTGGGGTCGATGCCCTCCTCCTCGAGGTAGCCGACGACCTTCTGGCCGCCCTGCCAGCCGGCCGCGTACTGGCCGCGCACGCTGTGCCGGCCGAGGTCGTCGGGCAGCCGCACCGCGCCGAGCACCTTCTCCTTCTCGGCGGCCAGCGCGTCCGCGGAGAACGAGGCGGGCTCCTCCATGGCGGTGAGGGCCATGAGCTGCAGCAGGTGGTTCTGGATGACGTCACGGGCGGCGCCGATGCCGTCGTAGTAGCCGGCCCGGCCGCCGATGCCGATGTCCTCGGCCATGGTGATCTGCACGTGGTCCACGAAGGACCGGTTCCAGATCGGCTCGAACATCGTGTTCGCGAAGCGCAGGGCCAGTATGTTCTGGACGGTCTCCTTGCCGAGGTAGTGGTCGATCCGGAAGACCTGCTCCGGCTCGAACACCTCGTGCACGACCTTGTTCAGCTCCTCGGCCGACTTCAGGTCGTGGCCGAACGGCTTCTCGATGACCGCGCGGCGCCAGGAACCGCCCGACTGGTCGGCCAGGCCGTGCTTCTTCAGCTGCTGGATGACCACCGGGAAGGAGCGCGGGGGCACCGACAGGTAGAAGGCGAAGTTGCCGCCCGTGCCCTGTGCCTTGTCCAGCTCCTCGATGGTGGCGCGCAGCCGCTCGAAGGCGTCGTCGTCGTCGAAGGTGCCCTGGACGAAGCGCATCCCCTGGATGAGCTGCTGCCAGACCTCCTCGCGGAACGGCGTGCGCGAGTGCTCCTTGACGGCGTCGTGCACCACTTGGGCGAAGTCCTCGTGCTCCCAGTCGCGGCGGGCGAAGCCCACCAGCGAGAAGCCCGGCGGCAGGAGGCCGCGGTTGGCGAGGTCGTACACCGCGGGCATCAGCTTCTTGCGGGACAGATCGCCCGTGACGCCGAAGATGACCAGACCCGACGGCCCCGCGATGCGCGGGAGCCGTCGGTCGGCCGGGTCACGAAGCGGGTTCGCTCCGGGGCCGGAAACGGGTGACAAATCAGCCCTCCGAGGGGGCGAGGCGCTCGAGCTCCGCCTGGGTCGACTTCAGCAGGTCGTTCCAGGAGGCCTCGAACTTCTCGACGCCCTCCTCCTCCAGCACCCGGACCACGTCGTCGTACGAGATCCCGAGCTTCTCCAGCGCGTCGAGGACGGCGCGGGACTGCTCGTACGTACCGGCGATCGTGTTGCCGGTGATCTCGCCGTGGTCCTCGACGGCCTGCAGCGTGGCCTCGGGCATGGTGTTGACCGTGTTCGGCGCGACCAGCTCGGTGACGTACATGGTGTCCGGGTACGCCGGGTCCTTCACGCCGGTCGACGCCCACAGCGGACGCTGCTTGTTGGCGCCCTCCTTCTCCAGCGCGTTCCAGCGGTCGGAGGAGAAGACCTCCTCGAACGCCTGGTAGGCGAGGCGGGCGTTGGCCACGGCGGCCTTGCCGCGCAGCGCCTTGGCCTCCTCGGTGCCGATCTCGTCCAGGCGCTTGTCGACCTCGCTGTCCACACGGGACACGAAGAAGGACGCCACCGAATGGATCTTCGACAGGTCCAGGCCGCGCTCCTTGGCCTTCTCCAGGCCGGAGAGGTAGGCGTCCATGACGGCCCGGTACCGCTGCAGCGAGAAGATCAGCGTGACGTTGACGCTGATGCCGAGACCGATCGTCGAGGTGATCGCCGGCAGACCCGCCATGGTGGCCGGGATCTTGATGAGGGTGTTCGGGCGGTCGACGAGCCAGGCCAGCTGCTTGGCCTCGGCGACGGTCGCCTTCTCGTTGTGCGCGAGGCGCGGGTCGACCTCGATGGAGACCCGCCCGTCCTTGCCGCCGGTGGCGTCGAAGACGGGGTGCAGGATGTCGGCGGCGTCGCGGACGTCCGCCGTGGTGATCATGCGGATGGCCTCTTCGACGGTGACCTTGCGGGCGGCGAGGTCGGACAGCTGCTCGTCGTAGCCGTCGCCCTGCGAGATCGCCTTCTGGAAGATCGTGGGGTTGGTGGTGACGCCCACGACGTGCTGCTGGTCGATCAGCTCGGCGAGGTTGCCGGACGTGATCCGCTTGCGCGACAGGTCGTCCAGCCAGATCGCGACGCCTTCTTCGGAGAGGCGCTTGAGTGCGTCTGTCATGGAATTACATCTCCTACGTGTCGTATGTGAGCGTCAGCGCTGGGCGGCGGCGATGGATTCCCGGGCCTTGGCGGCCACGTTCTCGGCGGTGAAGCCGAACTCGCGGAAGAGCACCTTGGCGTCGGCGGAAGCACCGAAGTGCTCCAGGGAAACGATGCGGCCGGCGTCCCCCACGTACTTGTGCCAGGTCAGCCCGACGCCCGCCTCCACGGCGACACGGGCCCTCAGGGACGGCGGCAGCACGGAGTCCCGGTACCCCTGGTCCTGCTGCTCGAACCACTCCACGCACGGCATCGACACAACCCGGGTGGGCACGCCGTCGGCCTGGAGCTGCTCACGGGCCTCGACGGCCACATGGACCTCGGAACCGGTGGCGATCAGCACGACCTGCGCCTCGCCGCCCTCGGCCTCGAAGAGGACGTAGCCACCGCGGGCGGCGTCCTCGTTCGGCTCGTAGGTGGGCACGCCCTGCCGGGTCAGGGCGAAGCCGTGCGGCTGGCCCTTGCCGAACTCCTTGGTGTACCGCTTGAGGGTCTCCCGCCAGGCGATCGCGGTCTCGTTGGCGTCCGCCGGGCGGACGATGTTCAGACCGGGGATGGCGCGCAGCGAGGCCAGGTGCTCGACCGGCTGGTGGGTGGGGCCGTCCTCGCCGAGACCGATGGAGTCGTGCGTCCACACGAACGTCACCGGCAGGTGCATCAGGGCCGACAGGCGCACCGCGTTGCGCATGTAGTCGGAGAAGACGAGGAACGTGCCGCCGTACACCCGGGTGTTGCCGTGCAGCGTGATGCCGTTCAGCTCCGCGCCCATGGAGTGCTCGCGGATACCGAAGTGGATCGTGCGGCCGTACGGGTCGGCCTCCGGCAGCGGGTTGCCCTCGGGGAGGAAGGAGCTGTCCTTGTCGATCGTGGTGTTGTTCGACCCGGCGAGGTCGGCGGAGCCGCCCCACAGCTCGGGGATGACCGCGCCGAGCGCCTGCAGCACCTTGCCGGAGGCGGCCCGCGTGGCGACCGCCTTGCCCGGCTCGAAGACCGGGAGCTTCTCCTCCCAGCCGGTGGGCAGCTCGCCCTTGCTGATGCGGTCGTACTCGGCGGCGCGCTCGGGGTTGGCGTCCCGCCACTTCTGGAAGGGCTTCTCCCACTCGGCCTTGGCCGCGCGGCCCCGGTCGAGCGCCCGGCGGGTGTGGGCGATCACCTCGTCGTCGACCTGGAAGGACTTCTCGGGGTCGAAGCCGAGGATTCGCTTGGTGGCCGCGACCTCCTCCTCGCCCAGCGCGGAGCCGTGCGCGGCCTCGGTGTTCTGGGCGTTCGGGGCCGGCCAGGCGATGATCGAGCGCATCGCGATGAAGGACGGCCGGTCGGTGACCCGCTTGGCCTCCTGGATCGCGGCGAAGATCGCCTCCGGGTCCAGGTCGCCGTCCGACCTCGGCGCCACGCGCTGGACGTGCCAGCCGTAGGCCTCGTACCGCTTGACGGTGTCCTCGGAGACGGCCGTCTCGGTGTCGCCCTCGATCGAGATGTGGTTGTCGTCCCACAGCAGGACCAGGTTGCCCAGCTTCTGGTGGCCGGCCAGCGAGGACGCCTCGGCGGAGATGCCCTCCTGCAGACAGCCGTCGCCGGCGATGCAGTAGATGAAGTGGTCGAAGGGGGACTCGCCCTGCGGGGCCTCCGGGTCGAACAGACCGCGCTCGTAGCGGGCGGCCATCGCCATGCCCACCGCGTTGGCCACACCCTGGCCCAGCGGGCCGGTGGTGGTCTCGACACCCCGGGTGTGCCCGTACTCCGGGTGGCCCGGGGTCTTCGAGCCCCAGGTCCGGAAGGACTCCAGGTCCTCCAGCTCCAGGCCGAACCCGGCCAGGTAGAGCTGCGTGTAGAGGGTCAGGGACGAGTGACCGGCGGACAGCACGAAGCGGTCGCGGCCCACCCACTCCGGGTCGGCCGGATCGTGCCGCATCACCTTCTGGAAGAGGGTGTAGGCGGCGGGTGCCAGGCTCATCGCCGTACCGGGATGGCCGTTGCCGACCTTCTGTACGGCGTCGGCGGCCAGGACGCGGGCGGTGTCCACGGCCCGCTGGTCCAGGTCGGTCCACTCAAGGTCTGTGGTGGTCGGCTTGGTGCTCACCCTGGGTCAGGGCTCCTCTCCACATGTCGGTCGCCGGTCTGCGGGGCATGCGCCCACCCGGCCGCCGGCGTGCTTCTGCCCGCCGGCCGCTGTCGAGCCTACCCCCGTAAGGACGTGCGTTTTTTCGACTGTTTCCAGACTGCCGGGACTCCATGCGATCCGCCTCCCGACTGGCCGACAAGGCATTTGGCACATGAATACGGAGCCGCTCATCTGACTGCTCAATCGAGCTTTGTGACCCCTCTTCTGTGCCGCCCGTCAACACGAGCCCACCCCCGCGAAGGGCGGGGTATGGGCAACGTCTAAAGTGGCGTGGTACGCGCGAGCCTTTACCGGGACTTCACACGGGGAGGCTTGCTGGGATGTCTCTGTCAGGGGTGTGCGTGACGGCCGTCGAATCCCGTCCTGGGGGCACCTCCCAGGCCTTCAAGGCCCTGGGGGAGGGTGCGCCCGGCGATGCGAGCCAGGGCCCGGCTCATCGGCCGTTCGGGGCCCGTGCCAAGGCGTTCGTGGCGCTGACCAAGCCGCGGATCATCGAGCTGCTGCTCATCACCACCGTTCCGGTGATGTTCCTGGCGCAGCAGGGTGTGCCCGACCTGAAGCTGGTCCTGCTCACCTGCATCGGCGGCTATCTCTCCGCGGGCGGCGCCAACGCCCTGAACATGTACATCGACCGGGACATCGACGCCCTCATGGACCGCACCTCGCAGCGGCCGCTGGTCACCGGCATGGTCAGCCCGCGCGAGTGCCTGGCCTTCGGCGTCACCCTCGCCGTCGTCTCGACGCTGCTGTTCGGCCTCACCGTCAACTGGCTGAGCGCCTGGCTGTCACTCGGGGCGCTCCTCTTCTACGTCGTCGTCTACACGATGCTCCTCAAGCGGCGTACCTCGCAGAACATCGTCTGGGGCGGCATCGCCGGCTGCCTGCCGGTGCTGATCGGCTGGTCCTCGGTCACGAACTCGATGTCCTGGGCGCCGGTCGTGCTCTTCCTCGTCATGTTCTTCTGGACCCCGCCGCACTACTGGCCGCTGTCCATGAAGGTCAGGGAGGACTACGCGCGCGTGGGCGTGCCGATGCTGCCGGTCATCGCCTCCAACAAGGTGGTCGCCAAGCAGATCGTGATCTACAGCTGGGTGATGGTCGCCGTCTCCCTGCTGCTGACCCCGCTCGGCTACACCGGCTGGTTCTACACCGTGGTCGCCCTCGCGGCCGGCGGCTTCTGGCTCTGGGAGGCGCACGGGCTGCAGAACCGCGCGAAGGCCGAGGCGACCGGGGTCAAGCTGAAGGAGATGCGGCTCTTCCACTGGTCGATCACCTACGTGTCGATCCTCTTCGTCGCCGTCGCGGTGGACCCCTTCCTGCGCTAGTTCCCGCGCCGGCGGGCTCCGGCGGCACGCTTCCGCACCGACGGGAGGGGTGCGTGGCCAAGGCCACGCACCCCTCCCGTCGCCGTTCGATCTACTCGTCGGTAGCATCCTGGCCATGGCAGACACGCAGCAGGTTGACCCGAAGGCCGACGCCAGGTCCGAGCGCGAGGTGGCGAGGCTCGTCCGGCGGATCGGCGCCTTCTCCAAGGCCCACGGCGGCGCCGAGGGCCACGTGGCACACATCGGCGAACGCGGTGCCCGGATCGTGCTCGTCGGCGAGGACGGCGGCTGGGGCGACCAGGTGGCCCGCAGCACGGCGATCGCCCACGAGGCGGTGAACCGGGCCGGCATCACCGTCCACGAGTCCTTCGACGGCGAGTTCGCGGCGAAGATGAAGACGGGCCCGTACGAGTGGAAGCGGATGGCGGGCATGCAGATCGGCGGCTGACCCGCTCGCCCGGTCCCGCGCACCCTTCAGGGCGCGGTTTCCCGCGCCCCGTGCGCCCCGGCAGCCGCCACCTGAACCCCGATTCACCCGTTAGGACGGGTAAGGCAGCTCAGCTCGTCCTCACGGGGAGCCGGAATGATCGAAACGCCGTCCCTCGTGGACCAGTACTGCCACGGAGTCCTGCGCACCGAGCTGGGCCTCGGCACCTTCGAGGCCCAACTGGCCCGCACCGAGGGACCGCCGGCCCCGGGCACCACCCTCTTCGACACCCAGACCGGCTTCGCGGTACGGCGCTGGTGCCCGCCCCTGCTCGGCCTGGAACCGCACTGCGCGCCCGCCCGCTATCTGGCCCGGCGCCGGGAACTGGGCGTCCTGGAGGCGGGCCGCCGGCTGCTGCGGGGCAGCGGCATCACCACCTACCTCGTCGACACGGGCCTGCCCGGCGACCTCACCGGTCCCGCCGAGATGGCCTGCGACGGCGGCGCCGAAGCGCGCGAGGTGGTCCGTCTCGAACTGCTGGCCGAGCAGGTCGCCGACACCTCCGGCACCGTCGGGTCCTTCCTCGCCAACCTCGCCGAGTCCGTGCACGGCGCCGCCGCGAACGCGGTCGCCTTCACCTCGGTGGCCGGTCTCCGGCACGGCCCGGCCCTCGCCCCCGAGCCACCGGGACCGGGAGACGTGCGGGGCGCGGCGGGCCGCTGGCTGGCCGGCCGCCGGGTCGGCGGCCCGCTGACCGATCCGGTGCTGCTCGGGCATCTGCTGTGGATCGCGGTCGCCTCCGGGCTGCCGCTGCAACTGCACGCGGGACTGGGCGAGGCCGGCGCCCGTGCCGACCGCGCGCATCCGGCGCCGCTCACCGACTTCGTGCGGGCCACGGCCGGCCTCGGCACCGACCTGATCCTGCTGCACGGCTTCCCGTACCACCGCCACGCCGCCCACCTGGCCGGTGTGTTCCCGCACGTCTACGCCGACGCGGGTGCCGCGCTCGTCCGCACCGGCGCCCGCGCGGCCACGGTGCTCGCGGAGATCCTGGAGCTGGCGCCTTTCGGCAAGATCCTCTTCTCCACCGGCGCCCACGGCCTGCCCGAACTGCACGTCGTCGGCGCCCGCCTGTTCCGCGAGGCCCTGGGCCGCGTCCTGGGCGGCTGGGTCGCCGAGGGCGCCTGGTCCCCGGAGGACGCCCAGCGGGTCGCCCGGATGCTCGCGGCGGACAACGCGTGCCGGGTGTACGGGCTGGACCGGCAGGTCCCCTCGCCGGTCACCCCGTACGGGTGACTCAGGCGCGCGTGCCGACCGTCACCTCGGTGGCGGGCCCGGGCACGTCCAGGGCGAGGGCCGGGCGCTCGCGCAGCGACAGCAGGACCCGCAGGACGCCGATCCAGATCAGACACGAGCCGAGCATGTGGAGGCCGACCAGGAGCTCCGGCAGATGCGTGAAGTACTGCACGTAGCCGATCACGCCCTGGGCGAGCAGGATCACGAACAGCTCCCGGGTCCGTGCCGGCGGTGTCCTGGGCGAGTCCACCGCCTTCAGCACGAACCACAGCGCGAAGGTCAGGGTCACGACGATCCAGGCGAGCACCGCGTGCAGCTTGGCCACCGTCTCCCAGTCGATGTTGATGCGGTCCACCTCGCTGGAGTCACCCGCGTGCGGTCCGGCACCGGTCACCACCGTGCCCACCGCGATGAGCAGCGCGGTCGCGGTCACCAGGGACCACACCAGCTGCTGCACCGCCTTGCCGACCAGCGGACGCGGCGGGGCGTCGCCCTCGCGGGTGCGCTGCCACATCACCGTCGCGACGGTGATCAGGGCCGTGGAGAGCAGGAAGTGCGCGGCGACCGTGTACGGGTTGAGGCCGACCAGCACCACGATGCCGCCGAGCACCGCGTTGCCCATGACCACCCAGAACTGGGCCCAGCCCAGCCGGGTCAGGCCGCGCCGCCACGGCTTCTCGGAGCGGGCCGCGACGATGGCCCAGCCGACGGCCGCGCACAGCACGTACGTCAGCATGCGGTTGCCGAACTCGATGACCCCGTGGAAGCCCATCTCCCGGGTGGTGGTCAGCGAGTCCTCGGTGCAGGTGGGCCAGGTCGGGCAGCCGAGGCCGGAGCCGGTCAGGCGCACGGCGCCGCCGGTGACGACGATGACCACCGACATGACGAGCGCGGCGAGCGCCGCCCGCCGGACGGTCCGCGGGTCCGGGGTCCAGCGGTCGGCGATGAAGGCGAGCGGGTTGCGCAGGGCCGCCAGGGCGTCGGCGAGGGTCAGCTTTGGCACGCCCACCATCGTAGGCCGCCGCTTGTGCACGCGTTCACGAGGGTCACCCCCGGCGCGGCCGCGAAGCCCCGCCCACCGGGGTCGCGAAGACAGCCGCCGGCGCGTCCACGAGGGCCGCCGCCGGCACGGCCACGGAGGTCACGAGGGTCGCCGCGGGGCCCTGACGGGCGTCGCTCCCGGCGCGTGGGGGACCGTCACTCCCAGCGGAAGAACCTCCCCGCGGCCGCCAGCCCGAGCACCGCCCACACCGCGAGGACGGCCAGGTCGCCCCACGGCGTGCCGGCGCCGTGCTGCAGCACGTCGCGCAGGCCGTCCGAGAGCGCCGAGATCGGCAGCAGCCCGAGGACGTGCTGTCCGGCCGGACCGAACTTCTCCAGCGGGACGATCACCCCGCCGCCCACGAGCAGCAGCAGGAACACCAGGTTGGCGGCGGCCAGCGTGGCCTCGGCCTTCAGGGTGCCCGCCATCAGCAGGCCGAGCCCGGAGAAGGCGGCCGTGCCGAGGACCAGCAGAAGCAGCACGGTGGCGGGGTCGCCGTGCGGGGACCAGCCCAGCGCGAACGCGATCGCCGTCAGCAGGATCACCTGGAGGACCTCGGTGACCAGTACGGACGCCGTCTTCGCGGCCATCAGGGCCCAGCGGGGCAGCGGGGAGGACGCGAGCCGCTTCAGGACACCGTAGCGGCGCTCGAAGCCGGTCGCGATGGCCTGCCCGGTGAACGCCGTCGACATCACGGCCAGGGCCAGGATGCCCGGCGTGAGGAAGTCCACGGCCTTGCCCTTGCCGGTGTCGACGACGTCCACGGAACTGAACAGCACCAGCAGCAGGGCCGGGATGACGACCGTCAGCAGCAGCTGCTCGCCGTTGCGCAGCAGCATCCTCGTCTCCAGCGCGGCCTGCGCCCTGATCATGCGGGGCAGGGGCGCGGCGCCCGGCTTCGGGGAGTAGGTGCCCGAGGCGGTGGTCATGAGCGCAGCTCCTTGCCGGTCAGTTCGAGGAAGACGTCCTCGAGGGTGTGCCGCTCCACCGAGATCCGGTCCGGCATCACACCGTGCTGGGCACACCACGAGGTCACCGTGGCGAGCAGTTGCGGGTCGACCTTGCCGGTCACGCGGTAGGCGCCCGGGGTCAGCTCGGCGGCCGTGCAGTCGGCCGGGAGCGCCTTGAGCAGGGAGTGCACGTCGAGGCCGGGGCGGCCGGTGAAGCGCAGGGTGTTCTCGGCGCCGCCCTTGCACAGCCGCTCGGGGGAGCCCTGGGCGATGACCCGGCCGCCGTCGATGATCGCCACGTCGTCGGCCAGCTGCTCGGCCTCGTCCATGTGGTGCGTGGTGAGGATCACCGAGACGCCGTCGGCGCGCAGGTCCCGCACCAGGTCCCAGGTGGCCCGGCGGGCCTGCGGGTCGAGGCCGGCGGTCGGCTCGTCCAGGAACACCAGCTCCGGGCGGCCCACGACGGCCATGGCGAGCGCCAGCCGCTGCTGCTGGCCGCCGGACAGCCGCCGGTAGCCGGTCCGGCCGCAGGAGCCGAGGCCGAGCCGTTCGATCAGCGTGTCCACGTCCAGCGGGTGCGCGTGCAGCCGGGCGACGTGGTGCAGCATCTCGTCCGCCCTGGCGCCCGAGTACACGCCGCCGGACTGGAGCATCACGCCGATGCGGGGCCGCAGCTCGGCGGAGTGCCGCACCGGGTCGAGCCCCAGGACGCGCACCGTGCCGGAGTCCGGCCGGAGGTACCCCTCGCAGGTCTCGACCGTGGTCGTCTTCCCCGCCCCGTTGGGGCCGAGGACGGCGGTCACTCCGGCCTGGGCCACCAGGTCGAGGCCGTCCACCGCGGTCTTCGTGCCGTACCGCTTCACCAGGGCCCGGATCTCGACGACCGGGTGTGGCGCGAAGCGTCCCCCTGGGGGGTGGTGGTCGGCAGACGGGTGGGCGGGCTCACTTCGCATGGGTCCAGAGTCTAGGGAGACCGCTTGCCGTTCAGGCGCGGGGGTGGCGGAACTCCTGCGCACGGGGCCGGTGCAGCGGCAGCCACCGTTCGGCGTAGGCCACCGCGTCCGCCACCGGGAACAGCCGTGCCGCGGCCGCGCCCACCTTCCCGCGCAGCACGGGCCGGTCCCGTTCGAAGTCGTGTCCCAGCTCGTCGAAGCGGTCGGAGGTGATGGAGACCTCGACGACCGTCTCCCAGCCGCCGCCGGGAGCGGGCCGGCCGACCTCGACGCGGGGCGCCGGTATCCGGTACTCGGCGAGGTGGAAGCTGGTGCAGGCGTCGTAGCCCGCGCCGAGGAGCAGCACCCGGGCGCCGCGTTCCTCCAGCCGGGCCAGCGGGCTGCGCTCGCCGAGCCGGCAGTCGGGCGCGTGGCCCTCGGTGATCTCCAGCGCCTGCGGGCCGACGGCGGCGAAGGAGGTCTGCGGATGGGCGCTGCGCAGCGCGCCGGGCCAGGTCCGCAGCGTCTCGGGGACGACCCCCACCCCGCGGGTGGGGGTGATCAGCGGGTCGTACGGCGGCATGGTGGCCCGGATGTGCCCCCACCACTCCTCGGGCACCGGCGGGTTCGCCCATACGGCCGGGTCGGACTGGTCACCGGTCTGGGTGGGGACCACGAGCGTGCCGCGGGGCCCGAGCGCGTCCAGGACGCCCTGGACGACGGCGACGGCGCCGCCGTTGACCCAGCCGAGGGAACTGAGCGAGGAATGTGCGAGGAGGATCTCCCCGCTCTCCACACCGAGCAGCCGCAGCTGTGCCGCGACGGTGTCCCGGGTGACAAGAGGGCCGGTCGCAGGGGGTGTGGGCATGGTTCGGGAGTCTTCCCCACGGATCCTCGCCGCGCCAGTGGATTCCCCTCGCGGACCTGCGGGAAGAAGCGATCGGTGATCGTTTCCGCAGGTCGCATTAGGTGTGCCTAAGTGACGCAGGGCACCGGTCGATGATCCGGACGCCGCTTGTCAGGCTCCGAGGAATTACGCAACAATGGCGTTGTGAAAAACGTCGGCGAGGCTCGGGAGACCCCGGTGGGGACCCCGCAGGAGGAGCTCGCGGCCGGATCGCGCTCGGACCACTCGACGCGCAACCGGGTCGCGCGGTCCATCCTGGACCACGGCCCGTCGACCGTCGCCGACCTCGCGGGCCGGCTCGGGCTCACCCAGGCGGCCGTACGGCGTCATCTGGACGCGCTGGTCGCCGACGACGTCGTGCAGGCCCGCGAGCAGCGGGTGTACGGCACGCGCACCCGAGGCCGCCCCGCGAAGGTGTTCGCGCTCACCGACTGCGGCCGCGACGCCTTCGACCAGTCGTACGACAAGCTGGCCGCGGACGCCCTGCGCTGGATCGCCGAACGCGAGGGCGGGCCGGAGGCGGTCGCCGCCTTCGCCCGTGCCCGGATCGCCGCCCAGGCGGGCGCGTACCGCGAGGCGATCGAGAGCGTGAGTCCCGACAAACGCGCCGAAGCGCTGGCCAGGGCCCTGACCGCCGACGGGTACGCTGCTACGGCGCGGAGCGCACCGGTCGGCGAGCAGCTGTGCCAGCACCACTGCCCGGTCGCCCACGTCGCGGAACAGTTCCCGCAGCTGTGCGAGGCGGAGACCGAGATCTTCGCCGAGCTGCTGGGTACCCACGTCCAGAGACTGGCGACCATCGCGCACGGCGACGGCGTCTGCACGACGTTCATCCCCAAGATTTCCACTGACGCACCTGCAAGTACGGCCGGGAGGAACCCCGCATGACTCTCCCCACGGAGACTGCTCACCCCGAACTCGAGGGCCTGGGCAAGTACGAATACGGCTGGGCCGACTCCGATGTGGCCGGTGCGTCCGCGCGCCGCGGCCTGAACGAGGACGTCGTCCGCGACATCTCGCTCAAGAAGTCCGAGCCGGAGTGGATGACGAAGCTCCGCCTGAAGGGCCTGCGGCTCTTCGACAAGAAGCCCATGCCGAACTGGGGCTCGGACCTCTCGGGCATCGACTTCGACAACATCAAGTACTTCGTGCGCTCCACGGAGAAGCAGGCGGAGTCCTGGGAGGACCTGCCCGAGGACATCAAGAACACCTACGACAAGCTGGGCATCCCGGAGGCCGAGAAGCAGCGCCTGGTCGCCGGTGTCGCCGCCCAGTACGAGTCGGAGGTCGTCTACCACCAGATCCGCGAGGACCTGGAGGAGCAGGGCGTCATCTTCCTGGACACCGACACCGCCCTGAAGGAGCACCCGGAGCTCTTCAAGGAGTACTTCGGGACCGTCATCCCGGTCGGTGACAACAAGTTCGCGTCGCTGAACACGGCCGTGTGGTCCGGCGGCTCCTTCATCTACGTCCCGAAGGGCGTGCACGTCGAGATCCCGCTCCAGGCCTACTTCCGTATCAACACGGAGAACATGGGCCAGTTCGAGCGGACCCTGATCATCGTCGACGAGGGTGCCTACGTGCACTACGTCGAGGGCTGCACCGCCCCGATCTACAAGTCGGACTCGCTGCACTCCGCGGTCGTCGAGATCATCGTCAAGAAGAACGCCCGCTGCCGCTACACGACCATCCAGAACTGGTCGAACAACGTCTACAACCTGGTCACCAAGCGCGCCGTGGCGTACGAGGGCGCGACCATGGAGTGGATCGACGGCAACATCGGCTCCAAGGTGACGATGAAGTACCCGGCCGTCTACCTGATGGGCGAGCACGCCAAGGGCGAGACCCTCTCCATCGCCTTCGCGGGCGAGGGCCAGCACCAGGACGCCGGCTCCAAGATGGTCCACATGGCGCCGAACACCTCCTCCAACATCGTCTCCAAGTCGGTGGCGCGCGGTGGTGGCCGTACCTCCTACCGCGGCCTGGTCGAGATCGGCGAGGGCGCGGCCGGATCGAAGTCGAACGTGCTGTGCGACGCGCTGCTCGTCGACACCATCTCCCGCTCCGACACGTACCCCTACGTGGACGTCCGCGAGGACGACGTGTCCATGGGCCACGAGGCGACCGTCTCCAAGGTCTCCGAGGACCAGCTCTTCTACCTGATGAGCCGCGGTCTGAGCGAGTTCGAGGCGATGGCGATGATCGTGCGCGGCTTTGTCGAGCCCATCGCCAAGGAGCTGCCCATGGAGTACGCCCTCGAACTCAACCGGCTGATCGAGCTGCAGATGGAAGGCGCGGTCGGCTGAGGCCCGCCCCCGACAGCAGCCAGCAATTTCTCACGCAGGAAGAGAGCAGACCGACAGCCATGGCTGAGGCTCAGAACTCCCCCACTCTCGACTCCGCTCGAGCGGGGGGACCCCCACCGATGGGATCCACCACCGCCGGCCAGATCGCGGTGGCCGCCGAGTCGACCGTCGCCACGCGCATGAGCGCGCCCCCGTCCTTCGACGTGGCGGACTTCCCCGTCCCCCACGGCCGCGAGGAGGAGTGGCGGTTCACGCCGCTGGAGCGGCTGCGCGGGCTGCACGACGGCACCGCGGTCGCCACCGGCGACGGCGTGAAGGTGGACGTCCAGGCGCCCGAGGGCGTGACCGTCGAGACCGTCGGCCGCGACGACGCCCGCATCGGCAGGGCCGGCACCCCCGTGGACCGCGTCGCCGCCCAGGCGTACTCGGCCTTCGAGAAGGCCGGCGTGGTCACCGTCCCCAAGGAGACGGTGCTCACCGAGCCGATCCGCATCGCCGTGCACGGCGAGGGCGGGGTCGCCTACGGCCACCAGGTCGTGGAGCTGGAGGCCTTCGCCGAGGCCGTCGTCGTCATCGACCACACCGGTGACGCCGTGCTCGCCGCCAACGTCGACTACATCCTGGGCGACGGAGCCAAGCTGACCGTCATCTCCGTCCAGGACTGGGACGACAAGGCCGTCCACGTGGGCCAGCACAACGCGCTGGTCGGCCGGGACGCCACCTTCAAGTCGTTCGTGGTCACCTTCGGCGGCGACCTGGTGCGCCTGCACCCGCGCGTCGCCTACGCCGGCACCGGTGGCGAGGCCGAGCTGTTCGGTCTGTACTTCACCGACTCCGGCCAGCACCAGGAGCACCGCCTCCTCGTCGACCACAACACCCCGCACTGCAAGTCGAACGTCGCCTACAAGGGCGCGCTGCAGGGCGAGAGCGCACACGCGGTGTGGATCGGCGACGTGCTGATCGAGGCGAAGGCCGAGGGCACCGACACCTACGAGATGAACCGCAACCTCGTCCTCACGGACGGCGCGCGCGTCGACTCGGTGCCGAACCTGGAGATCGAGACCGGTGAGATCGTCGGCGCCGGCCACGCCTCCGCCACCGGCCGCTTCGACGACGAGCAGCTCTTCTACCTGATGGCCCGCGGCATCCCGGAGCACGAGGCGCGCCGCCTGGTGGTCCGCGGCTTCTTCGCCGAGCTGGTCCAGCAGATCGGTGTCGCCGACATCGAGGAGCGCCTGCTCGCCAAGATCGCGGAGGAGCTGGAGGCTTCGGTCGCATGACCTTCGTACGCGCCTGCGGGCTGAGTGAGCTGGAGGAGAACACCCCGAAGCGGGTGGAACTCGACGGCACGCCGGTCTCCGTCGTGCGGACCGAGGGCGGGGTGTTCGCGATCAACGACATCTGCTCGCACGCGAACGTCTCGCTCTCCGAGGGCGAGGTGGAGGACTGCCAGATCGAGTGCTGGCTGCACGGTTCCTCCTTCGACCTGCGCACCGGAAAGCCCTCCGGCCTCCCCGCGACGCGCCCCGTCCCCGTATACCCCGTAAAGATCGAAGGGGACGACGTTCTCGTCTCCCTCTCCCAGGAGTCCTGAGGCACCCATGGCAACGCTTGAAATCCGAGACCTGCACGTCACCGTCGAGGCCGACAACGCCACGAAGGAGATCCTCAAGGGCGTCGACCTCACCGTGAAGCAGGGCGAGACGCACGCCATCATGGGCCCCAACGGCTCGGGCAAGTCGACCCTCGCCTACTCCCTCGCGGGTCACCCGAAGTACACGATCACCGGCGGCACCGTCACCCTCGACGGCGAGGACGTCCTGGCGATGTCCGTCGACGAGCGTGCCCGCGCGGGCCTGTTCCTGGCGATGCAGTACCCGGTCGAGGTCCCCGGCGTCTCCGTCTCCAACTTCCTGCGCACGTCCGCCACCGCGATCCGCGGCGAGGCCCCCAAGCTGCGCACCTGGGTGAAGGAGGTCAAGGAGACCATGGAGCGGCTCTCCATGGACCCGTCCTTCGCCGAGCGCAACGTGAACGAGGGCTTCTCCGGCGGTGAGAAGAAGCGGCACGAGATCCTCCAGTTCGAGCTGCTCAAGCCGAAGATCGCGATCCTCGACGAGACCGACTCCGGCCTGGACGTCGACGCGCTCCGCATCGTCTCCGAGGGCGTCAACCGCGTCCGCGAGACCGGCGAGGTCGGCACCCTGCTGATCACGCACTACACGCGCATCCTGCGCTACATCAAGCCCGACTTCGTCCACGTCTTCTCCGGCGGCCGCATCGTCGAGTCCGGCGGCGCCGAGCTGGCCGACAAGCTGGAGGACGAGGGCTACGAGGCATACACGAAGGGTGGCGTATCCGCGTGACGCAGCTGCCGGGCCTCCTCGACACCGAGGCGATCCGCAAGGACTTTCCGATCCTGGACCGGCTGGTCCACGACGACCGGAAGCTCGTGTACCTGGACAACGCGGCGACCTCGCAGAAGCCGCGCCAGGTGCTGGACGCCCTGAACGAGTACTACGAGCGCTACAACGCCAACGTCCACCGCGGTGTGCATGTGCTCGCCGAGGAGGCCACGGCGCTGTACGAGGGCGCGCGCGACAAGGTCGCCGCGTTCGTCAACGCGCCCAGCCGCGACGAGGTGATCTTCACCAAGAACGCCTCCGAGTCGCTGAACCTCGTGGCGAACATGCTGGGCTGGGCCGACGAGCCCTACCGCGTGGACCACGAGACCGAGATCGTCATCACGGAGATGGAGCACCACTCCAACATCGTGCCGTGGCAGCTGCTGGCGCAGCGCACGGGCGCGAAGCTGAAGTGGTTCGGCCTCACCGACGACGGCCGGCTCGACCTGTCCAACATCGACGAGATCATCACGGAGAAGACGAAGATCGTCTCCTTCGTGCTGGTGTCGAACATCCTGGGCACGGTCAACCCGGTCGAGGCGATAATCCGCCGTGCGCAGGAGGTCGGCGCGCTCGTCTGCATCGACGCCTCCCAGGCCGCCCCGCACATGCCGCTGGACGTGCAGGCGCTGCAGGCCGACTTCGTGGCCTTCACCGGCCACAAGATGTGCGGCCCGACCGGCATCGGCGTCCTGTGGGGCCGCCAGGAGCTGCTCGAGGACCTGCCCCCGTTCCTGGGCGGCGGCGAGATGATCGAGACCGTCTCGATGCACTCCTCGACCTACGCCCCGGCACCGCACAAGTTCGAGGCGGGCACCCCGCCGGTCGCCCAGGCGGTCGGTCTCGGCGCGGCGATCGACTACCTCGACTCGATCGGCATGGACAAGATCCTCGCCCACGAGCACGCGCTGACGGAGTACGCCGTCCAGCGGCTGGCCCAGGTCCCGGACCTCAGGATCATCGGCCCCACCACGGCCGAGGACCGCGGGGCCGCGATCTCCTTCACGCTCGGCGACATCCACCCGCACGACGTGGGCCAGGTCCTCGACGAGCAGGGCATCGCGGTCCGCGTCGGCCACCACTGCGCGCGCCCCGTCTGCCTGCGCTACGGAATTCCCGCGACCACGCGAGCGTCGTTCTATCTGTACTCCACGCCCTCCGAGATCGACGCACTGGTCGAGGGGCTGGAGCACGTACGGAACTTCTTCGGCTGAGGGACGTGAGCTGAGACAGTGAAGCTGGACTCCATGTACCAGGAAGTCATCCTGGACCACTACAAGCACCCGCACGGGCGGGGCTTGCGGGATGGCGACGCCGAGGTGCACCACGTGAACCCGACGTGCGGCGACGAGATCACCCTTCGCGTGAAGTACGACGGCACGAGGATCGAGGACGTCTCGTACGAGGGCCAGGGCTGCTCGATCAGCCAGGCCTCCGCCTCCGTGCTCAACGAGCTCCTCGTCGGCAGGGAGCTGGCCGACGCGCAGAAGATCCAGGAGACCTTCCTGGAGCTGATGCAGTCCAAGGGCCGGATCGAGCCGGACGACGCTATGGAGGACATCCTGGAGGACGCGGTCGCGTTCGCGGGTGTCTCCAAATACCCCGCGCGGGTCAAGTGCGCCCTCCTGAGCTGGATGGCGTGGAAGGACGCGACGGCCCAGGCGCTGGACGGCGCCGACGCCGAAAGGAAGACCGTATGAGCGACACCGTGGAGACGAAGCCGGCCTCGGAGGAGGAACTCCGCGAGGCCCTGATGGACGTCGTCGACCCCGAGCTGGGGATCGACGTCGTCAACCTCGGCCTGATCTACGGCATCCACGTCGACGAGGCCAACATCGCCACCATCGACATGACCCTGACGTCGGCGGCCTGCCCGCTGACGGACGTCATCGAGGACCAGGCCAAGTCCGCCACCGACGGCCTCGTCAACGAGCTGCGCATCAACTGGGTCTGGATGCCGCCGTGGGGCCCGGACAAGATCACGGACGACGGCCGCGAGCAGCTTCGGGCGCTCGGCTTCAACGTCTGAGCGCTTCGGGCGCTCGGCTTCGACGTCTGAGCACTCCCCGCGCGTCTATCTGAGCTTCCCCGCGCGTGAGAGCGGCGGCACCCGGACGGGTGCCGCCGCTTTCGTACGCTCAGCTCAGCCCGTCCACCAGCAGGAACGCCGAGTCCGCCCGGTACAGCTCGGTGTTCTGCGCGGCGGCGAGCCGGAGCCGGTGATCCTGCCGGCGCAGGAAGCGGCCCGGACGGTCGGCCGACTCCAGCAGGGTCGCCCCGGCGAAGGTGGAGCGGCGCGGGCAGAAGGTGGCATTCCGCTCGAAGTCGCGGGAGCCGTCGTCGCGATCGGCGCGCAGTCGGTCGTCCCGGTGCCGCAGGAAGCCGCCGCCCGCCGTGGCGAAGGAGTAGCACCGGCCATCGGCGAGGCCCTTGACCAGGGTGAAGGTGGCGGCACGGCGGGCGGCCGACGAGGTGGCGGGGTCGAGCGTCACCTGGTCGCCGCTGACCTGCCAGTAGCGGTCGGGGTGGCTGAGGGAGCGGACGGACCGCTGTCTCCCCGGGTGCCGGGCGGAACCGCCCTGGTCGGTGGTGGACCCGCCCGGTGAGGCGGGCGTGGCGGGCTCGGCGGACGTGCGGGAGGGAGCCGGGGACTTTCCGCCGGGCGCGCCGGTGGGGAGCGGCCCGGTGCCCTTCCCGTCCGGCGCCCCGCCCGCGGCCGAGGGCCCCGGACGCTCCGGGGCCCGGTCGTTCAGGGCCGTCACGGTCACGCAGGCGGCGACGGCCGCCAGGAGGAGTGCGCCGACGGGCCAGAGCCTGCGGGCGCGGAGGATCCGGGAGGCGCTCGGCCGTTCCTCCCGGGGTGCCGGCCGCAGGGGACGGCTGGTGTCTTCGGACATGTGTGCATCTCCGCCGCCGCCCGGGGACCAGCCGGGGGCGTGAGGGTGAGGTGAGTGAGATGTGGCGAAAGTGTGGTGTCGAGGCTGGACGGTAGTGATCCCGCCGCCGTTCCGGGGCCGTTTCGCCGAGCACCTTCCCCGAAAGTGTGACGTTCGGGTTTGTGTACGTCCGTACGCAACTGCTGTGTACGCTCGTACACATGGGATACCTGTCGCTCGCCGGTGCCATAGCCGCCGAGGTCGCCGCCACCACGGCGATGAAGTACACCGAGGGGTTCAGCAGGCTCTGGCCCTCCCTCGTCACGGCCCTGGGCTACGTCGTGTCGTTCGCGCTGCTCGCCCAGACGCTGAAGACCGTGCAGATCGGCACGGCGTACGCGATCTGGTCCGGGGTGGGCACCGCGGCCATCGCCGTCCTCGGGCTGCTGCTGTTCGGCGAGGGGCTGAGCGTGACCAAGGTCGCCGGGATCCTGCTGATCATCGGCGGAGTGGTGGTCCTGAACCTGGGCGGGGCGACGCACTGATGCCCCGCCGCTACGACCCCGACCGGCGCCAGCGGATCATCGACGCGGCGATCCGCGTGGCCGGCCGGGAAGGCATCGCCGGACTCAGCCACCGGTCCGTCGCCGCCGAGGCCGACGTGCCGCTCGGCTCCACGACGTACCACTTCGCCACCCTGGACGACCTGCTGGTGGCCGCCCTCTGCCAGGCGAACGAGGGCTTCGCCCGGGCGCTCGCCGCCAGCGGGGTGCTGGAGGACACCGGCGGCGACCTCGCCGCCGGTCTCGCCCGGGTCCTCGGCCAGTGGCTGGACGGCGACCGGCCGGGCGCCGAGCTGGAGTACGAGCTGTATCTCGCGGCCCTCCGCCGTCCCGCCCTGCGGCCCGTCGCCGCCCGGTGGGCACAGGAGACGGCCGAGCGGCTGACCGCGCGGGTGGACCCGGTGACGGCCCGGGTGCTGCCGGCGCTGATGGACGGCATCTGCCTTCAGGTGCTGCTGACGGGCGGTTCGTACGACGAGGAGTACGCGCGCGAGGCACTGGCTCGGCTGATCCCCTGAAACCGCGCCCGGCACCTGAGACGCCCCCGGCGGTGGTTGGCCTCCGCGACCCCGCCCACGTTAGGTTTTCCCCCATGACCGACTCTGCTTCCCGCACCATCGGCGCCGTGGCCGCCGGCCTCGCCACGATCGCCTCCGACGGCACCGTCCTCGACACCTGGTTCCCGGCGCCCGAGCTGGTCGCCGAGCCGGGCCCCGCCGGCACCGAGCGGCTGACCGCCGAGCAGGCGGCGGAGCTGCTGGGCGGCGGCGCGACCGCGGCGACCGGCCCGGACAGCCGCCGGGGTGTCGAGGTGGTCGCGGTCCGCACGGTCATCGCCTCCCTGGACGAGAAGCCGATCGACGCGCACGACGTCTACCTGCGCCTGCACCTGCTCTCGCACCGCCTGGTCAAGCCGCACGGCCAGAGCCTGGACGGCATCTTCGGGCACCTCGCGAACGTCGCCTGGACCTCGCTCGGCCCGGTCGCCGTGGACGACATCGAGAAGGTGCGGCTGAACGCCCGCGCCGAGGGCCTGCACCTGCAGGTGACCTCGATCGACAAGTTCCCGCGCATGACGGACTACGTCGCCCCGAAGGGCGTCCGCATCGCCGACGCCGACCGGGTCCGCCTCGGCGCGCACCTGGCCGAGGGCACCACGGTCATGCACGAGGGCTTCGTCAACTTCAACGCCGGCACCCTCGGCACCTCCATGGTCGAGGGCCGGATCTCCGCCGGCGTGGTGGTCGGCAACGGCTCCGACATCGGCGGCGGCGCCTCCACCATGGGCACCCTGTCCGGCGGCGGCAACGTGATCATCTCCATCGGCGAGCGCTGCCTGATCGGCGCCGAGGCGGGCGTCGGCATCGCGCTCGGCGACGAGTGCGTGGTCGAGGCCGGCCTGTACATCACCGCGGGCACCCTGGTCACCATGCCCGACGGCCAGATCGTCAAGGCCCGCGAGCTGAACGGCGCCTCCAACATCCTCTTCCGCCGCAACTCGGTCACCGGCAAGGTCGAGGCCCGCCCGAACAACGCGGTCTGGGGCGGCCTGAACGACATCCTGCACAGCCACAACTGATCACCGGCGGCCGTGACCTGCGGCCGCCTTGCCGATCAACGCCCCGACCCGCTGCGAGCGGTCGGCGCCGGTCATCACTGAGCGCCCTTCCGCGGCCCCTGGACGGCCCGGGAGGGCGCTCGCGCGACCATCCGCGGTGCGCCCGCGAACACCGCGGCGCACGCGGTCTCGGTCGCCGCTGACAGGGCCACCCGCCGGGAAGGGCGCTTCCCCCTCGGCCGGCGGGCCGCGGACGGCATGCCTCCGGTCAGCCGATGAAGACGCTGTGCGTCCCGGGCACCTGTTCCGCCAGGCCGGGATTGATGATGTGGACGAACCCGCCCGCGCAGCCCGGGACGTTGTGGACGAGGGCGGGCACGTCCGTGAGGTTGAAGACGGTCGACAGGGCGGGGATCTCGAAACAGCCTTTCGGGGCGGGGTGGGGGACGCCGTTGATCATGAGCGACCCGTTCGCGCCGAAGGCCGAGCCGATGACGGCGAGCGTGAGCGCCCCGGCGGTGGCGAGGGTGACGAGCGTCGAGCTGATGCTGATGCGGGGCATGACGGACCTCCCGACTGCGGGGCCGGGCACCTCCCGGCCCCGCAACCGACCGTACGGAACCGGGCACGCACCGCATCCCGGCGTCCCCAAGTGGGCTAGCGCGCCCGCGAGGCCGGACAGCGCGAGGGGGGCCGGACAGCGGGCGCGGCGGGGCAGGGACCGGCCGTCAGGGCGTGAGGGCGGCCCGGGTCGAGAGGCGGGCGTGCAGTGCCAGCAAGGCGTCGGACGTCTCCCGGTCCGCGGCCAGCAGCGGGGCGCGCACCGGGCCGGCGGGCAGACCGAGGCGCGACAGCAGGGCCTTCGTGGTGACCGTGCCCGGCAGATCCGCACCCGTCAGCGCCTCGATCAACGGCGTCGCCTCCAGCTGCAGTCGCCCGGCCCGGCCGGTGTCGCCCGCGTCGAAGGCGTCCAGGACGGCGGCGACGTGGGCCGGTGCCACGTTGCCGAGGGTGCTCACACAGCCCGCGCCGCCGACCGCGTACAGCGCGAGCAGGTGCTCGTCGCAGCCGGCGTAGTATGCCAACTCGGTTTGGGCGAGCACCTTCTGGACGCCCAGGAAATCGTAGGAACAGTCCTTGACGGCCACGATCCGGGGATGGTCCGCGAGCCGGATCATCGTGTCCGGTTCGATCCGGGTGCCGGTGCGGCCCGGGATGTCGTAGAGCATGACCGGCAGCTCGCTCGCGTCGGCGACCCGCAGGAAATGGGCGGCCACGGCCTCCTGCTGCGGCCTGCTGTAGTACGGGGTGACCACCAGGACGCCGTCGGCGCCCGCCTGCCGCGCCGCCAGGGCCAGTTCGGCCGTGTGCCGGGTGTCGGACGTGCCCACGCCCGCGACCAGCGTGGCCCGGTCACCGACCGCGTCCCGGACGGCCGGGATCAGCTCCGCCTTCTCCGTGTCCGTGGTGGTCGGCGACTCACCCGTCGTGCCGTTGAGGACCAGCCCGTCGCAGCCCTCCCGCACCAGCCGTGCGGCCAGGCGCCCGGCTCCGTCCAGATCGAGCGCGCCCCCCTCCGTGAACGGCGTGATCATCGCGCAGAGTGTGCGGCCGAAGGGCGGGGCGGGCTTGCGGGTGCTCGTCATGGGGATAGTCTCGGCATCCCCTTGATGTAGCTCCACTTAAATTTTCTGCACAATATTGATAAGCATCTCTAATCTCTGCCGGTGACGTCCGGGGCTCGTGTGTCGCTTCGTCCCATCTTGGGTCACTATGGCCGAAAGGTCGCCGATGCCAGGTTGTGGGAGGCGTCATGAAGCTGGGCAGGGCACCGGCCACCGGAGTCGCCGGGGAGGGGCCGCCCGTCCGGGAAGCGCAACCTCGGCCGCCGGAGGGCGGCGTCCGCGCCGAACCGGCCCGCGGCGAGGTGCCCGCGGCCCGATGAGGCCGCGCCTCCGGGCGGCACGCCGGACGGAGCTGTCCGCCGAGTTGACGCCCGGAGGCGCTCTGGGCGGGCGTGAAGTCACGGCAGAGGAAGCGCTGTTGCGGGTGCGGCTCGACCCGTTCCAGGCACAACTCGTCCCCCCTCCGGGGGAACGCGGTGCCGAGGGGCGGACCACGGCCGAGAGGGCGTGGGTCGCGGCTATGGGGTCGCACGCCGGGTACCCGGAGGTTCTGTGCGGAGCGGGCCGGATGCTCCGCACGAGGAAGAGGCGGAGAGGAGGCGGGCACGGTGAACGCGATCCCGCACGCACGGCCCACGGCGGAGGGGCGCCCGTCCCCGGGCGAACTCGTCGGCCGGGCCGCCGGATCGCTCTCTCCGGCCCCGCCGCGCCGTCCCGCCCCGCCCGTATCCGGGGAGACGCTCGTCGGCGTCGGGGCGGACGTCGATGCGATCAGGGAAAGGGCACACCGATGAGGCACAGGATTACGCACGGCTCGGGCGCCAAGGGCCCCGACGAACTGCGGCAGCAGATCGAGCAGACCAGGAGTCAACTCGGCGAGACGGTCGCCCAGCTGGTCGGGAAGGCCGACGTGAAGGGCCGGGCCCGCG
This sequence comes from Streptomyces sp. NPDC096012, assembly GCF_040426375.1. Taxonomy (NCBI): domain Bacteria; kingdom Bacillati; phylum Actinomycetota; class Actinomycetes; order Kitasatosporales; family Streptomycetaceae; genus Streptomyces; species Streptomyces sp. NPDC096012. Next base: position 37,259 of record NZ_JBEOTD010000047.1, read on the forward strand.
CCCGGGCCGCCGACCTGCGGGACAAGGCCGGCGCCATGACCGTCCAGCTGCGCGAGAGCGCCACGCACGCGGGGCACGCCGTGCAGGGCACGGCGGCCAGGACCGGGCACGCGATGCAGCACCGGGCGGCCAGGACCGGGCATGTGGTGCAGGACCGGGCGTCAAGGACCGGACATGTGATGCAGGACCGGGCCGCCCACGCCGGGCACGCCGTGCAGGACCGGGCCGGACGGGCCGGTCACGCCGCCCAGCACAGGGCGGGCCGTGCCGGCCACACCCTGGAGGGCGCCGTCCCGCAGCCGCTGCGCGGCACGGTGCGCAGGGGACTGCGCCACCCGGGCCCGATCCTCGCCGTGGGCGTCCTGGGCGCGGCCGCGGTGACGGCCGGCATCGTCTGGAGCCGTCGCCGCCGCGGGCACTGACCGCAGGGCCGGGCGACACCGCGGCTCCCCGCACCGTGACACCCTCCCGCCGAAAACCACGTCCGTCGGGACGAGAAAAGTTTTCGTGGGAGGGTGGACGCGTGCTGGACGTGACCGTGATCGAGGACCCCGAAGCGGCGGCCGTCTCACTCGACCCCGTCAGGGCCAGGCTGCCCGCCGAGCCCCGACGACGCCCTCATCCGCGTCTTCGGACGTGGGCACTGGGGCGCCCCGCTCGGCATCAGCGTGCACGACTTCGCGCCGGACGCCGACGCCCGGGCGAACGAGACCGCCTGGCAGGACTGGCTGAACGGCGTGTTCAGCCAGTCCTGACCCGCCGGGAACCGGCCGACCACGGCGACCGCCGACCACGGCGACCGCCGGGCGACGGCGACCGCCTGGCCACGGGGACCGCCGCGCTAGGGGGACCGCGGGACTACGGGCGGAAGCGGAGCACCTGCGGGTCGTGGTCGCTGATCTGGTCGTTGAACTCCGAGTTGATGTGCACGCTGTCGTACTCGAAGTCGCAGCCCCGCCGGATCGCCGGGCTGACCAGGATCTGGTCCAGGACCTGCTGGTTGCCCTGGTAGTCGTAGGTGTAACGCTCGTTCTTCGGCAGCGACTTGATCGCCGACCACAGTTCGCCGTCCCCCTCCAGGATCTGCGTGGTGCCGGAGAACTCGAAGTCGTTCATGTCGCCCAGCGCGATGACGTTCGCGTTCCTCTGGACCTGCAGGAGGTCCTTGACGAACGCGTTCACCAGGGTCGCCTGCGCGTGGCGCTGCACCTCGGAGCGGCGCACCGGCGGCTGGTACTGCGCGGTCAGGCCCTGGTCGCCGCCCTTGGAGTTGAGGTGGTTGGCGATCACGAAGACCGTCTCGCCCCGGAAGACGAACTCGCCGGCCAGCGGCTTGCGGCTGTTCGCCCAGGCCGTGTCCGCGGGGGCGATGCGGCCCGGGGAGACCGTCAGACGGGCCTTGCCGTGCACCTTGGTGACGCCGACGGCGGTGGTCGAGTCGCCGCCCGCGCGGTCCACGAAGGACACGCGCTCCGGGTTGAACAGGAAGACCTGGCGGATGTTGCCGCCCGGCTCGCCGCCGTCCTGGTCGTTGACCGGGTCGATCGAGCGCCAGTCGTACCTCGGGCCGCCCGCCGCGACGATCGCGTCGATCAGCTTGTTCACGGTCGCGCTCGCGCCGACCGTGCCGTCGTCCTTGGCGCCGTTGTCGTCCTGGATCTCCTCCAGGGACACGATGTCCGGCGACTGCAGGTTGTTCACGATCGCGGCGGCGTGCTCGTCGAAGGTGGCGTCGGACGGGTCGAGGTTCTGGACGTTGTAGGTCGCCACCGCCAGCTCGTGGCGCGACTGCTTCCGGGTCGTCTCGCGCTGCAGGCCGGCGCTCTCCAGCGTGCCGAGCCGGCTCGCGACGAGGGTGTAGCCGCCGAACTGGTTGAAGTCCATCGGGCCGGTGGTGGCGCCGGTGAGCGTGTCGCCGACGTTCGCCTTCGGGAAGTCGGCGGGCGCGCCCAGGGACTGGATCTGGATCCGGCCGGTGTTCTGGGACTCGTAGGAGCCGTAGACCGTGCCGCCGCGCCGGCTGCGGTGCTCCCACGGCTTCACCGTGACCCACAGCTCGGTGTACGGGTCGGTCGCGGTGACCACCCGGGCGTTCTCGACCTGGACGTTCATGCCCTCCAGGGACTCGTAGTAGTCCGTGGCGTACTTCGACGGCTCCAGGGGGAGGCCGTTGACGGAGCCGTTCGCGGCCGGGTCGCCCGCCGGGGTGTACCGGCTGGGCACCGAGCCGGCGTCGATCACGGTGGGCGCCGGGACCGCGTTGCCCGTGGAGACGGTGGTGACCACCGGCTTGGTGATCTCCGTCAGCGACTGGTTGCCGGAGGAGGTGCCCCCCGGCACGTACTCGGAGACCGTGCCGGTGACCGTGACCGAGTCGCCGACCGCGACCTTCGGCGCGGAGCCGGTGAAGACGAACACGCCTTCGCTGGTGGCCGGATCGTCGTCCGGGGTCGGGTCCTGCAGCCAGAAACCTCTGGAGGAGCCGTAGGCGCGCGTGGCCGTGACGACGCCGGGCACGTCGGCCACCTTCTGGCCGGCCAGCGGTGATATGCGGGTCGTGCCCTGGATGTCGTGGACGCGCACCGAGTCGGCGTGCGCGGGCGACGTGAGGACGACGGCGGACGTCGCGCTGCAGACGGCGGCGACGGTGAGCGCGGCGAGGCGCGCGGAAGACCTGCTCGGCAAGGGTTCCCTCCGGGGACGTGTGTGAGCGCCGGGACGAGGGTGGAACGGGAGCGTGCGGGGCTCGTCGCCCTCTGTGACACGCATAGAGCCGAGTGAACAGTTGTCCCCCCAACTTCTACGCGCGTCAATCTCCTGTGTAGCGGCGGGAGTTGTCAAGGTTTCGGCCATGGACGGGGGCCGTCGGGGAGATGAACCGGGCGGCATGGGTGGAAATCCGTCTAGGCTGAGCGGCTGAGCCTGTTCACGGTCCGAGGAGAACCAGCCGATGTCCGACTCCCCCCTGCCGCCCGTACGGCTGCACCCCGAACCGGAGCTGGCGCGCGCCGCGCTGTCGACGCCGTTGCTCTCCCGCGCCGCCCGCCTCGCCCGCTGGGCCGGCCCGGGCACGCGGGTGGACGCCGGGGGCGGGCTCGTCGAGGAGCAGCTGCCGGCCGCCGCCGAGCTGCTCGGGCTGAGCGGTGACGACGCCGCCGCCTACGCGAGCGAGGCCTGGCGGGTCGCCCTGGACGCCGGTCTGGTCGAGATCGTGGACGAGGAGGCCGGCACCGTGGCGGCCGGCGCCGACCTCGCGCTGCTCACCGGCGGCTCCCCGCACGACGTGCTCGCCGTGTGGCTCGCCGCCCTGGAGACCGTCATCGCGGACGCGGGCGTTCCGGACCTGGACGGCCTGGCCGAGGCGCTGGACGAGAGCGGCGAGATCGATTTCTCGTCACTCGACTGGGACCCGGAGGCGGAGGTGGAGTTCCTCGACGGTGTCCTCGGCAACCTCTACCTGCTGACCGTGAGTGAGGACGGGCCCGGCGAGGGCGCCGTCCCGCTGCCCGCCCTCGCCGCGTCGATGCTCGTGCCCGACGACATGGGGGAGCCCACCAACGACGTCCTGGAGCAGGTCTCCGACGCCATGATGCGGCTCGACGACCAGTTCCGGCTGCTGGAGCCGATCGGCCTGGTGGAGTACCGGCCGGTGGACGAGGCGCTGATGGCCGACGCCGAGGAGGAGCCCGCCGCGCCGGTCGACGACACCGACGTCTCCCGCTACGGCATGGTCCGGCTCACCCCGCTCGGCGCCTACGGGCTGCGGACGCGGCTGCTGGAGGCCGGGATCGAGGCGCCGGCCGTGGGCGAACTCGCCGACAAGGGCGCGGACGCGCTGCTCGACGGCACGGCGCACTTCGGGCAGACCGCCGCGCGTGCCGAGACCGAGCACTGGCTCGCCCGTCGTGAATCCCTCGCCGCGGCACGGGAACTGCTCGCGGCGGCACGCGGCGCGGACGCGGGGGCGCCCCTGCGCAGGCTGCGCTGCCAGCAGGCGCTGTCGCTGGTCGGCGCGGAGGCCGAGCCCGCGCTGCGCGACGTCCTGGACGATCCCGAGCTGGGCGGGCTCGCCCGGGTGTGGCTGAGCGAGCGGGGCGCCGCCGAGGTGCCGCCGCCCTCGCAGGAGCTGGTGTTCTGGCTGACCATCGACACCGTGGCCGCGCAGCTGCAGGCCGAGGGCAACTCCGAGGAACTCCAGGCCCTCGTGGAGGGGCTCGCCGAGCAGCACGGCGGATTCTTCGCGGCGGCCTGGCGGGTGGAACACCCCGCGACGGCCGACGTGCTGGAGGCGATGGGGCGGCTGCACCCGGACAAGAAGGTGGCGAAGGAGGCCCGCAAGGCCGCGTTCAAGGCCCGCTCCCAGCAAGCGGGGTGACGCGGCGCGACGGCGGGGCCGGTGGGTTTCGCCGCTCATGGTGTGGTGCGTACGGATTCTCGGACAAGGGGCTCTGAGGTAGCCCGCCGTTCAACTCCCGTTCAGCGGCGGCCGGAAACCTGTGCGCCGAACCGCAGCCCGCCACCCTCCACGGCACACCCACCGTCACAGGAGACACCATGTCGCTCACCCGCAGGGACTTCGCCAGAACATCCGCGGTCACCGGTGTCGGGGTCGCGCTGGCGGGCGGCGTCGGCGCGCTCGCCACCGCGCCGAACGCCCTCGCGTCCACGGAGACCGACATCGCGGCCGCGGACGGCGCGTCGGCGCACGGCCACCACGGCGTCGGCTACGGACCGCTGATCCCCGACCCGAACGGCATCCTGGCCCTGCCCGCGGGCTTCACGTACAAGATCATCACCTACAGCGGCCGGACCAGGCTCGAGTCCGGCGAGTTCACCCCGTCCAACCACGACGGCACCGCCACCTTCGAAGGCCCGCGCGGCACCACCCTCCTCGTCAACAACCACGAGCTGGCCGGTGCCCGTGCCGACTGGCCGCACCCGGTGCCGCTCGCCGAGGGCCTCGTCTACGACCCGATGGCGGCCGGCGGCTGCACCGTCGTCGAGGTCCGCCGCGGTGGCGAGGTGGCCGAGTGGGTGGGCATCGCCGGCACCGCCACCAACTGCGCGGGCGGCAGCACCCCGTGGGGCACCTGGCTGACCTGCGAGGAGACCGAGGACAAGGCCGGCAAGAACGGCTTCACCAAGGACCACGGCTACGTCTTCGAGGTCGACCCGCAGGACCGCCGGGCCAACCGCGCCCCCAAGCCGGTCAAGGCCCTCGGCCGCTACGCCCACGAGGCCGTCGTCGTCGACCCCAAGCGCGGCCACCTCTACCTCACCGAGGACGCCTCCGGCCCCAACGGCCTGCTGTACCGCTGGACCCCGCCGCAGGGCTTCCACCACGGCCGCGGCAGGCTGCGCACCCTCGCCGACGACGCGGGCGTGCTCCAGGCCTTCAAGTGCTTCGACTCCGGCGGCAGGTTCGTCGACGACCTCTCCCGCGCCCCGCGGATCGGCACCGTCTACGGCGTCGACTGGGTGGACGTCCAGGACCGCGACGCCAGGACGGTGTCCGTCCGCAAGCAGTTCACCGAGGGCGAGGTCACCCGCGCCCGCAAGCTGGAGGGCATGTGGTGGGCCGACGGCGGCGCCTACGTCGTCTCCTCCTACGCCCGTGCCGAGAGTCCGGTCCGGCACGACGGCCAGGTCTGGTTCTACGACCCCAAGCGGCGCACCCTGACCCTGAAGGTCCTGCTCGGTGTGAACCCCGACCCGGCCGAGGACGGCCACTTCGACGGCCCGGACAACATCACCGTCTCCCCGTACGGCGGCCTGGTCATCGCGGAGGACGGCGAGGGCGTCCAGCACCTGTTCGGCGCCACCGACAGCGGCCGCACCTACCCGATCGCCCGCAACGAGCTGAACGCCGGCACCGCCGAGAAGCCCGAGTACAGCGAGTTCACCGGCGTCACCTTCTCGCCCGACGGCCGGACGCTGTTCGCCAACATCCAGACCCCGGGCATCATGCTCGCCATCACCGGCCCCTGGAAGCGGCAGAAGCGGTAGACGACGGCGACCCCACCACCCCCGACGGGCCGACGAGCGGAGACGCACGTCGGCCCGTCCGCGTACCGTACATACGCTTTGTGCCGGAATCACCGCCTCCGTGTCGAGCCGCGCAGCATAATGTCCGCACCACGACGGCCATCGGTGACGGAGGCGCTGTGCAGCGGATCGAGGGGGAGGACCTGCCGGAGCTCGTGCGCCGCCACCGCGGTGCCTGGGGCCAGGGCACGTTCCTGCGTCGCCTGCGCCAGTCCGAGCTGTCCGCACTCACGGCGGCCGGGACGGTGGTCGCCTTCGGCCCGGGTGAGCCGATCGTCACCGAGGGCGAGGCCGGCACGGACGTGTTCCTGCTGCTGTCCTCGACGGTGAAGGTCACCTCGCGGGCCGGCGAGGGACGCAGGAGGCTGCTCGCCGTGCGCGCCGGCGGTGACGTCATCGGGGAACTCGCCGCGCTGGAGGGCCAGCCGCGCGCGGCCACCGTGGAGGTGCGGGGCCGGGAACCGGCGTACGCCGTGCGGCTCGACGGGCCCCGGTTCCTGCAGTTGATGCGCGAGCTGCCCGACGCCCTCCTCGTGCTGGCCGCCTCCGTGGCCCGCAAACTCGGGGCGGCCACCCGCCGACGCTCCGGATCCGGGTGCTCGGCGGCGGTCCGGCTCGCGGGGGCGGTGGCCGACATGGCGGAGGACTACGGGAGGCGGACGAGTCCGCGCCGCACGGACGTGGCGATCGGCGTGGATCTCACCCAAGCCGAGTGGGGGGCGTTGATCGGAGTGAGCGAGAGCACCGCCTACCGCGCCCTGCAGGTCCTCAAGAGCCACCGTCTGGTCTCCGTCGAGTACCGCAGGACGGTGGTGCGCCACCTGCCGGAACTGCGCGCGTTCGCGCAGGCGTAGCCACCGGCCCGCTCTCGATGACGTCATTTGACGGCGACTTCTGGGCGGGAGCGGAAGGATGGTCATACTGCTGTTCCCGCGCCGCCCTTCTGTCTCGGTGTGCCGCGCAACCCGCCACTCGTCACTCCTGACAGGGGGTAACGGCAGATGTCCCTGGAACCGATCGAAGACTCCGGCCTGTACGTGCACACCTTCGGCGACCTGAAGGCGTACAGCGACAACGTGATGCACGCGCAGGAAGACCTGCTCCAGACCGCGCGGGGTGCGCGCGGCCGGGCCGCACTCACCGCACGCCTGGGCGGGCCGGCGGACTTCGTCCAGAACCATGGCGACGGTGAACTGGTTCGCTGGCCAGCCGCCGTCCGTGGGCTCGACATCCTGGACCGGTACCTGAGCGCGCTCGCCGTCGAGTTCCGCCGCGTCAACGAACGCCGCGCGGATCACGCCAAGGCGCGGCTGCGCGTCGCGGTGGTCGAGGGCTACTCCAGGCGCGTCGGTGACAACCTGGTCGGTCAGGCGCCCGTGACGGCCCGGCGCTTCCTCGACTGCTGGCAGGCCCGCCTGGCCCTCGACCTCTTTCCCGACCACCCCGTGGTCGCGGTCATCGACAGCGGGCTGTACGACCTTGCCCGGCAGCGCCTCGGCAGCCTCGAACCCGACCGGTTCCTCCCCATCCGCATCGGCCTTCCCGAGAAGGGCTTCGCGGATCAGGCCTGGCTGACGGTGCCGGGCTGCGACGCCTCGGAACTCGAACGGCTCCGCAAGGAAATCACCGCCCGGGACGTGGAGGCGGGCCCCGCACCGCCGCCGGAAACCCCGCGCCGCGCCGCCACGGCACGCACGCCGGGCGCCGGCACGGGCACCGCGGGCGACACCGACGCCGTCGCCCGGGGCGGTGCCGCACGTGACACCGGCGCCGCGGGCGAGGCCGACGCAGTGGGTGACGCCGGCGCCGCGGGTGACGCCGGCCGGGGTGGGAGGCGCCCGCGCTGGTGGACGGACCAGGCGGCCGCGACGATCGTCGCGGCGGTGATCGCCGCGGTGGCCGCGGTGGCCGCGGCCGTGGTGCCCGCACTTCCGTGGAACGACGACAAGCCCGGCACCACCGCACCGCGGCTCAGCGTCGATGGCACCTGCACCGCCCCCGGAGACCATCTCACCGTCTCCTCCGGCGGTTTCACCCCGGACGGCCCCTACACGGTCACCGTGACGGATCCCGACGGGCGGCCCTACCCGCTGTCCAACGGCAGCCGGGGCAGGGCCACCGGCCAGGGCGCCCTGAACACCGACTGGACGTGCGAGGCGAAGGACGCGGCGGGGGAGTACACGATGACCGTCACGGACGAGACCTCCCACAGGTCCGCGCGGGACACCTTCCAGGTGGACAAGGTCGGCTGAGCCCCGCACCTGCCCCGGGAACTACAAGCCGGCACAGCGCCCAGCGCTCAGCCCGGCACGGCGCTCAGCCCGGCACGGCGCCCAGCCCCGCACAGCGCTCACCCCGGGAGAGCGCCGAACCGGAGCAGCCGAACCGGCGCAGCACCGAACCGGAGCAGCCGAACCGGCGCAACAGCGAAGCCGAACAGCACCGAACCCGGCCGCCGACGTGGCGGCCGGGCCCTCTCGACAGCCCGCAACCTTCTGCATTCCCCCCTGAAGGGAGACACCCATGCGCCGGAACCGACGGCTGGCGGTGATCGCCGCCGGCGTGACCCTCCTCGGGTCCGCCACCTGGCTGGCGTCCGCCGTACCCGGAACCACTGCCGGACGCACCGATGTCCACACGTCCGCCGACGCCACGAAAAGCGCTTCCGGGGCCCTCGGAACGCCGTACGTGCACACCCGTCCGAAGGACGACGCGATGCCCGGCGCCGACGGCACGGTGACGCTCCGCAGCTGCCCGCTGGGCGGCGCCGACAAACCGCTGGGCCAGAACCCCTGGAGCCTCGACTGCATCGCGCTGGAACGGCTGGGCAACGGCACCACCGTGGCCATGCGGTGCTGGGCGAGCACCACACCGCCGCCCGACGAGGCGTCGGCGAAGTGGTTCAAGGTCGAGGTCACGAGCGGGCCGCAGAGCGGGAAGACGGGCTGGGTCTGGTCGGACCTGGTCCGCGACCAGACGCCCGGAACCGCCCAGTGCGACCACATCGGCCACGAGAAGGACCCGGCCGCCCCCGCCCCGGAGCCGCTCCACTTCGAGGTGACCGGCTCCTGCACGACCGAAGGAGGCGAACTGGCCTCGCGCAGCGGCCGGTTCACCCCAGGCGGTCCCTACTCCGTCGACGCGACCCGGCCGGACGGATCGGCCTACCCCCTCGCGCACGACTCCGGAACCGTGCGGGCCGACGGATCGGTCGTCTGGAAGTGGCCGTGCAAGGGCGACCCCGTCGGCACCTACACCACCCACCTCGTCGACCTGTCGACCGGACGCGAGGCCGAGGACACGTTCACCGTCGGACAGGCGCCCGCCCCGTCGGGCGGCGACTCCCCGGGCGGGGACACCTCCTCCGGTGGCGGCACGTCCCCGGGAAGCGGTTCCGACGAGTCCGGCGACGCCCGACCCGGGACCCCGGCGAGCCGGACCGTCACCGTCTCCAACAAGGTGACCAACGGCCCGAGCGAGATGCGCGAGGACGACAGCGCGGCCTACCTGTCCTCGGTCACGAAGAACCACTGCGCCGACGACCACTGCGCCGACGACCACTGCGCCCTCGCCGGCACGGAGTTGCACACCGGGGACACCGTCGCCGCCACCTGTCGCACCGAGGGGGACCGCACCACCAACGGTGAGGACCGCAACGCCCGCGACGACGGCAACCCCGGGCTCGCCGAGTCCACCCTCTGGTACGGCGTCCGCTGGACCGACGGCCGGTTCGGCTATCTCTCCGTCGTCTGGATCCGGCCGGACCAGCGTGGAGGGCTCGGTCTGCCCTCCTGCTGAACACCTGCGGACAACCCGGTGACGGCGTGATGCGCCGTCGATTCGCTCGCTGCCCTCGCGGCCCGTTCCCGAGAGCGTCACCGACGAGCAGTACGCGCCCGGCCGGCACGGTGACCGCCCCGCGCGGATCCCGGCGCGGATCCCGGTCTGCACCTGGCACCTGGAGGGCTGTCGGGCGGGCCGCGGCCCCTCCGGCACGGGCAACCGGCGCACCTTCGGAGGCCTTTCGGACGCGGTCTTCCGGCTGGTGCCACTGCGGGAAGCGGCCGGCGGCACCCGCCGGCCCTGGCAGCACTGACCCGGGCCGCCCAGCCTCGTCGCGTCTGCCGCCGAAGTCCGGCCCGGGGCCGGGGCGGATAGCATGCGGAGACAGTCGCCGGTTCGCGAGGAGTTGCTGGATGGCACCGGTCAGGCCCATGCGCGCGGACGCTCGGCGCAACTACGAGCGATTGCTGCGGGTGGCGGCGCAGGCCTTCGCCGAGCACGGGGAGAACGCGTCGCTCGACCGGATCGCCAAGCGGGCGGGCGTCGGCTCAGGCACCCTCTACCGGCACTTTCCGACCCGCCGGGCGCTGCTGGAGGCGGCGTACGTGGACCGGATCGAGGCGCTGGGCCGGCGTGCCGACGAACTGGCCGGGGAGCTGCCGCCGGGTGAGGCGCTGATGGAGTGGCTGCACGAGTGGTGTGTCGCCACGATCCAACTGCGCGGCATGAAGGTGCTGCTGGGGGCGGCGGTCACCGACGGCAGCCCGGCGGCGCGCACGGTGTGCGGTACGGCGGTGCAGGGGGCGGCGAGCCGGCTGGTGGGAGCGGCACAGGCCGAGGGGACCCTGCGGGCGGACCTGGAGCCGATCGAGGTGCTGCGGCTGGCGCACGGGATCGCCACTGCGTCGGAGCTCGGGAACGGGCACGTCGGGGAGATCCGCCGCTATCTGACCCTGCTGACGGAGGGACTGCGGCCGTAGCCCCCGGTGCCCGCTCCCCGGATCGGCCGGGAGGCAGGGCCCGATTCCCCACCCGGACGGGTGGCCATTGCCCGGCCCGGGCGCAGTCCCAGCGACCCGGCCACGCCCGATCGGCCCCCCGGGCGCGGCAGACCGATCGGGTGCGGCCGGGGCGGCGGCCGGAGCTCGCGGCGGCCGCCCCCGCCGTGCCTGGTCGCTACAGGGCCCCGGCCCCCGGCTTCACCATGTTCCGCACCGTGCGGGCCTTGACGAAGTCGCCGATGGCCGTCATGTCCCACTCACCGGAGAACTGGCGGACGAGCTTGGCCATCATCACGCCGGTCTGCGGCTCCGCGCCGGTGAGGTCGAAGCGGACGAGCTCCTCGCCGGTCGCCGTGTCCACGAGGCGGCAGTACGCCTTGGCGACCTCCGTGAACTTCTGGCCGGTGAAGGAGTTGACCGTGAAGACCAGACCCGTGACCTCCTGGGGGATGCGGCCGAGGTCGACCACGATGACCTCGTCGTCACCCGCGCCCTCACCGGTGAGGTTGTCGCCGGAGTGCTTGACCGCGCCGTTCAGGATGGTCAGCTTGCCGAAGTAGCAGCTGTCGATGTGGTTGCGCTGCGGACCGTAGGCGATGACCGAGGCGTCCAGGTCGATGTCCCTGCCGTGGAAGGCGGGCTCCCAGCCGAGGCCCATCTGCACCCGGGAGAGCAGCGGCCGGCCGCCCTTGACCAGGGAGACGGTCTGGTTCTTCTGGAGGCTGACCCGGCCCTTGTCCAGGTTGATCTTCCCGGCACCGGGCGCCGGAGGGGCGGGCGGTGCCGCAGCAGCCGGGGGAGCCGACGGGACCGGGGGTGCGGACACCGCCGGGGCCGGCGCGGCGGCCGGCTGCGGCGGGGCGGCGGGGGTGGCGGCCGGTTCCTCCACCGTCACGCCGAAGTCCGTCGCGATACCGGCCAGCCCGTTCGCATACCCCTGGCCGACGGCGCGGGCCTTCCACTGGCCGTTGCGCCGGTAGATCTCCACGATGACCAGCGCCGTCTCCGCGCCGAGCCGCGGCGGGGTGAACGTCGCCAGTGCGGCGCCGCCGTCCGCGTCGCGGATCGTGGCCGTCGGCTCGATGCCCTGGAAGGTCTGGCCGGGCGCGTCCGGGCTGGCCGTGACCACGATCTTGTCGATGTCCGGCGGCACGGCGGCGGTGTCCACCGTGATCGCGTCCGGCGCGGCACCGCCGCCGGACCGGTACGTCACGCCCGGTCCGGTGGGCTGGTTGTAGAAGATGAAGTCGGCGTCGGAACGCACCTTGCCGTCGCCCGTGAGCAGCAGGCCCGACACGTCGAGCCGCACCGGAGCGGCGACGTCCACCGTCACGCGCGCGGCGGTAAGAGGGATGTTCGAGCCAGGGGTCATAGCTGTCATGCCGGGTGAACGAGCGGCACCGCTTTACCGTTCCCTTACCCGCCGAACGGGCTACGGCACCACGACGATCTTGCGTCCCACGCCCGCGGCGAACTGCTCCAGCGCCTGCGGGTACCGCTCCAGCGGGATCCGGTCGCTGATGAACACGTCCGGGTCCAGCACCCCGCCCGCGAACAGCTCGGCCGCCCGCTCGAAGCTGTGCAGCACGGCCATGGAACCGGTGACGGTGATCTCCTGGTTGTAGATCCGGTACGGGTCGATCGTCACCCGGGTCGCGTAGTCGGCCACCCCGAACTGCAGGAACGTGCCCGCCTTCGCCACCCGGTCCAGACCGTCCTGGATGGCCGCCGCGTTGCCGGTGGCGTCCACCACCACGTCCCAGCCCTGCGGCCGGTCCAGTTCGTCGGCGCCGGCCGCCGCACCCGTGACGCCCAGCCGGCGGGCCGTCTCCAGTCGGGCCGGGTTCACGTCGACGACGTCCACGCTCGCGGCGCCCGTGCGCTTGGCCAGCTCCAGCATCATCAGCCCCATGGTGCCCGAGCCGTAGATCAGGACGTGGGCGCCCAGCCTCGACCTCAGCACGTCGTAACCGCGCACCGCGCAGGACAGCGGCTCCACCAGGGCCGCGTCCTCGGTGCGCACGTGCTCGGGCAGCTTCACGCAGTTCGCCACGGGCGCCACCGCGTAGCGGGCCGCGCCGCCCGCCGTCGTCACACCGATCGCCGCCCACCGCTCGCACAGGTTGTTGTGACCGTCACGGCAGTAGCGGCACTCGTAACAGTAGAGGGACGGGTCCACGGCCACCCGGTCGCCGACCGCGACCTCGGTGACCTGGGTGCCGACGCCGACGATCTCGCCCGCGAACTCGTGCCCGGGGACGATCGGCAGCTTGGGCGCGAACTCCCCCTGGAGGATGTGCAGGTCGGTACCGCACAGGCCGCACGCGGCGACCTCGACGACGACCTCGCGTGGACCCGGCGTCGGATCGGGCACCTCGGTGACGACGGCGCGGCCCACGGACTCGATGACGGCGGCCTTCATTTCACGGCTCCCAACGACAGGCCCTGGACGAGTTTGTCCTGGGCGGCGAACCCCGCGGCGAGCACCGGCAGGGAGACGACGAGCGACGCGGCGCACACCTTGGCCAGGAAGAGGCCCTGGCTGGTGATGAAGCCGGTCAGGAAGACGGGGGCGGTCTCGGCGACCACGCCCGTCAGGACCCGGGCGAACAGCAGCTCGTTCCAGCTGAAGATGAAGCAGATCAGGGCGGTGGCGGCGATGCCGGGCAGGGCGATCGGGGCCACCACGCGCGCGAGGATGACGGGCAGGCGGGCGCCGTCCACCCGGGCCGCCTCGATGACGGCGACCGGTACCTCGGCGAGGAAGGACTGCATCATCCACACCGCGATCGGCAGGTTCATGGAGGTGTAGAGGATGACGAGGAGCCAGATGTTGTCCAGCATCCCCGCGTTCTTGGCGAAGAGGTAGATCGGCAGCAGGCCCGCGACGGCGGGCAGCATCTTGGTGGACAGGAAGAAGAACAGCACGTCCGTCCACTTCCGCACCGGCCGGATCGACAGCGCGTAGGCCGCCGGCAGGGCCAGCAGCAGGACGCAGAGCGTCGAGGCGACCGAGGCCACCGTGGAGTTGACCAGCGCGGGCCAGGGGCTCGCGCCGCCACCGCTGCCGAAGAACTCGCGGTAGCCGTCCAGGGTGAGCGAGGCGGCGAAGGACGGCGGGTTGGCCGCCGCGTCCGACTCGGAGTGGAAGGACGTCAGCGCCATCCACGCGATCGGCAGGAAGAACAGGATTCCGGTCAGCCAGGCCAGCAGACCGAGACCACCTCTGCGTACGGCGTTCATGCGCGGGACGCCTCCTCGCGGAACAGGGACGACACCACGCGCAGGGCGAAGGTCGCGATGACGATCGAGCCGATGACCACCAGGACGCCCGCGGCGGAGGCGAGCCCGTTCTCGTGGGCCTGGTAGAAGCTCTGGTAGACGGTGTAGGGCAGGTTGGCGGTGCCGAGCCCGCCGGAGGTGATCGTGAAGACCGCGTCGAAGTTCTGCACGATGTAGATCGACCCGAGCAGGGCGCCCAGCTCCAGGTAGCGGCGCAGATGGGGCAGGGTCAGATGGCGGAAGACCTGCCAGTCGCTCGCGCCGTCGACCCGGGCCGCCTCGATCTGCTGCTGGTCCCGGCTCTGCAGTCCGGCCAGCAGGATCAGCATCATGAACGGCGTCCACTGCCAGACCAGGGAGGCCTCCACCGCGAGCAGCGGGGTGCGGGAGATCCAGTCGGGCTGTGGGCCGCCCACATAGTGCAACAACCCATTGAACAGGCCGTATTCGGGGTTGTAGAGCACATGTTTCCAGAGCAGCGCCGCGGCCACGGGCACCACCAGGAAGGGGGCGATGAGCAGGGTGCGGACGATGCCGCGGCCGCGGAACCGCCGGTCCAGCAGCAGGGCCAGTGCCAGTCCCAGCACCAGGCTGGCCAGCACCACGGCCACCGTGAGCAGCACGGTCGTCCACACCGAGTGGCGCAGATCGGCGTCGGTCAGCACCTGGTGGTAGTTGTCCAGGCCGGTGAAGTGACGGGCCTTGGGGTAGAGCGCGTTCCAGTCGAAGAAGGAGATCACCAGCGTGGCCACGAAGGGCAGCTGGGTCACCACGATCATGAAGACCAGGGCCGGCAGCAGCGGGGCGCGGGTGGCCCAGGCGCGCAGCCGGGCCGGGGGCTGCCGCACCGTCCGGGCGGGGGTGGCCGTGAGCGGGGCCGTCGTCGCTGTCATCGTCCCTCGTACTCCTTGGCGATCTTCTCGGCGAGTTGCTGGGACTTCCGCAGGGCCGAGTCGACGGACGTGCGCCCGGCGATGGCCGCGCTGATCTCCTGGGAGACCTTGGTGCCCAGGTCGGTGAACTCGGGGATGCCGACGAACTGGATGCCGGGCGCGGGGCGCGGCTGCACGCCGGGGTCGTTCGGACGGGCGCTCTCGATGGCCTGCCTGGTCATGTCCTGGAAGGCGGCGGCCTCCTTGCGGTAGGCGGCGTTCGTGTAGGTCGACGCCCGCTTGCCGGCGGGGGCGTTCGACCAGCCGCTGGTGTCGCCGACCAGTTGCTCGTAGCCCTTGCCGGAGGCCCAGGAGATGAACTTCCAGGCCTTGTCGGGGTTGCGGGAGGCCTTCTGTATGCCCCACGCCCAGGTGTAGAGCCAGCCCGAGGAGCGGGTCTTCTCCACCGGGGCGGGGGCGTAGCCGAGCTTGCCCTTGACCGGGGACCCCGCCGCCTCCAGCAGGCCCGCCGCGGAGGTGGCGTCGTACCACATGGCGACCTTGCCCTGGGTCATGTTGTTCAGGCACTCGGCGAAGCCGGACTGGGCGGCGCCGGACTCGCCGTGCCTGCGGACCAGGTCGACATAGAACTTCGTCGCCTTTTCGAAGGCCGGCGAGTCGAGCCGTGCCTTCCAGTCCTTGTCGAACCAGGTGCCGCCGAACGTGTTCACGACCGTCGTGAGCGGCGCCATCAGCTCGCCCCAGCCGGGCAGTCCGCGCAGACAGACGCCCCTCATGCCGGGCCGCGCGCCGTCCACCTCGGCGGCGAGGGCGGCGACCTGCTGCCAGGTCGGGTGGGCGGGCATCGTCAGGCCCTTCGCCGCGAACACGTCCTTGCGGTACATGAGGAACGACGACTCGCCGTAGAAGGGCTGCCCGTAGAGCTTGCCGTCGTCGCCGGTGAGGGACTGGCGCATCGGCTTCAGCACGTCCTGCTCGTCGTACGACGGGTCCTTCGCGACGTAGCCGTTCATCTCGTGCAGCCAGCCGTTGCGGGCGTATATCGGTATCTCGTAGTTGGACAGGGTGGCCACGTCGTACTGGCCGGACTGGTTGGCGAAGTCCTGGCTGATCTTGTCGCGCACGTCGTTCTCGGGCAGGACCGTGAAGTTGACCTTGATGCCGGTGTCCTTGGTGAAGTGCGCGGCGGTCAGCTTCTGCAACTCGGTCATCTGGGGGTTGTTGACCATCAGGACGTTGATGGAGTCGCCGCCGGAACCGCTCCCGCCCGCGCCGACCCAGCAGCCGGAGAGCAGCGGGGCGAGCAGCGTCCCTGCGGCGGCCAGGGCGAGCGTGGCTCGCGGCCTCCGTCGGCTCGGGGTACGCATGGATCGCTCCTGGAGATATGGGGACGTAAGGGGCGCCCGGAGGTGTGGGACGCCCCAAGGGGGTGAGGGGAGACTTCAGACCCTGATGACCTGCGGGCCCAGCAGGGAGTATCGGTGGGCCTCCGAGGCCGGCAACTGGGTGCTCGTCACGATCGCCTCCAGCGTGCCGACCTCGGCGAACCGGCAGAAGCTGACCGCCCCGAACTTGGTGTGCACGCCCGCGAACACCGTCCGCCGCGCGGCCCGGACCGCCTGCGCCTTGACCTCGCTGACCGCCGGGTCGGGGGTGGTCAGGCCGTGCTCGCGGGAGATGCCGTTGGCGCCGATGTAGGCGAGGTCGACGACGAAGCCGGCCAGCATCTTCGTCGTCCAGTGGTCGACGGTGGCCAGCGTGCCCGGGCGGACCCGGCCGCCGAGCAGCAGCACCGAGACGTGCTCGGCCTCCGCGAGGGCGCCCGCGACCGGCAGGGACGCGGTGACGACGGTCAGCGGCCGGTTCCTCGGCAGCGCCTCGGCGATGAGCTGCGGGGTGAAGCCCTCGTCGACGAACACGGTCTCGGCGTCCCCGAGCAGTTCGGCCGCGGCGGCCGCGATCCGGCGCTTCTCGGGCACGTGGCTGGTGGCGCGGAAGGCGAGCGTCGTCTCGAAGCCGGCGCTCTCCACCGGACTGGCGCCCCCGTGGGTGCGGCGGACCAGGCCGTGACCCTCCAGAACGCGCAGATCACGCCGGATGGTCTCCCTGGCCACGCCCAGCTCGGCGGCGAGCGCGGTGACGTCCACCGAGCCGGTGGAGCGCGCGGCCCGCACGATCTCGCGCCGGCGTTCCTCCGCCGTCCTGGTGCCCATGTCGTCACCCACTTCCCCATCGAGCTGCCCGTTCGGGCCCATGGGGGAAGTTCTACAGTCGGAGCGCGGCACTGACCAGGCCTGTTGCAGGCCCGATAGTGCCCGGGTGTGCCCGTTCGCCGCGCGGTGTGCCCGCCGCGGACCTGCGGGGCCGGGGGAGACGGGGTGGGAGCGGGCACCCCGGATGCCCGAACACGGCGGCGGGCGGGCCCGTTCGGTGCCCGCCCGCGCGCGTGGGGCGATCGTTTCACGCCGTCCGAGGCCTTCCGGAGGCCCGCTACGGCGGGTTCGGCCAGGTCGCCGTGCGGCTCGGTGAGACCGGGTGGCCGGTTGGGTGGGGGTCGTGCGGCTCGGTGGGGCCGGGTGGCCGGTTCGGTGAAGTGGTCGAGCGGCTCGGTGGGGCCGAAGCCGGCCGGTTGGGTGAGTCGGTCGCGCGGCTCAGTAGGGCCAGATGGGCGGGTCGTTGACGAAGTGGCCGCCCAGGTGGCTCTGGGCCGGGTTCCGCGGGTCCAGTTCGCCCTGCTCGGCGATCAGCTTCTCCGCGTACGGCTCCGAATCGTCCCGGGGCTCGTAGCCGAGCGCCCGTGCGCTCGAGAGGTCCCACCACAGACGTGTGTTGGCGGAGGAGCCGTAGACCACCGTGTGGCCGACGCTCTCGGCGGTGAGCGCCGCGTGGAAGAGGCGGGCGCCGTCGGCCGGGCTCATCCACACCGAGAGCATGCGCACGCTGTTCGGCTCCGGGAAGCAGGAGCCGATGCGGACCGAGACGGTCTCCAGGCCGTGCTTGTCCCAGTAGAGCTGGGCCAGGTCCTCGCCGAAGGACTTCGACAGACCGTAGAAGGTGTCCGGGCGGCGCGGGGTGTCGACCGGGATGAGCGGATCGCCCTCCCCCGGGGCCGGGGTGAAGCCGACGGCGTGGTTGGAGGAGGCGAAGACGATCCGGGGCACGCCTTCGAGGCGGGCGGCCTCGTACAGGTTGTAGGTGCCCTCGATGTTCGACCGCAGGATCTTCTCGAAGGGCGCCTCCAGGGAGATCCCCGCGAGATGCACGATCGCGTCGACACCCCGGACCGCCTCGCGCAGGGCGTCCTTGTCGGAGAGGTCCGCGGTGATCGCGCCGGGCTCGTCCTCGACGGGGCGCATGTCGAACAGGCGCAGTGCGTAGCCGTACTCCGGCAGCAGGGACCGCATCAGGGTGCCGAGCCCGCCGGCGGCGCCGGTGAGCAGAACGGTGCGGGGAGCGGGCATCCTCGGTCTCCTTGACGTCAACGGCCGTATCTGTAGACCAGATTCACATGCGTGGACACGCTAGGGAGGGGTGGCGTGTCGCGTCAAGTGTGCCGTGACGTGACGGAATTCCGCCGCTGTCTTGGGTGTTCGTGCGCTTGACCCGCTCCGAGGGGGGCCCGTAGCGTGAGATCGTTCAGAGATATGGACGATGGTCAGAAGCATGCACCGATAGGGAGCGCTCGTGACGCCTGCCCCGCTCGCCGCCCGGCTCCGCGATCCGAGCGGGCCGCTCTTCTTCCCCGTCACCGCCTACGGCCCGGACGGCTCACTCGACCTCGACGTCTACCGCACCCACGTGCGCCGCGGCGTCGCGGCCGGTGCCGCCGCCGTGTTCGCCTGCTGCGGCACCGGGGAGTTCCACGCGCTGCTGCCGGAGGAGTTCGAGGCCTGTGTCCGGGTGGCCGTGGAGGCGGCCGAGGGGCGGGTCCCGGTGGTGGCGGGCGCCGGCTACGGCACCGCGCTCGCCGTGCGCTACGCGCGTCTCGCCGCGGGCGCGGGCGCCGACGGCCTGCTCGCCATGCCGCCGTATCTGGTGCTCGCCGGTCAGGAGGGCCTGCTGCGGCACTATCGGGAGATCGCCGTGGCCACGGCCCTGCCCGTCGTCGTCTACCAGCGCGACAACGCGGTCCTCACCCCGCGCACCGTGGCCGAACTGGCCCGCACCGACCGTGTCATCGGCCTCAAGGACGGCGTGGGCGACCTCGACCTCATGCAGCGGATCGTCAGCGCCGTCCGCACCGAGGCCCGCGGCGACTTCCTGTACTTCAACGGCCTGCCCACCGCCGAGCAGACCCAACTCGCCTACGGGGCCCTCGGCATCACCCTGTACTCGTCGGCCGTCTTCTGCTTCGCCCCGGAGATCGCGCTCGCCTTCCACCGGGCCCTGCGGACGGGCGACACGGCCACCGCGCACCGGCTGCTGGACGGTTTCTACCGCCCGTTCGTCGAACTGCGCGACCAGGGCCGGGGCTACGCGGTCTCCCTGGTCAAGGCCGGAGTGAGACTGCGCGGCCTGGACGTCGGCGAGGTCCGTCCCCCGCTGCACGAGCCGGCCGAGGACCACGTCAAGCAACTCGCCCAGCTGATCGAGCGCGGATACGCGCTGCTGGAGAAGGACGCGTGAGCGGGCGCGGGGAAACGCCGGCAGACCGGACGCCCGTGCGTGCCGCCGCCGTTGGAGGCCAGGCGGTGGGGCGTGCGGGTACGGCTGGGGGAAGGGGCCGGGTGAGGGGGCGTGCGGCTGCGGCCGGCGGAGGGGAGCGCACGGTGGGGCGTGCGGGCAGGGCTGTGGCAGGGGGCCGCGTGACCGGGCACCGCTTCCCGCTGATCGAGGAGGCGGCGTGAAGGCGTCGGCGTTCGTCTACCCCTGGGACGTGACCGGGGACCCCGAGGCCGCCGCACGCACGGCCCGGCTGGGCGTGGAGCAGGTGACCCTCGCCGCCGCCTACCACTCCACGCGGGCCCTGACCCCCCGCCACCCGGCCCACCGCATCGTCACCGCCGAGTACGCGGCCGTCCTCTATCCGCCGGGCGAGCGCTGGGCGGGCCGCGGCCTGCGCCCGTACCCCGCGGGCCGCTGGGCCCCCGGCGACGCGTACGGCGAGGCCGCCCGGGCCCTCGCCGAAGCGGGTCTGGAGGTGCACACCTGGGTCGTCCTCGCGCACAACTCCCGCCTCGGCTCCGAGCATCCGGACACCTCGGTCGTCAACGCCTACGGTGACCGCTATCCGTGGGCGCCCTGCATCGCCCAGCCCGCCACGCGCGCGTATCTGGCCGACCTGGCCGCCGAGGCGGCCGTACGCCCCGGCGCGCACGGCACCGAGCTGGAGTCCCTCGGCTGGTACGGACTCCAGCACCTGCACGCCCACGACAAGATCTCCGGGGTGGGTCTCGGAGATGCCGGGCAGTATCTGATGTCCCTGTGCTTCTGCCCGTCCTGCCGCGCGGGCTACGGCGAGCACGGTCTGGACGCCGACGGGTTGCCGGCGGCCGTGCGCACCGCGCTCGAGCCGCTGTGGCGGGGTACGGCCGCCGACGGGGGCTGGCCCACGGTCGGGAAGCTGCTCGGCGAGGAGACGGCGGCCGCCACGCGCGCGTGGCGCGAGCGGACCGCCCGCACGCTGCAGGAGGAGGCCGTCGCCGCGGTGCGCGCCGCCGCGCCCGCCGGTTTCCAGGTGCTGCTGCACGCCGACCCGGTCTCCTATCACTGCGGTGCCAACGCGGGCGTCGACCCCGCCCACATTCTGTCCGTGGCCGACGGCGTGGTGGTTCCCTGCGCGGGCGGTACGGAGCTGCTGGCGCCCTTCGCCGAACAGGCCCGGCGGGGGACGGTACTGGCCGCCAACCTCACCGTCGTCGCCGGGATGGGCGGCAGCCCCGGCACGCTCGCGGCGGACGCGGCACGCGCGCGTACGCAAGGGGCCACGGAACTGCGGCTGTATCACGCCGGTTTGGCGTCGGACGACGACCTGGCGGCGGTGCGCGAGGCGCTGACGGCACGCTGAGCGAGCCCGGCCGCCGTCAGCAGCAGTGCCAGGCCGTACAGCGGCAGCAGCAGCCCGGGGCCGGCCGGCTCGACCAGGCCGGCCCCCAGGGCGAGTCCGCCCACGGTCGGAGTGAAGACCAGCGTGTTGGCGGTGGCCGTCACGCGGCCGAGCAGCGCACCCGGGGTCTCGCACTGGACGGCGGTGAACACGGCGATCAGCACACACGGCAGGCCCAGACCGGCCGCCACCCCGGACACCAGGGCGACGGGGTCCGACGGCACGGCCCGCGCGGCCGTCGCGACCCCCGTGAGCGCGATCCCCGCCGCCGCGAACCGGCGCCCGCCGAAGCGGCGCAACGCCGGCCCCGACACGAGCCCCACCACCACGGAACCGGCACCCTGGAAGGAGTACAGCACGCCGGCGTAGGCGGGGGAGTGGCCGAGCCGGTCGACCACGGCGTACACCGTGGAGCCGGCGAGCCCGGACAGCAGCATCGTCGTACCGCCCGCCAGGACCAGCGGGCGCAGCCCCGGGTGGCCCCACAGGTACCGGACGCCCGCCGCGGTCCGCCGCCGGCCGTCACCCGGCCGGGCGGGCCGCTCCTCGCGCACCCGCAGCAGCGTGCACAGTCCGGCGGCGAGGACGAAGGTGAGGGCGTCCAGGCACACCACGGCCGGACCGCCGCAGACCGCGTACAGGCCCGCCCCGGTCAGCGGAGCGACGAGTTTCATGCCCTCGGTGACCGACATCCGCAGTCCGTTGAAGTCGCCGAGGAGGTCCGGGACGACGGCGGCGGCGACCAGCGCCGACTCGGCGGCGTCGTGGATCACGCCGGCGGTGCCGTACAGGAACAGGACGGTGAACAGCAGCCACAGCCGGCCGGCCGAGTCGACGGTGAACAGGGTGGGTGAGGAGCAGGACCGCCAGGCCCAGGTCCAGAACGACGAGCAGGGGCAGCCGCGGGAAACGGTCGGCGAGCGCGCCCAGCGCCGGGCCCGCCGGCGTGGGCGCCCACAGGGCGAGCGTGCACAGCGCGGCCAGGCCGTCGGACCCGGTGAGGTCCTTGACCCACACGCCCGACGCCAGCCACAGGGAGGAAGTGCCGAAGGCGGACACCACCAGCCCGGTCAGATACAGCCCGGCATTGCGGTCCCGCAGCACACGGATCACGGTCCAGGAAGTCGTCATGCCCGGCCATCGTGGTCCTAAGACGTCGTCTCATTTGGAGTGCTGGGTAATCTTCACTGTGTGGTGATGGTTGAGCGAATGGTGCCGGACGAGTTGTGGGAGCTGTTCCAGCG
>NZ_JBEOTD010000048.1:0-55734 GCF_040426375.1 Streptomyces sp. NPDC096012
ACGCACGCGCATTCGGCCGACACACAGAGACCTGACGAAGCGCAACCAGCCAAGACGAGCCGCACCCACGCGCATTCGATCAGCGCGCAGAAACCAGCCGCCGGCCCGCGGTGTCCGCGATGCCGTCCACCAGGTCGTCGAGGCGAGCCTCGGGCAGGGCCTCGGTGTGCGGGCGCAGGTAGAGCACGGAGCCGTCGGCGAGTCCGGCCCGGGCGAGGGTGGTCTCCTCGTCGAGGGGGGCGTCACCGAGGCGCTGGAGCACCCAGCCGGCGTGGTCGAGTCCGGCCTCCTCGGCCTCCTCGCCGACGTAACGCAGCAGCGTCGGCAGGAGGTCGGCGACGGGCACGTCGGCGGGCACGGCCAGATCGACGGAGACGCTCGGCGCGCGTACGGTCAGGCGGCACAGTTCGGCCACCGCGCTGTCGGTCATCAGCTGGACTCTCGTCTTCCGTGGGGGCGTTGGCGGGAGGTCTCCCCTCGCGAGAGGGGACGTGCGAAGAATACGGAAGGCCCGCGCGGCCGGGAACGAGAGGGCCGGGCGGAGGAATTGTGTCCGGGCGCCCGTGCCGCCCCTCCCGCGTGGACAGGTCGTGTTCCGTGAATGCAGACTACTGCCTACGTCCGTCGGCCGTGCTCCGGTCCGGTTTCGTCGGCCGGTACGGAGTTTGCCCGTCAAGCGAGTTGGCCGTTCCGAGCGGTCCGCTCGAAATGTTCACCCGGTGTCCACCGCGTCGGACGGTTCCCGGAGAATCGGCGTGACGCGCTCTTTCCCGGCGACGGGTACGCCGCTTTTCGGCGCGGGCCGGAATGCCAGTGAAACCGGAGGTTTCGTTCCTTGAGTGTGGTGCTGTTTCGCCGGCCGGCGCGCAGGCGCGGCCCGGAGATGCCCGACGGACAACTGACCCTCCAGGAGCCCCCCGTCCTGTCCGAGACGGTGCCGGACACCTCGGCGGTGTGGACCTATCTGCCGATGGCCCTGATGTCGGTGTCGATGATGCTGATGTTCCTGCGCACCGGCGGCGGGAACGGCATCTTCATCTACCTGGCGATGGGCGTGATGGCGCTCTCCGCCGCTGCGATGCTGCTGGGACAGCTGATGCGCCGCTCCAGCGAGCGCAAGCAGCGCCTGAAGGGCGAGCGCCGCGACTACCTCCGCTACCTGGCGCAGATCCGCAAGCGGGTCCGCACCACCATCACCGAGCAGCAGCGGGCCCTGGCCTGGCGGCACCCGGAGCCCGCCGCGCTGCGCTCCCTGGCCCGCACCTCGCGGCTGTGGGAACGCCGCCCGGCCGACGAGGACTTCGGCGAGGTCCGCATCGCGGTCGGCGAGCAGCAGCTCGCCCTCACCCTGACCCCGGTCTCCACCCGCCCGGTGGAGGACCTGGAACCGCTGTGCGCGCACGCCCTGCGCCGTTTCGTCCGCGCCTACTCCACCATCCCGGACCAGCCGCTCGGCCTGTACCTGCGGTCCTCGGCCCGGATCCTGATGCGCCCGGAGGAGCCCTCGCCGGGGGAACCGGACGAGGCGGCCACGGTGCCGGCCGGCACGGCCGAGGGCGACGCGGCCGTACGGGCCCTGGTGCGGGCCGTACTCGGTCAGCTCGCGGTGTTCCACGCGCCCGAGGAGCTGTGGCTCGCGCTGTGCGTCAGTGACGAGCGGCGGCCCGACTGGGAGTGGGCCAAGTGGCTGCCGCACGTGCTGCACCCCTACGAGGAGGACGGCGCGGGCAAGGTGCGCCGGATCACCGCCGACCTCACCGAGCTGGACGACCTGCTCGGCCCCGAGTTCGCCGAGCGTCCCGGCTTCGACCCGGACGCCCGCCCGGCCCGTGACGAGCCGTACACGGTCGTCGTCCTGGACGGGGTGACCGTCCCCGAGGGGCACCGCTGGGAGGGGCACGGCTACCGCAACGCCCTGGTGCTGGACGTGTCCGGGGCGCTGCGCTGGCGCCCGGGCCGCAACACGCTGCGGCTGACCGTGGGGCCCGGCCGGGTGAGCCTGGTGCGCACCGACCGCAGCCGCAAGGAGCGTTCCGTGCCGCTCGGCCGGCCCGACCGGCTCGGCCTGCTCGGCGCGGAGTCGCTGGCCCGGCTGCTCGCGCCGCGCCGGATGAGCCTGGGCACCGACATCGCGCAGCCGCTGGACGCCGACGTCGAGCTGACCACCCTGCTCGGCATCCCCGACCTGCACCGGCACGACCCCAAGACCCTGTTCGAGCGGCACACCGGCGCCGGGCGGCTGCGGGTGCCGATCGCGGTCGGCGTGGACGGCCGCCCGGTGGAGCTGGACATCAAGGAGTCGGCGCAGGGCGGCATGGGCCCGCACGGCATGCTGATCGGTGCCACCGGATCCGGCAAGAGCGAGCTGCTGCGCACCCTGGTGCTCGGTCTGGCCCTGACCAACTCCTCGGAGACGCTGAACTTCGTCCTGGTCGACTTCAAGGGCGGCGCCACCTTCCTCGGCCTCGAGGAACTCCCGCACACCTCGGCCGTCATCACCAACCTGGCCGACGAGGTGGCCCTGGTGGAGCGCATGCAGGACGCGCTGCACGGCGAACTGATCCGCCGGCAGGAGCTGTTGCGCGCGGCCGGCAACTACACGTCGGCGCTGGAGTACGAGCGGGCGCGTGCCGCGGGGGCCGGCCTCGCCCCGCTGCCCAGCCTGTTCGTGGTGGTCGACGAGTTCAGCGAACTGCTGTCCGCGCACCGCGAGTTCATGGACCTGTTCGTGATGATCGGCCGCCTCGGCCGTTCGCTGGGCGTGCATCTGCTGCTCGCCTCGCAGCGTCTGGACGAGGGCCGTATGCACCAGTTGGAGAGCCATCTGTCGTACCGGGTGGGCCTGCGCACGTTCTCCGCGATGGAGAGCCGCGGTGTGCTCGGTGTGCCGGACGCCTACGAGCTGCCCGCCCAGCCCGGCAGCGGCTACCTGAAGTCCGGGGTGGAGTCCCTGACCCGGTTCCGCGCCGCCTACTCCTCCGGCACCTACCGGCGCCGTACCGGAGCGGTGGTGCAGGCGCGGGTGGCCAGCCAGGTGGTGCAGTGGACCAGCGGCTGGGTGGTGCCGCGCACGCTGGAGGCGCCGGAGCCGGAGCCGGTGGCCGAGGAGACCGGTGACGAGCAGACCCTGCTCGACGTGGCCCTCGACCGGCTGCGCGACTCCGGTCCCGCCGCGCACGAGGTGTGGCTGCCGCCGCTGGACGAGCCCTCGCCGCTCGACGCCCTGCTGCCCGGTATCGCGCCCGACCCCGAGCGCGGTCTCACCGCCGCCGGCTGGTCCGGCACCGGGCGGCTGCGGGTGCCGGTGGGGCTGGTGGACAAGCCGTTCGAGCAGCGCCGCGACCCGCTGGTCGTGGACCTCTCCGGGGCGGGCGGCCATGTCGCCGTCGCGGGTGGCTCGCAGAGCGGCAAGTCCACCCTCGCCCGCACCCTGATCGCGGCGCTCGCCCTCACCCACACCCCGGCCGAGGTCCAGTTCTTCTGCCTGGACTTCGGCGGCGGCGGTCTGTCCCAGCTCGCCGCGCTCCCGCACGTCGGCGGTGTCGCGCCCCGGCTCAACCCCGAGCGGGTGCACCGGGCCGTCGCCGAGGTGATGACGCTGCTCGCCCACCGGGAGCAGTTCTTCGTGGACCACACCCTCGACTCCATGCAGTCCTACCGGCGCCGCCGGGCCGCCGGGGAGTTCCCGGACGAGCGGTTCGGCGACGTGTTCATGGTGGTCGACGGCTGGTCCACGGTCCGCCAGGACTACGACGACCTGATCCCGAAGTTCAACGAACTCGCGGCGCGGGGCCTGAACTACGGCATCCACCTGCTCATCACCACCACCCGCTGGGTGGAGCTGTCCGCCCAGGTCCGCGACCAGGCCGCGACCCGCCTCGAACTGCGGATGGGCGACCCGATGGACTCCGAGGTGGACACCCGCAAGGCCCGCGCGGTGCCGCGCAGCGGCGGCCGGGGCATCACCGCGGACAGCAAGATGCACTTCCTGGCCGCACTGCCCCGCCTCGACGGCAGCGGCTCCCTGGAGGACCTCGGCGACGGCGTCGCCCACCTGGTCTCCGAGGTGTCCCGGCACTGGCCGGGCGCGCCCGCCCCGCAGATCCGGATGCTGCCGCACCGTCTGCCGCTGGCCGAACTCCCGGCGCCCGAGTCCACCGAGGGCGGTGGCATGCGGCTGCCGCTCGGCATCGACCAGGACGCGCTGGAGCCGGTCTGGCACGACTTCAGCCGCACCCCGCACCTGATCGTGGTCGGTGACACCGAGAGCGGCAAGACGAACCTGCTGCGCCGGATCACCAAGGGCATCACCGACCGCTACGCCCCGAACGAGGCGAAGATCATCGTGGTGGACTACCGCCGCACCCTGGTGGACGCCGTCCCCGAGGAGTACCGCATCGGGCACGTGATCTCGCTGGACAACCTCAAGGACACGATCGACGGCGCGGCGCGGGCGATGAAGACCCGGGTCCCCGGCGCGGACATCGCGCCCGCCCGGATGCGCCGGTGCGACTGGTGGACCGGCCCGCGCCTGTTCATCCTGGTCGACGACTACGACATGGTCTCCGGGAACTCCTTCCAGAGCCCCTTCGAGGCGCTGTTCGAGCATCTGACGCTCGGCTTCGAGATGGGTCTGCACCTGGTCGTCGCGCGCAGCGCCATGGGCGCCGGCCGCGGCCTCGGGGACGCGCTCATCCGCCGCCTCGACGAGGCCAACAACCCGGCGGTGCTGCTCTCCTGCCCGCCCTCGGAAGGCCGCCTCTTCGGCAACGCCAAGCCCCTCAACCTCCCGCCCGGCCGAGCCCTGCACATCGCCCGCCGCCGCGCCCGCCTCATGCAGACGGCCCTGGTGGAGGAGGGGCTGCCGCAGGATTCCTGACCGGAGGGGGCGACAGGACCACGAGCGGACGGCGGGCCACCCGGAGGTGGCCCGCCGTCCGCTCGTCGTACGGAACCGGACGCGGCCGGTGCCGGTCAGTCCTCCGGGACCGCCGGTACCGGCGGCGGGCGCCAGCCGCGTCCGCGGGCCCGGGACAGGGCGTAGCCGGTCCACAGGACGGCCAGGACGCCGGCGGACCCGAGGAGGACGAACAGGGTGGCGCGGCCGGTGGCGTGGTCGGCCGCCGAGGTGTCGCGAACGGTCACGGGGTCCGCCGCGCGTTCGGCGGAGGTGTCCGGGCCGGGCAGCACCGTGGTGACGGCGGCGTAGGGATCCAGCTGGGGGATGTCGGCGGGGTAGGCGGTGGCGGTCAGCCGGCGGATGACGGCGTCGGGCGTGTCGTCGGGGTGGGCGGCGCGCACGACGGCCGCGGTACCGGCGGCGTAGGCGGCGGCCACCGAGGCGCCGCCGCCGAGGTAGTGGCCGTCACCGCGCGGACCGCCGGAGACCACCCCGGCGCCGGGCGCGGCCAGGTCGATGCCCCGGGTGGGCAGGCCGGAGTCCGGGCGGGCGCCCGTGGGGAGCATGTCGGCGACCGAGAGGACGCCGGGCTCGCCGGCCGGCCAGTAGGTGCGCGTCGGGACGTCGCCGGCGCCGAGCCGGGGCGGGTCGGGAGTCGCCGCGGCGACGACCACCGCGCCCGCGCGGCGGGCCTCGGCGACCGCCGCCGTCAGCCGGGCGTCCCGGCGCGGCAGCGCCACGCCGACCGCGATCACGTCGGCGCCCGCGTCGGTCGCCGCGCGCACCGCCGCGGTGACCAGGCCCGCGTCGGGCGCACCGCGCCGGTCGGTGCCGCGCAGGGCGAGGATCTTCGCGCGCGGGGCGACCCCGGCCATGCGGGGGCTGTGCCCGCCGTCCCCGGCGATCAGGCCGGCCAGGAAGGTGCCGTGCCCGACGCAGTCCTGGGCGGCGTCCCCGGTGGCGGTGACCCGGCCGTCGAGTCCGGCGGCGCCTGGCGCCACACCGGTGTCGATGAGCGCGACGGTCATGCCCGCGCCGGTGCCGTGGCCGTGCACCCGGTCGAGGTCGAGGCGCTGGCGCGACCAGTCCTGCTTCTTCGCGGTCGCCCCGGAGGGGGGTGTGCAGGCCGCCTGCTCGTCCCGCGGGTCGAGCGCGGAGGGCATGCCCGGCAACTCCTGGCCCTTCTTCCCGTCGGCGGCCGGCACGGCCCCCGGGTGCGCCGGTACGGCGGCCTCGGCGGCCGGGGCCGGGGCGGCGGTCAGCAGCAGGACGGCGGCGCAGCCCGCACCCGCCAGCAGTCGGGCGGGCGGCCTCATCGGGGGGCCGCCTTCGCGGCGGCGACGTCCTCGGGAAGGAGGATGCGCAGGTCGTCCAGGGTGGGCGCGGCCAGCGAACTGAGCCGCCCGGCCTGCCTGGTGACCATCGACTCGACCACCTGACGGGCCAGCCGGGCGTTGCCGAAGGACCGGTCCCGGGGCAGCGCGTCGAAGTACTCCATGAGCAGCGGGCCGGTGCCGGGCCCGCACTCGTACCCCATGGCCGCGGCCTGGGAGCGCACGATGGTGACGAGTTCCTCGGAGGAGTAGTCGGCGAAGGCGATCCGGCGCGGGAAGCGCGAGGACAGCCCCGGGTTGGAGGCCAGGAAGCGCTCCATCTCGTCGGTGTACCCGGCGACGATGACCACGACCTCGTCGCGGTGGTCCTCCATCAGCTTCAGCAGGGTGTCCACCGCCTCCTGGCCGAAGTCGGCGCCCTGCCCGCGCGGGGTGAGGGTGTAGGCCTCGTCGATGAACAGCACACCGCCGCGGGCCCGTTCGAAGACCTCGCGGGTGAGCTGGGCGGTGTGGCCGATGTAACGGCCGACGAGGTCGGCGCGCGCGGCCTCGACCAGCTGGCCCCGGTCCAGGATGCCCAGCTGGGTGAGGATCTCGCCGTAGAGCCGGGCCACGGTGGTCTTGCCGGTGCCGGGCGGCCCGGTGAAGACCAGGTGGTGGCTGAGGTTGGGCACCGGCAGTCCGGCGGCGGCCCGGTGGCGTGCCGTGGTGATGAGGTTGACCAGGTCGGCGACGTCCCGCTTGACCTCGGCCAGGCCGATCATGTCGCCGAGGCGGGTCAGCGGGTCGTCGGCCGGGGCCGCGCTCCGGGCCGACTGCGCCGCCGCGGCGACGGAGACGTCCTCGGGGAGCAGCAGCCGCAGGTCGTGCTCGCTGACCTGTGACTGCTCCGCGAGCCGGACCGCCTGCCGGTCCACCATCTCCTCGAACACCCCGCGCGCGGCACGGCCGTTGCCGAACCCGGCGTCGCGCGGCATCGCCCCGAAGTGCGCGGCCAGCGCCTCCGCGGTCCCCTCGGCCAGCTCGTACTGGTGCTGGGCGCACATGTTCTCCATGATCGCGACCAGTTCGGGCACCGTGTAGTTCTCGAACTCGACGGTCCGCGAGAAGCGGGAGGCGAGGCCCGGGTTGGAGCCGAGGAAGGACTCCATCTCACGGGAGTACCCGGCGGCGACGACCACGACCTCGTCGCGGTGGTCCTCCATCAGCTTCAGCAGGGTGTCCACCGCCTCGCGCCCGAAGTCGGCGCCGCCGCTGCCGCTGTCGGCGGTGAGCGTGTAGGCCTCGTCGATGAACAGGACTCCGCCGAGCGCCCGCCGGAAGGTCTCGGTGGTCTTGATGGCGGTGCCGCCGACGACCTGCGCGACCAGGTCGGCGCGGGAGACCTCGACCAGGTGACCGCTGTGCAGCGAGCCGAGTTCGGCGAGGATCGCCCCGTAGAGACGGGCCACGGTGGTCTTGCCGGTGCCGGGCGGCCCGGCGAAGATCAGGTGCCGGCTCATCGGCGGTGCGGGCATGCCGAGTTGCTCGCGGCGCTGGGCGAGCTGGGTCAGGTTGACCAGGGTACGGACCTGCTGCTTGACGTTCTCCAGGCCGATCAGCGCGTTGAGGGCGCCCAGCGGGCCGTCGGCACGGTCGGGCGCGGGCCCGTCCGCGGCACCGGAGCCGGCCGGGTCGGTGTTCTCGGCGCTGCCCGTGCCCCAGGCGTCCCGCTTGCCGTTGCCGGTGCTTCTCAGGCCCTCCACGGCGAGGCGTTCGCCGGGCGCCGTCTGCACCAGGCCGCCGCCCTCGTTCTCCCGGGCGACGCAGTTGACGAGCGACACCGGCGCGGTGGACTCCACCCGGAAGCCGTCCTGGGCGCCGCCGCTGACGTCACAGCCGCTGAGCGAGGCGAGGGCGCCCTCGCGGAGCAGGAAGCCGTGCCCCTTGGGCGCGTGCACGGTGGTGCGGTTGGCGGTCAGTTCACCGCCCCCGGCGACCACGACGCCGTCCTCGCCGGACGTCTCGACGCGGAAGTCCCGGACGGTGACGTTGCCACCGTCCTCCACGACCAGGCCGCTGGTGCCCGCACCGGCGACCCCGCCGCCGGCCAGGTAGAGGGTGCTGCCCGAGGCGACGTGCACGCCCGCGCCGCCGGGGCGGACGATCTCGCAGTCCTCGGCGCGGCCACGGGCGTGCTTGGCGGCCGATATGCCGTCCCCGGCGGGCTCCACGAGCCGGGCCCGGCGCAGCAGCGGGTTGGCACCGCCGCGCACCGCGACCGCGGGCGCGCAGCCGATGACCTCCAGGCGGTCGAGCTCCGCGGCCGAGTCCTCCTCCAGCAGCAGGCCGGTCTGCTCGCAGTCGCGGACCGTCAGGCCGGTCAGGGCCGGGGACGCGGCCCCGGCGACGCGCAGTGCCGCACCCTGGGCGCCGTCCACCCAGCAGTCCTCGAAGGTGCCGCGCGCCCGGTCGGTGACGAGCAGGCCGTGGCCGCGGGTGCGCGAGATCCGGCAGCGGCGCAGCACCGGGTCGGTGCCCTGGGCGAGCGTGATGCCGTTGCCGGAGGCGCCGGTGACGCGGACGTCCTCCAAGGTCGTCCGGCCGGCGCTGCTCAGGTGCACACCGGTGCTGGTGTCGTGCACCACCGTGCGGACCACGGTGAGGGCGCAGTTCTGCTCCAGAGCGAGGGACGGCTTGTCGGTGGAGGAGATGTCGCAGTCCTCCAGGCTGCCGCGCGCCTCGCCGTTGGCGAGCAGACCGTTGCCCCGGGCATCCCGGATCGTGCACCCGCGCACCCGGGCCTCGCCCTGCTCGGCGAGGACCAGGCCGCTGGTGCCCAGGTGTTCCAGGGTGCAGGACTCCACGGTGGTGAGCGTGGTCGAGGTGACCACGATGCCCGCGCCCTGCGGGTTGCTCACCCGGCACTCGCGCAGCGCGAGCGACCCGGTGCCGCCGGCGAGCAGCGCCGTCCAGGCGGCGCCGACGATCTCGCAGCCGTCGAGGGCGGCCTGTCCGCGCCGTACGTCGACGGCGGGCAGCTCGGGATCGCCGCCGCGCAGGGTCAGTTCGGAGAGCATCACGGCGTCGGCGCGCAGCGACAGCACGCTGCCGGTGCGCGGCCGGATCTCGACCGTGCCCCGCCCGTCGGCGGCGGTGAGGGTGACCCTGGTGTGGACGACCAGCTTCTCCGCGTACGTCCCGGGCCGGACGCTGATGAGGGCGCCGGTACGGGCCGCCGCGAGTGCCTCACCGATCGTCCGGTAACGGTCCCGGTCCCCGGGACCGACCGTCAGTACCTGGCGCGACACGCACCAACCTCCTCGCTACGGCGGCGTCTTGAGCGGGCGCCCCCTTCGCCGGGGGCGCGTGTCGGTGAACCGACGGGTGCCATCATGCCTCGTCCCGGGGGTCGGGCGGGCGCCGGGAGTCGGCGGTCCCGGCCGGAGCGCCGGTCAGACGCTCCACTTCTGGTTGTCGGTGCCGGCGCAGTCCCACAGTTGCAGCCAGGCCCCGTTGCCCGGGTTGCTGTCCCGGATGTCGACACACTTGCCGACGACGGTGTTGACGAGGTCGTGGGCCGGGTTCAGCGCGAACTTCTGCGCGTCGTTGCCGTTGCACCAGGCGATCTGGATGGGTGTGCCGTTGTTGTAGTCCGCGTTGGCCACGTCGAGGCACTTGCCCTGGATGCGGACGGTGCCGTCGGAGGCGAACTGGAACTTCTGCGCGTTGCTGTTGTTGCAGTCCCACATCCACAGCTTCCTGCCGTCGCCGAAGTCGCTGGCCGGTACGTCGATGCAGCGGCCCGAGAGGTGACTGTGCAGGGAGACGGGGAAGTTGAGGATGAGCCCGGGACCGGCGTTCCCGGACGTCTTCTTGGTGCTGCCGGACTTCTGGGCGGTCCCGGGCTTCCCGGCGGTCCCGGACTTCTTGGCGGTGCCGGCCTTCTCGGCGGTACCGGAGGACTTCCCGGTGGCCCCGGCGCCGCCGCGCCCCGGTGCGTCCTTGGTGTCGGCGTGCTTCCCGGGGGCGCCCGGGCCGGACTGCCGCGCCGGGGCGGGCGCATGGGCGTCGTCGTGGCCGGACTTGGCCGACTCCCCGGCCCGCTGGGCGCGTTCGCCCGAAGGACTGGCGTCCGGCTGCGTCACGGCGTAGTCGCCCGGCGCCTCACCGGCGTTTCCGCCGAGCACGGTCTCCGCGGCCGCCGGCAGGGCGCGGTCGTGGCCGCCCTTCCCGCCGATCAGCAGGAACGGCACCGACACGAGCAGTGCGCCGCCGAGCGCGGCGCCCGCCAGCGCGGCCTTGCCCGGACGCCCCACCGGCCCGGTCCGCGTCTGCGGCCGGTCGATCGCGGTGGCGGTCATGGTCCGCACGAGCGCGGGCAGCCGGCTCTTGGCCATCGCCGCGGCACCGGGGTCGGCCTCGGTGACGGCCGCGGACGCGGGCGCGGCGGCCTCACCGGCGGCATCAGGTGTGCCCTCGGTACCGGCGTCAGGTATGCCCTCGGTACCGGCGTCGGGTGTGCCCTCGGTGCCGGCGCCGGGTATGCCCTCGGTACCGGTCTCGGGTGTGCCCTGCGCGGTGACCGGCGGCTTGCCGTCCGGTTCGGCTGCCGGGGCCGCCTCGGGTCTCCGCGTGGTGCCCGGATCGCCGGTACCGGCGGACCGGGGCTCGGCTGCGGGCTTCCCCTCGGCCGACGCCCGGGGCTTCGGCTTCGGCTCGCCGACGGTGGCGGCCACGGTGGTGGGGGCGGTGGTGGCCGCCGCCTCCCCGTCGGAGCCGGACTCCACCTGCGGAGTGGCGGGGGGACGCTGGGCGGGACGCGTCACGGGTTCCTCCCTGTGGTGTGGGGCCAGGGCTCAGGAGAGCTGTCGGTGTGGTCCTCGGTGCCGGCGTCCGCGGTGCCCGGGACCGCGAGAAGGGCGTCCGACGGGACGAGCAGCGGGGCCACGGCACCGGCGTTGACCATGAGCATGCTGCCCGAACCGCTCAGCGAGCGCGCCAGTTGCCGTGCCGTGAGGGTGTCGTGGTGCAGTGCGTCGGACAGGAAGGCGTGCGCCGGTGCGGTGAACACCAGCACCACCGGCGCCCCTTCCCGTCCCGCGGCCGTGAGCGGTGTGCCGTCGGGTCCCCGCACCACCGTGACCTCGGCCTCCGCGAGGGCGGCCAGGGCCGCGTCCGCCGAGCCGTAGCCGGTGGCGGCCCGCTGGGCGGCGGCGTCGACCGGGTCGGTGGGCTCCGGCCAGCCGAGCACGCGGGCCGAGGGACGGTACGCCGGGTTGGCGCGGTAGTCGCCCACGCCCCCGCTCTCGTCGGACTGCCACTCCCCCGGCACGGCCCACTCGGGCGGAGGTCCCTGCCCGGTCCACTCCGGGTCGACGATGCCGATCCAGTGCCCCGGCGCGTGACGGGCGGCGTCCCGCACGGCCTCGGGTATCCCGGGGGTGCCGGTGGGCTCGGAGACTTCGGTTGCCGCAGCCGTCGCCGGAACAGAGGGGGCCGCCTCGGACCGGGCGTCCTGGCCGCCCTGCCGGCTTTCTCCGGGCCGCATCTCCACCTGAACTCTTGGGTCGGTACGAACTGCTGGTCGCCGTACGCCATTCGCGCACATCGGCGCCGGTCAGATCGCTGAGACCTCAGGATGCCACACGCGTCCCGTGCGTGGGGGGTCCGACCAGGCCCGTTGGGGGTCAACACATGACCGTTGTGTGCCCGGTTGGAGAATTTTCCGGGAGCAGTGAGGCGCGGTGGGACAAAGTGACGGGGCGCCGATGGGAGGGAAGCGGACCCGGCTGCTTCGACGGGCTAAGTTGGGTGTGCCTCCGGCTCCGTCGAAGGACAGCGCCGTACGGCCGGACGTCCGGGCCGGCGCCGTACGGGACCGGTCCGGACGGTTCGCTTCGGCGCGGCACTCGCCCGATTCCCGGCGGGCGCCGCACGGTTCGCCCGGACCGGCCGTTCCACGGACCCCTGCCCAGCACCGAGAACTCCGCCACCGAGGAGGAGTACCGCATGTCCCCCCAGCATCCCGCCCCCGGAGCGAACGCGGAGACGGCCGCCACCCGCCCCGGCGAGGCCGTGCTCTCGCCGTCCTCCTCCACGCCGGAGGAGAACACCCGACCCCGGCCGTCCTCCTCAGCGCCGGAGGAGAACACCCCGGTGCCCGGGGCCGGGGCCGCCTCCACCGTGCCGGCCGCGAACAGCGCCGCCACGCCCGCCGGGAAGGCCGCGACCGCTCCGGAGGCCGAGAGCGCCACCGACCCCACCGACCCCACCGACAAGGACGCGGGCACCCCCGCCGAGAAGAACGCGGCCACCCTCGCCGAGCAGAACTCGGGCACCCTCGCCGAGAAGGACTCGCCCACCGCCACCGCCACCGCCGAACCGGCGACACCCCCCGCCGGGGGCGGTGACGCCTCCGCCCCGAGCGCGCCCGCGCCCGCCACCGCTTCCGCCTCCGCGACCGTCAAGGCGCCCCCCACCGCTCCCGCCACCACGACCGCCAAGACGCCCCCGACCGCGCCCGCCACCGCCTCCGCGACCGCCAGGAAGCGCCCGGACGCGGTGGCGGCGGCCGCAGCCGCGGAGTTGACGCCGCCGGTGGTCAGGGCGGACACCGGAGTCGACCGGGCACGCCCGCACAAGGCGATGCTGGCCGGCGCGGCCCTGCTGGGCGCCGCCCTGGTCGCGATACCGGTGCTGCTGACCGGCAGCGGGAACGACGACGGCCCCCGGCGGCCCGTCGGTCTGGCCGCGGACGACTCGGACACCGTCCTGAACCCGCAGTCCGGGCCCGCCGCCCTGGACGACTACGTGACGGAGAAGCCGAGCCCGTCGCCGGCCAAGGAGACGCCGAAGAAGGCCGCGGCCCCGAAGCCGGCCGTCGCGCCTCCCGTCGCGCCCGCGCCGAAGCCGTCACCGAGCCCCACCGCCGAGAAGAAGAAGCCCGGGCCGAAGCCGAAACCGAAGCCCAAGGCGCCCCCGAAGCCGCAGTGGAGCACGGAGACCGTCCAGGCGACCAGCGTCCTGGAGGTCAACCAGGCCTGGACCACCAACCGCATCCGCATGGTCATGCAGACGGACGGCAACCTCGTGGTCTACAACGAGAACGGCCACGCCCTCTGGGCCACCATGACCTTCGGCCAGAACCACCGGGCGGTCTTCCAGACCGACGGCAACCTGGTCGTCTACAACGCCGACAACCACCCGATCTGGGCCTCCCAGACGAACGGCCACGACGGCGCCCAACTGGTCCTGCGCACGGACGCCAAGGTCGCCGTCGTCGCCAACGGCCAGACCATCTGGACGACCTGACCACCGGGCCCGGACCGCCCGCCGGAACACCGGAGGACGCACCGACGTTCGATCCGCAACCGGATCCCCGCGGCCTCGGCGTAGGCGAACACGTCCGCCAGGGTCCGAAGTCGCGCGCCGGAGTGGTCGGGGATTGCGAAGCCACGCATGGCCGGCAACGGGCGGATCTCCCCGATGGCGCGGGAGATCGTGGAGCGGGCGATGCCGTACAGCTCGGCGAGCGCGGCGTGCGGGAGCCCGGTGCGTAGGTGGACCAGGGTGACGAGCAGGCGGTCGGTGAAGAGCAGGTCGTGCTTCGGGCCGGCACCGGCCTCCCGCTGCCGCTCGGCACCGCGCCGTCACGAAGCTCCGACTCGCGCCGGGCGAGCCACAGATCGGCCAACTTTGCGATCAAATCACCGAGATGTGCACGCGAGACGCCGCAGAAGGCAGGATGGGTCAAGGCCGCACGGGCCCACTTCTTGGTCACACTCGAAGAACCCGTGCGGCCACGGCCACGTCACGGCTGCCCGCCGATGATCAATGGGTGTGGCTCTTCTGCGGGAACTGTCCGAGCTGGGAACTTCCCAGAAGAGCAAACGCAGCCGGCGAAGCATCGGTCCGAGCATCAGGGCCTCAGCAGTCCGCCCACCCACCAGTCGTGCGGCTTGCCGTCGTTGGCGATGCTGCGATTGCGCAGTGTCCCTTCGACGGTGAAGCCGAGTTTCTCGGCGACGGCACGCGAGCCGGTGTTCCCGGCCATGGCCCACCACTCGATGCGGTGGACGTCGAGGGTGGCCCAGCCCCAGTCGCACAGGGCACGAGCGGCCTCAACCGAGTACCCGCGTCCGCGCTGCTCCTTGACCGCCCAGTAACCGAGCTCCCAGACGCCGCGGCTGATGAGGGTCAGGCAGTACGAGCCGACCAGGGCGCCGGTGTCCTTGCGGAACGCGCCGAGGGTGTAGTCCTTGTCCTCCGCCCAGTGGGCGGGCAGCTTCTCGCCGACGAGCTTCTCCGCGTCGGCACGCCGGTACGGCACCGGCACCGGGGTGTAGAACTGGATGTCTTCGTCCTGGCAGGCTTCGTACACCGCATCCACGTCGGCAGGTGTGAAGGCCCGCAGCAGCAGACGGTCGGTCTCGAGAGTCACTGGATCCATCGCGAGAGTATGACCACCATCAACAAGCGGCGACCAGCGAATATCCCGACCGAGCACCGCCCATCACAACACCCCGGGCTGGTCAACGGTCGTCGCAACACCCCAGATCAGCTCCCCCAGAGACGGAGCTGCACCCACCTTCAATCGCGGACCGAGCCGTAAGGAGCAGCGCGCCCGGAAGGTTCCCGTCGTCGAGGAGACCGTCCGCCCGTGGCACAGCGCACCGTCTCCGCCGGCCCCGTCCCCGGCGCGCGTCCGTGCCACGCGGGGGACGCATCCGCACTGCGGTCCTGCGCGCCGCGACCACGGGGACGAGGTGTCACCCGGCTCGGCTGCGAGCACCCGCGCCGTCACGCGCTCCGCCCACCGGGCGTGAGATGACGGCCGCCGACGCGGCGCCCTCCGCACACCTCGCCGTGCCGAGCGCCCCGCGTATGCCGGCCGGCCCGACTGTCCTCGGCCGCCGACACGGGTCAGGGAGCACCGGTCCCCACACGGCCGAAAATGATCGAGGGGCGGTTTCGGATTCCTCCGAAACCGCCCCTGACCTGCGACTCCATCGAGTCGGGACGACAGGATTTGAACCTGCGACCCCTTGACCCCCAGTCAAGTGCGCTACCAAGCTGCGCCACGTCCCGATGCACTCACTCACGGTGACCCGTGTGATCGCGCGGACAGAACTTTACCCCACGTCCGCCGGTGCGCCGAAAAGGGCCGGGTGGGGACGGGATGGGGCACGGCTGGGCTGGGGCAGGGGCGGGGCCGCGGCAGGGCCGGGCCGGGCCGGACGGGAGACGGCGGGAGACAATCGGCCGTATGACGAAGGCAGGCGCATTCGACGGCCGGGACGGTGACGCGGCCGGCCAAGGCCGGGACGCTGACGGGTGGGACCGGGACGGGCAGGGCCGGGACGGTGTCACGGACGGCGGGGACCGGGACACGGAGGGCAGGGACCGGGACACGGACGGCAGGGCACGTAGCGCGCGGCCGCGGGACGGGCTGGGCCGGCCGCTGCCCTACGGCGCGCAGGGCGTCCCACGGCAGCCCGAGGGTGTCGTACGGGAGCCGCGGGAGACGGTCCTGGAGGCGCAGTCGCTGCTGGACTCGGGCAGGCCGTTCCACGCGCACGAGGTGTTCGAGGACGCCTGGAAGTCGGGCCCGCAGGAGGAGCGCGCGCTGTGGCGGGGGCTGGCCCAGCTGGCGGTGGGGCTCACGCACGCGGCCCGCGGGAACGCGGTCGGCGGGGCGCGCCTGCTGCGGCGGGGCGGTGGCGCGGTCGAGGAGTGGGCGGCACAGCGGGGCGAGGACCGGCCGTACGGGATGGATCTGCCCGGCCTGGCCCGGTGGGCCCGGGAGCTGGCAGCACGCGTGGACCACGGACCGGGCCCGGTGGACGCGCGCACCGAGGCGCCCCGACTCGGCCTGGGCGAGCCGGGGTGAGCCGGGGCGAGCCGGGGCGAGCCGGGACGACGGTTCCGCGGCCCGCAGGACGACGGCCGCCACCGGGCCGAGGCGACGATCCCCCCAGCCCGTCGGACGACGGTCCCCGCTACGCCGGACGACGGTCCCCGCCACGCCGGACGACGGTCCCCGCCACGGCGGATGACGGTCCCCGCCACGGCGGATGACGGTCCCCGCCACGGCGGATGACGGTCTCCGCCGGGCCGGGCGTCGTGCCGGCCGGGGGCGGAGGCGGTGGACGCGCCGGTGGCGGTATGCGGCAGACTCGGCGCGTGCGAAAGATTCATGTCATCGGTATCGGCGCGGGCGACCCCGACCAGCTGACCCTGCAGGCGGTCAAGGCGCTGCGGAGCACGGACGTGTTCTTCCTGCTCGACAAGGGCGAGGTGAAGAGCGATCTGACCCAGCTCCGCCGGGACATGCTGGACGCACATCTGCCGGCGGGGTCCTATCGGGTGGTGGCGGCCCGGGACCCGGAGCGGGACCGGAAGGCGGGCGGGACGGCGTACTCGCCGGCCGTCGGTGACTGGCGCAGCGCGCGTGCCGGGATCTACGAGCGGCTGATCGTCGAGGAGCTGGCCGAGGACGGCACCGGGGCGTTCCTGGTGTGGGGGGACCCGGCGCTGTACGACAGCACGCTGGGGATTCTCCAGGAGGTGCTCCGGCGCGGCGCGGTGGCGTTCGAGTACGACGTCGTGCCCGGCGTCAGCAGCGTCTCCGCGCTGGTCGCCCGGCACCGCACGGGCCTGAACCGGGTGGCGCGTCCGGTGCAGATCACCACCGGGCGGCGGCTGGCCGAGGGCTTCCCCGACGGCGTGGACGACGTGGTCGTGATGCTGGACGCGCAGCAGGCCTTCCGGCGGTACAGCGACCAGGACATGGACATCTACTGGGGGGCCTACCTGGGCACCCCGGACGAGATCCTGGCCTCCGGTCCGATCGCCGAGGCCGGACCGCGCATCGAGCGGCTGCGCGCCGAGGCACGCGAGCGCAAGGGCTGGATCATGGACACGTACCTGCTGCGCAGGAACCCGGGCGAGGACTGACACCCGCCGCGCGGACGCGCGTTGCCACCGGGTCCGGCATGCGGGCGGGCGCCGCGGCCGGCCCGCCGCACGCGCGCGGCCGAGCACGGGATTCGCCGTGTTCCGCCCCCGATACGCTCATCCCATGCCCCCGCACGTCCTGATCCTCGGCGGCACCACCGAGGCCCGCCGCCTCGCCGCCGACCTCGCCGCCCGCCCCGGGGTCCGGGTCACCACCTCCCTGGCCGGCCGGGTGGCCCGGCCGGCAGCGGTGGCGGGCGAACTCCGCATCGGCGGCTTCGGCGGACCGGACGGCCTCGCCGACTGGCTGCGCGCCCACCGGGTGGACGCCCTGGTGGACGCCACCCACCCCTTCGCGGAGGCGATCACGGCCAACGCCGCCCGCGCGGCGGCGGCCACCGGTGTGCCGGCGGTCGTCCTGCGCCGCCCCGGCTGGCGGCCCGGTCCCGGCGACGACTGGCACGCCGTCCCCTCCCTGACGGGGGCCGCAGAGATCCTGCCCCGGCTGGGCCGCCGGGTGTTCCTGAGCACCGGACGCCTGGGTCTGGCGGCCTTCGCGGGGGCGGCGGACCTGCACTTCGTCGTCCGGTCCGTGGACCCGCCCGAACCGCCGCTGCCCCCGCACACCCGGGTGGTCCTGGCGCGCGGCCCGTTCACCACGGCCGACGAGACCAGCCTGCTGCGCGACCACCGGATCGACGTCCTGGTCACGAAGGACAGCGGAGGCGAGGCGACGGCCGCGAAACTCACGGCCGCGCGGGAACTGGGGCTGCCCGTGGTCGTCGTACGCCGGCCCGAACCTCCGGCCGGTCTGACCGTGGTGCCCGACGTGGCCGGCGTGCTGGAGCGCCTCGGCTTCGCCCCG
This sequence comes from Streptomyces sp. NPDC096012, assembly GCF_040426375.1. Lineage (NCBI taxonomy): Bacteria > Bacillati > Actinomycetota > Actinomycetes > Kitasatosporales > Streptomycetaceae > Streptomyces > Streptomyces sp. NPDC096012. The sequence continues at coordinate 18,038 of NZ_JBEOTD010000048.1, forward strand.
AGCTGACGACCGGGGCCCCGGCCCCGCTCCCTGTGCGACCGGGAACGCGGCTGGCGGGTCGGCGACTGCACGCCGCCCACGATCGTCGCCGCGATCACCAGTCGTTCGAAGAGCCGCTGATCGATCCTGTTCACGGCCCACTTTCCGATCAGCGCGCCTGCCCGAGCATCGACTGACTTGCACCGTTGGCAGGCAGGCGGTCCAGTGAGGCGAGTCGTCCATGCGCTCTTCGATGCACTCGCGCACGGTCCCGACACACCGTGCCGACAGCGAACACTGCCGCCGGCGCGGTCTCTCGGCGCAGGGTCCGTTTTCGCCGCGGGCAGGAGCTCGCGTCTGCGCGGTCTAGCCGGAAACCGGCAGTGCGATGTTGTCGATCGCGGCGTCGGCGATCCGGTTTCGCGTCTTGGTGTCGACCCCTGCTTTGGCGAGCGCCTCGAGCCCTCGGTGTGTGGCGAGGATCAGCCCGCCCAGCACCTCGGCGTCGGCGGAGGGATCCACGTGTCCGGCGCGCTGTGCCTGCTCGATGAGTTGGCGGCAGCTGTCGAGCAGTGTTTCGTACGCCGCGAGCGACCTGGCCGCGATGGCGTCGTTCTCCCACGACAGTTCGGCCGTGGTCTTGGCGAGCAGGCAGCCACGCCGGCCCTGGTAGCTCTCCGACGCTCGGAGCCAGCCGCGGAGGCGGTCGAGGGCCTGGTCTTCGGGACCTTCGAGCCGTGCGGCAGCGCCCTCGTCCGACCTCGCGCAGTATTCCTCGAACACTCGCCGGAAAAGTGCCTCTTTGTCACCGAACGCGCCGTAGAGACTTCCCTTGCTGAGCCCTGTCGCGCGGGAGAGGTCGTCGACCGAGGTGCCGTGGTAGCCGGTTTCGTTGAACTTCAAGCGCACAGCAGCCATGACGTCCTGCTCGTTGAACTTCCGGGGTCGCGCCATGTGGCAATCCTACGCCGTTCCGAACTGCCGGTCCAAAACTTCTGGACGTTCGGTCCAGAACTCGTTATTGTGGACCACATGTTCAGAACTACTACTTCACCCGACCCCATCGAGTTCGCCGGCAAGCGCGCAGTCGTGACGGGAGGTTCCCGCGGGATCGGCGCGGCCGTCGTGCAGCGGCTGCTCGACGGCGGCGCGACCGTCGTCACCACGGCCCGCAACGCCACCGACGAGACGCCGAAGGCCGCCACCTTCATCCAGGGCGACATCAGCACGCTCGCGGGTGTGCGGGCCTTCACTTCGGCCGCACTCGACGAACTCGGCGGCGTCGACATCGTGGTCAACAACGCCGCCGCAGCGGGCGCGCACCTCGGGGGCATCGCGTCCATCCCCGACGAAGAGTGGATCGACGCACTCAACCTCAACTACCTGTCCGCCGTGAGGGTCAACAACGAGCTGCTGCCGGCGCTGCGCGAGGCCGGAGCGGGCAGCGCGATCGTGAACATCTCCTCTGGAGCGGCCGTCACGCCCATGCCGCCGCTGGCCCACTACGGTGCCGCCAAGGCCGCGCTCAACAACTACGGCAAGGCCCTGGCCGCCGAGCTCGCGCCGGCCGGAATCCGCGTCGCCACGATCATGCCCGGCAACGTGCTCACCCCGGGCGCCGACGCGATCCGCCAGAACTTCGCCGACGCGATGGGTGTCCCGCTCGCCGACATCACAGCGGGAGTCCCGCTGGGACGCCCCGGAGACCCGCGCGACATCGCGGAGGCCGTCGCCTTCCTCGTGTCAGACCGGGCCCAGTGGGTCACCGGAGTGAGCCTGGCAGTCGACGGCGGCGAACTCCCCATCATCTAGCGGTACTTCGGCAGCCCGTAGACACCGTCCCCGGCGCAGTCCTGCCGTCGGCAGGACTGCGCCGTAGGACGAACCACGGCCGCGTCGGCACTGAACACGGAGGCGATATCCGGTGTGCCGGCCTTCTCGGCTCCGGACCGGTTGCCGGGGCCGTGGCACACGCGTGAAAGCGCACCCCGCGAACATCGGCTGGCAGGACATGCGGGAACCGACGCCAGGCGCACGTACCCGGCCCGCGTAAGGACCGCCTCGCCGGTCGGCCCCCACCGGCCGGCGTACCGGGCCCGCGGTGCGCGCCCGAACACCCTCATGACACCTTCACGCTCCGCCCGACGGACCGCTGTACCGGGCCCGCAGTTCCCGCTTGAGCACTTTCATGCTCGGTCCCAGCGGCAGTGCCTCCGTGAACTCCACGCGCCTGGGGTACTTGTGCCTGCCCAGGTGCTGCTTGGACCACTCGATGAGGGCGGTGGCGTCGGGCACGGTGCCCGGCGCCGGTACGACGACGGCGCACACCTCCTCGCCGTGCAGTTCGTCGGGCAGGCCGATGACGGCGGCCTGGGCGACGCCGGGATGGCGCACCAGCACCTCCTCGACCTCCCTCGGGTACACGTTGTAGCCGCCGCGGATGATGACGTCCTTCTTCCGGTCGACGATCCGCAGGAAACCGTCCTCGTCCTTGGTGCCGAGGTCCCCGGTGCGGAACCAGCCGTCGACCAGGGCCTCGGCGGTGGCCTCGGGGCGGCCGAGGTAGCCGGAGAAGACGTTGTGGCCGCGGATGACGACCTCGCCCAGTTCGCCGGCCGGCAGGAGTTCGATGCGGCCCTCGGCCTCGGCGCGGGCGATCTCCACGTCGACGCCCCACAGCGGGTGGCCGATGGTGCCGGGCCTGGTGCCGAAGACCGGCTGGTTGACGGTGGCCGTCGGCGAGGTCTCCGACAGCCCGTACCCCTCGTAGATCCTCGCCCCGAACGCGGCCTCGAAGCGCTCCAGTACGGCGACCGGGAGCGAGGCCCCGCCCGAGACGCACACCCGCAGCTCCGGCAGCGCGGTGGCGTCCCCGGCCGCCGCGGCGAGGGCGACGAACATGGTCGGCACGCCGTGGAAGGTGTTCACGCCCTCCTCGACCATCAGCTCGATGGCGCGGGCGGCGTCGAAGCGGGGCAGCAGGACGAGCGTGGCACCGGCCCGCCAGGTGGAGTTGAGGGAGACGGTCTGGCCGAAGGCGTGGAAGAGGGGCAGCGCGCCGAGGGCGATGTCGTCGGCGCGGATGTCGTTGGCGTCGAAGGCGTTGACGGTCGCGTTCATCACCAGGTTGAAGTGGCTGAGCACGGCGCCCTTGGGGACACCGGTGGTACCGCTGGTGTAGAAGATCACCGCGGGGTCGTCGGCGGTCCGGGTGCGGTAGGACGGGAGCGGCTCGGTGCCGGCGGCGAGCTTCTCGAACTCCTCGCCGAGGGTGACCGCGCGCACCCCGGTGGCGGCGGCCGCGGTGCGTCCGGTCTCCGCCTGGGCCGGGTGGACGAGCAGCAGCGTGGCGCCGCTGTCGCGCAGGACGTGCTCGACCTCCCCGGCCGACAGCAGCAGGTGCACGGGGACCACGACGGCGCCGGCCGCGGCGATCGCGTAATAGGCGACCGGGAACTCGGCGGTGTTGGGGGCCATCAGCGCCACCCGGTCCCCCGGTCCCACGCCGAGGCCGGCGAGCGCGCCCGCCTGTTCCAGCGCCTTGCGCCACACCTCCGCGAAACTGAGGCGCAGACAGCCTTCCACGAGAGCCGTCTTCTCGGGACGGCGCCGGGCGTTCTCGGCGAGGATGGCGGCGACGGACAGGGTTGCCATGGAGTGGTGCTCCGTTTCCTTGCTGCGGCTCGTGTACCGAATCCCCTTGCGGGGAGCCCTTGTGGGCAGATCACCGGCCCCTACGCCCTTGACGGGAAACCCCGTTGGCGGCTCGCTGCCCCTGCCTCCGGGGCGGGGAAACCCCGTTGGCGGCTCGCTGCCCCTGCCTCCGGGGCGGGGAAACCCCGTTGGCGGATCGCTGGTCCCCCTCCCGGGGGGCCTGCCGGCGGATCGCTGGTCTCCACCCCCTGGGGGCCTGCCAGGGGACCGCTGCTCCGCACCCCCCGGCGGGCCTGCCGGGCGATCGCTGCTCCCCACCCCCAGGCGGGAAGCCCCGTTGAGCGATCGCCAGGCCCCTATCCCCCTGACGGGAGGCCCCGTCGGCGGATCGCTAGTCCCTTTCGACCAGCACCGCGCTGCCCTGGCCGACACCCACGCACATCGTCGCCAGCCCGCGTGCCGCGCCCGTGCGCCGCATCCGGTGCAGCAGCGTGGTCAGGATGCGGGCGCCGGAGCAGCCGAGCGGGTGACCGAGGGCGATGGCGCCTCCGCTGGGGTTCACCAGGTCGGGGTCGATGCCCAACTGGTCGACGCACGCGAGTGCCTGTGCGGCGAACGCCTCGTTGAACTCGGCCTCCTGCAGGTCCTCGATCCGCCAGCCGGCCCGGGTGAGGGCCTTGCGGGTGGCGGGGACGGGGCCGATGCCCATCACGTCGGGGTGGACCCCGGCGGAGGCGCCGGCGACGTAGCGGCCGAGGGACTGGAGTCCCAGCTCCTCCAGGGCCTCCTCGCTGACCAGCAGCAGGCCGGCCGCCCCGTCGTTCATCGGCGAGGCGTTGCCCGCCGTGACCGTGCCGCCCGCGCGGAAGACCGGCTTCAGCCGGGACAGCTTCTCCGGCGAGGTGTCCTCGCGGACGCACTCGTCCCGGTCGACCACGATGCCGTCCGGGCGCTCGACGGGCAGCAGCTCGTCGTCGAAGTGGCCGTCCTTGCGGGCGGCCGCGGCCAGCCGGTGGCTGCGCAGCGCGAACTCGTCCTGGCGCTCGCGGGAGATGCCGTACCGTTCGGCGACCTCCTCGGCGGTCTCGCCCATGGCCAGCAGGCCGTGCAGGTCCTTCATGGCCGGGTTGACCAGGCGCCAGCCGAGCCGGGTGTCGTGGGTCTCGATCCGGTGCGGCAGGGCCTCGTCGGGGCGGGGCAGCACGAAGGGCGCGCGGCTCATCGACTCCGAGCCGCCCGCGATGACCACGTCGGCCTCGCCCGCGGCGATCGTCCGGGCGGCGGTTGTCACCGCTTCCAGACCGGAGGCGCACAGCCGGTTGACGGTGGCGCCGGGCACGGTCTCGGGGAGCCCCGCGAGCAGGGCGGCCATCCGGGCGACATTGCGGTTGTCCTCGCCCGCCTGGTTGGCCGCGCCCCAGTAGACGTCGTCGATGCGGGCGGGGTCGAGCGCGGGCACGCCGGCCACCAGCCGGCGGATCACGGTCGCCGCCAGATCGTCGGGCCGGATCGCGGACAGGGCTCCGCGCAGCTTGCCGATGGGGGTGCGGCGGGCGGCCGCGAAGTGGACGGGACGCACGACTGGGACTCCTGACCTACGACGCTGTGGATCAGCCGGGGCCGCGGTCCGGGCCGTGACCCTCCGGCTGTGATCAGCCGGGGCCGCGGTCCGTCGCGACCCCCCGTTAATTAGCACTGCTAGTTTTGGACTATAGACCTCCGCCCGGCTCACTGGGAAGATCCTCACCCACCTTCACCGAGGCAGCCGGAGGAGACATGCACCACGTCCGCGAGCACGTCGTCGAGGGCACCCGCGGCGCGATCGCCGTCCGCGAATGGCCGCACCCGTCCCCCCGCCACCTGGCTCTCCTCGTGCACGGCTACGGCGAGCACGCGGACCGGTACGAGGAGCTCGCCGGTGTGCTCACCGGGCACGGGGCGGCGGTCTACGCACCCGACCACATGGGGCACGGGAGGTCGGCCGGGGAGCGGGTGCTGATCGAGGACTTCGAGGACGTGGTCACCGATGTGCACACGGCGGCGGACCTGGCCCGGGCCGCGCACCCCGGCCTGCCGCTCGTGCTCGTCGGCCACTCCATGGGGGGCCTGATCGCGGCCCGCTACGCCCAGCGGTACGGCGCGGAGCTGAGCGCGCTGGTCCTTTCCGGGCCGGTGATCGGCGCCTGGGAGCTGCCGCGCCGGCTGCTGGCACTGGACGAGATCCCGGACACCCCGATCAGCCCGTCCGCGCTCTCCCGGGACCCGGCGGTGGGCGCCGCCTACGCCGCCGACCCGCTGGTCTGGCACGGGCCGATGAAGCGGCCGACGCTCCAGGCGTTCGTACGGACCCTGGAGGCCGTCGACCGGGGCGGTGACGTGGGCCGGCTGCCGGTGCTGTGGCTGCACGGGGACGACGACCGGCTGGTGCCGCCGGCCGGCAGCCGGGTCGGGGTGGAGCGCCTCGGCGGGGGCCGGCTGACCGAGCGGATCTTCGCGGGAGCCCGGCACGAGGTGTTCCACGAGACGGACCGGGATCGGGTCCACGCCGAGGTGATCCGCTTCCTGGACGCGTCACTGCCCCGCTGAGCAGGCCTGTTTGGCCGCTCCGGCCGCGGGGCACCCGCCCTCACGGACGCAACCACGGATACCGACGAATCCAGGAAAGGGGACATCCCCACCATGTCCGTGATCAAGAGCACGCTGCCCGCGGAGGCGCTCGGTGTCACCGGGACCGCCCTGCAGGACACCCTGATCGATCTGCTCGGACTGTCACTGGTCGGGAAGCAGGCGCACTGGAACATCGTGGGCCCGCGCTTCCGGTCGATCCACCTCCAGCTGGACGAGGTGGTCGACACGGCGCGCACCCACTCCGACACGGTCGCCGAACGCGCCGCCGCGCTCGGCGTGCCGCCCGACGGACGCCCGGAGACCATCGCCGCCGCCTTCGCCCTGCCCGGTACCAAGGACGGCTGGCTGCGCGACACGGAGGTGGTGGAGCTGATGGTGTCGGCGCTGGAGACGGCCGTCGGCCGGCTGCGCGAGCGGATCGAGGCGACGGAGAAGGCGGACCCGGTCACCCAGGACCTGTTCATCTCCATCACGGCCGACCTGGAGAAGCAGCGCTGGATGTTCGAGGCCGAGAACCAACCGCGCGAGAACGCCGCCGGTTAGCACATCCACCCCGTACGGAAGGGGCACTCCATGGCCGACGCCCTCGAACTCGACACGCTGTGGGAGGACTTCCACCGCGTGGTGAACATGACCTCCGCCGAACTGGCGGCCTGGCTCCGGGTGCGGGACGCCGACGACGAGGCGGAGCCGCTGCCCGAAGAAGCCGGCACGCCGACCGGCCGGCATGTCCTCGCGATCCTCCAGAAGCGCCGTACGGACCTCACGGACGCCGACATCCGGGTGATGTACCGGGTCGTCGACACCGTCGACGCCCTCGCGGACCTGGAGAACGAGCCGGAGCCCGAGGCCACGCCGGAGGACACCCGCCGCCGGCACCGGCTGATGACCCTCGGCCACGACCCGCTCAAGCCGTAGCCGCGCCGCCGCGCGGCTCTGCGGCGGGCGTGACGCAGTACGTGCGGGCCGACGCCCGCGATCCGCGCACCATCCCGGATCGCGCCGCGGGCGTCCCGGACCTCGACCGCCCGGTGGCCCTCTCCCTCCTCGCCCTGCTCGACCACGCCCCTCGGCCGGCCCGGACCCACGCGGGCCGGCCACCGGCCGGCCGGCCACCCCCGGGCGGGCCACCCCCGGGCGGGCCACCCCCGGGCGGGCCACCCCCGGGCGGGCCACCCGCCTTACAGGCCGAGCACGTGGGCGATGGTCCGCAGCACCCCGGCGTCGTTGTTGGACGGGGCCATGTGCCGGGCCCGGCGGACGACCTCGGGGTGGGCGCCCGCCATCGCGAAGGACCACTCGGCGGCGTCGAGCATCTCCAGGTCGTTCAGGTAGTCGCCGAAGACCATCGTCTGCGCGGGCGTGATGCCGAGCGCGCGCTGCAGACCGCGCAGCGCGGTGCCCTTGTTCGCGGTGCGGTTCATGACGTCGACCCAGTGCTCGCCGGAGACGACGACCTGGTGGGTGCCGGCGAACTCCGCGAGCGCCGGGGCGACGGAGTGCTCGGCTGATCCGAAGTCGAAGAGCGCGACCTTGATCACCTCGTCCTCGACGGCGGTGACGTCCGGCACGATCCGGTGCTCGACGTAGTACTTGCGCACCTCGGCCAGGAACGGCTCGTCGGTGCGCTCGACGTACGCCGCCCGCTTGCCGCACACGACGGCACCGGCGTCCACCCCGTCCGCGACCAGCCGCCGTACCGTCCGCACGATCCGGGCCGCGACGGCTCCCTCCAGCGGGTCGGCGCTCAGCTCCACCCCGTCGCGCACCACGTACGTGCCGTTCTCCGCGATGAACACCATGCCCTCGGCGACGTCCGCGAACTGCCGGGCCAGCGTCGCGTACTGGCGGCCGCTCGCCGGGCTGAACAGCACCCCGCGCCGGCGCAGCTCGGCGAGCATCGGCCAGAGCCCGTCGGGAATGCGCTTGGCGTCGTCGAGCAGGGTGCCGTCCATGTCGGTGACGACGAGGCGGATGTCGGCGGGGCCGGCGGGCACTCCGGGGATGTCCGTGGGAGGGGGCGTGGCGTGCATGTCCTGCTTCCGGTCGCGGTGGGGTCGGCGTCCAGTGTTCCTCATGGGCCGGAACGTCCCGAAGGCACCCCGAACCGCCCACGGTGCACGTTTCCCGGACAGCGCGATCGGCGGGCGGCACAATGACGGCGGAACACCGCACGTGAGAAGGACGGCGACGTGACCGAAGGGCAGCCTGAGACGGCCGGACCGGCGAAGCTCAACACCTCCGTGGCACACAACGCACGGGTGTGGAACTACTGGATCGGCGGCAAGGACCACTACGAGGTCGACCAGCGGGTCGGCGAGCACGTCGCGGGGATGTTCCCGGTGATCCGGGCGGTGGCCCGGGCGGACCGCGAGTTCCTGGCCCGGGCGGTCGCCTTCCTGGCCCGCGAGCGCGGGATCAGGCAGTTCCTGGACGTCGGCACCGGCCTGCCGACGGCGCAGAACACCCACGAGATCGCGCAGCGGATCGCCCCCGAGTCGCGGATCGTGTACGTGGACAACGACCCGATCGTCCTCGTGCACGCCCGCTCGCTGCTCACCGGCTCCCCCGAGGGCGTCACGGACTACATCGACGCCGACGTGCGCGACCCCGACCTCATCGTGCAGCGGGCCGGCGAGGCCCTGGACCTCGGCCGGCCGGTCGCGGTGCTGCTGCTGGGCATCCTGAACTTCGTGCCGGACACCGGCGAGGCCCGGGACGTCGTGCGGCGGCTGATGGCGGCGGTCCCCTCCGGCAGCCACCTGGTGCTCACCCACCCGACCTACGACGCCGATGTGGGCGGCGAGGGCAACATCGCCGCGATGGAGTTCTGGAACGCCAACGCGACCCCGCCGATCACCGCCCGCTCCCGGGAGGAGATCGCCGGGTTCCTCGACGGCCTCGACCCGCTGGAGCCCGGTCTGGTGCCGTGCTCGCAGTGGCGCCCGGAGTCGGCCACCGCCGCCGCGGTGCCGCAGTACGGCGCGGTGGCCGTGAAACGCTGACCCGCCGAGCCGCCGAGGAGGACCTTTGACGACTTCGACCGACCCCGTGCCGGGCGGGCGGCCCGGCGACGTGCGCCGGGCCGCCGCGCTCACCGCCGAGCTGAGCGCGAAGGACGTACGCGGCATCGTGCTCGGTTACGTCGACACCGCGGGCGTCGGCCGGGTGAAGACGATCCCGACCGCACGCCTGGAGACCGCCGTGGCGTGGGGGGTCGGCATGTCCCCGGTGTTCGACACCTTCCTGGCCGACGACTCCATCGTCACCACCGACGTCCTCGGCTCCCCGGACGGCGACCTCAGGCTCTACCCGGACCTCGATCAGCTGGTGCCGCTGGCCGGGCAGCCCGGCTGGGCGTGGGCGCCGGTGGACCGGATCACCCAGGAGGGCGACCGGCACCCCGGCTGCTCCCGGACGTTCCTGCGCCGGATCGTCACCGGCGCCGCCGAGCGGCACGGGCTGACCTTCAAGGCGGCCCTGGAGATCGAGTGGGCGGTCGGGCTGGGCTCGGCGCCCGCCGGGGAGTTCCTGCCGGCGGTCTCCGGTCCGGCGTACGGGGCGATCCGGCAGGTCGAGCTGAGCGACTACACCGCCGACCTGCTGGCCGCGTTCGCCGCTCAGGGCGTGGACGTCGACCAGCTGCATCCCGAGTACGCGGAGGGGCAGTTCGAGGTGTCGGTGGGTGCACTGGACCCGGTGGCGGCGGCCGACCGCAGCGTGCTGGTGCGCCAGACCGTCCGGGCGGTGGCGCAGCGGCACGGCCTGAGGGTGTCGTTCGCGCCCGTGGTCTCCGCCGAGGGCGTCGGCAACGGCGGCCACCTGCACCTGTCCTGCTGGCGCGACGGGCGGAACCTGCACGCGGGCGGCGCGTCGCGGTACGGCATGACGAGCGAGGCCGAGTCGTTCGCGGCCGGGGTGCTCGCCCACCTCCCGGCGCTGACGGCGGTCACCGCCCCCAGCCCGGCCAGCTACCTCAGGCTCAGGCCCTCCCGGTGGGCCGGGGTGTTCACCGCATGGGGCCGTGAGACACGCGAGGCGGCGCTTCGTGTGGTCACGGGCACAGCGGGCCGCCGGGAGCAGGAGGCGAACCTGGAGGTCAAACCGGTCGACCTGGCCGCCAACCCCTATCTGGCCCTCGGCTGCGTGATCGCCGCGGGTCTCGACGGCCTGGCCGCGGCCCGCTCCCTCCCGGAGGAGATCACCGGCGATCCCGCACGCTACGGCATGGACGAGGCGGCGGCCCTCGGCGTGCGGCGGCTGCCGGAGTCGTTGCCGCAGGCCGTGGCGGAGTTCCGCACGGACCGGGTGCTGCGCGACGCGCTCGGCCCGGTCCTCGCGGACGCCGTGATCGCCGTACGCCTCGGCGAGGCGGCGGCGGTGGCCGGTCTCGACGACGACCGGGTGGCGGCGGCCTACCGCTGGAAGTACTGAGCGATGGCCACCGCATCGGGACCGGTCCACGAGGCGCTCGACGCGCTGCCGCTGGTGGACCACCACTGCCACGGCGCCGTGACGGCCGACCTCGCTCCCGGCTCGTTCGAGTCCCTCATCACCGAGGGCGAGGCGTGGCCCGGCGTGTCGCCGTTCGACAGCCCCGTCGGCGTGGCCGTGCGCCGCCACTGCGCACCCCTGCTGGACCTCCCCCGGCACGCGCCGCCGGACGACTACCTGGCTCGCCGTACGGCACTCGGCTGGCAGGAGGTCAACCGCCGCTTCCTGACGGCGTCCGGGGCGGAGGCGTTCTGCGTGGACACCGGCTACGCCCCGCACCCGGTGACCGGCCCCGCCGAGCTGGCCCGCGCGGCCGGGGCCGCCGCCTACGAGGTGGTACGGCTGGAGCAGCTCGCCGAGGCGGTGGCCGCCCGGGGGGTCGAGGCGGACGCGTACGCGGACGCCTTCCGTGGGGCCGCGCAGGAGGCCGTACGCCGGCCGGACGTGGTGGCGGTGAAGTCGGTGGCCGCCTACCGCACCGGCTTCGCCCTGGATCCGGCGCGCCCCATGGACGCCGAGGTGACCGCGGCCGCCGCCCGCTGGCTCGCACACGGCGGCCGGCTCGCGGACCCGGTGCTGGTACGGCACGTGCTGTGGACCGCCGTCGACCTGGGTCTGCCGCTCCAGCTGCACACCGGCTTCGGCGACGCCGACCTACGGCTGCACCGCGCGGACCCGGCCCTGCTCACCGACTGGCTGCACCTGACGTCCGGCACGATCCCGGTCCTGCTGCTGCACTGCTGGCCCTACCACCGCCAGGCCGCCTACCTGGCCACGGTGTTCCGGCAGGTGTACCTGGACGTCGGTCTGGCCCTGCACTACACCGGGCCGGCCCGCTGCCGGGCGGTACTGGAGGAGGCGCTGGAGATCACGCCGTTCCGCAAACTGCTGTACAGCTCCGACGCCTACGGTGTGGCCGAGTTCCACCACCTGGGCGCGCTGTCCTTCCGGCAGGGGCTCGCCGATCTGCTCCAGGCCCGGGTGGACGCCGACGAGTTGAGCCTGCCCGACGCTTTACGGATCGCCACGTGGACGGGCCGCGACAACGCCCGCCGACTGTATGGACCGCCCCTGTCCGAACCGGCCCGCGCATCCAGCGGGCGCCCGACCCGGAAAGTATGATCAAGCAATGTCTGACATGACCGAGACCACGCCCGGCTGGCTGACCACGGACGAGCTGGAGATGGCCAGGGCCCGGATGCCGATCCTGTACGTCGAGGCCGTGCCCGTGCGCGTCGACGACAGCGGCGAAGTCACCAGCATCGGGCTGCTGTTGCGCATCGGCCCCGACGGCACGGTCAGCCGGACCCTGGTCTCCGGCCGCGTCCTGCACCACGAGCGGGTCCGTGACGCGCTGCTGCGGCACCTGGAGAAGGACCTCGGCCCGGTGGCCCTGCCCCACGTCCCCGCCTCCCTGCAGCCCTTCACGGTCGCCGAGTACTTCCCCACCGCGGGCATCACGCCGTACCACGATCCCCGCCAGCACGCCGTCTCCCTGGCCTACGTCGTGCCGGTCACCGGCGACTGCCGCCCCCGGCAGGACGCGCTGGACCTGGTCTGGTTCAGCCCGCAGGACGCCGCCTCGCTCGCCGTGCAGAGCGAGATGCCCGGCGGGCACGGAGCCCTGCTGAAGCAGGCCCTCGCGCACGTGGGCGTCACCTTCTGAGACCGCCGGCGGCCCGGGCCCGCTCCGGCCGGGTGCCGGCGGGCCGGCCGCTGCCGGCCGAGGAGGAGGACGGGAGCGTCGGTGGGCTGCTCCGGCTGCTGTTCGCGAATGGCCCGGCGGCGGACATCGGCCTCGCGTGTGAAGGCGGCGAACCGAGCAAGGTTCTCCGGCGTGCACAGCCAGGTCACCGGATGCGTCGCACGCTCCTCAGGCCGGGATGCGGTCCGGGCCTCGGCCGAGAGCGAGGAGAGCATCGAGGCCGTGGACGAGGGCGGTAACCAGAGCCTGGCTCAGTGGTTCTCTGCCCCTGCTTCCTCGTCGGCCTGTTGCTTCTCGGCGGTGACATAGCTGTTACGGCCTGTGAAGCCGCCCCGGCGGACGGCGCCTCCGCCCGAGGTCGGCGAGCCCCGACGGCCGGCAGTGGCGGGCGCCGCGGCCCGTAGCCTCGGGGCCAGTACCGCGCGCAGCGCCGGGGTCAGGCTGTGACGGATCTCGGACGGGGTGAGGGCGGCGGGGGTGGGGAGGGGGTTGAGGTAGCGGGTGTAGATGAGGCCGCCGAGGATCGTCACCACGGCCGTGGCACGAGCGGTCGCGTCCCGGCCGCCGAGAAATTCAACAAGCCGGGCCAGCAGCTCGCGTTCCAGGTATTCGCGGATCACCTCGGCGGCTTCGTCGCCCTGGATGGTGAGCTGCCGGAAGTCGGCGTCCTCCCACAGGTCGGTCACCGCGTCGATCAGGCGGTCGGGGAGGGTGGCCGGGTCACCGCCGAGGACCTCGTCCCTCGCCAGCGCGTTGGCGCACTGGAACTGCATCACGTCCGCGAACAGGCCCTTTTTCGAGCCGAAGTGGTACGCGATCAGCGCCGGGTCGACTCCGACGGCCCCCGCCACCGCGCGCAGGGTGGTGCTCCGGTAGCCGTGCTCAAGGAACAGCGAACGGGCCGCCGAGACGATCGACTCACGGGTCGGCGGGTTGCCGCGGGGGCGGCCTCGGGTGCGGGCGGGGGCAGGGACGGCGTTATTCATCAGCATTGAGCCTGCGTTGGGTGAGCAGCACAGTCAAGGGCGTTCCTGCTGCCACACGAAGGGATGACCCGACACCGTGCGTATCGCAGTCTTCGGCGCCACCGGACCGACCGGCCGCCGCCTCGTCGAACAGGCCCTGGCCGCCGGCCACGAGGTCGTCGCCGTGACCCGCAGACCCGGCTCCCTGTCCGCGCGGCCCGGCCTTGCCGTGGCCGTCGCCGACGCCACCGACCCGGCGGCTGCCGACGCCGCGATCGACGGCACGGACGCCGTCCTCTCCGCCCTGGGCGCGCGCTTCAGCAAGGGGACCATCACCACGTACTCCGCGAGCGCCACCGTCATCACCGGGGCCATGGTTCGCCACGGCATCAAGCGGCTGCTCGCCGTCAGCTCCAGCATCGCCGACCCGAACTGGCGCCCTACCGGCGCGTATTTCTTCAACCATGTGCTCGACCCGCTGGTGAACCGACGTCTCGGCCGTACCCTCCACGAGGACATGCGCCGTATGGAGGCCGTGATCCGTCAGACGGGCCTCGACTGGACCATCGTCCGGCCTTCGGGCCTGTTCGAGCACCCCGTCGTCACGGACTACCACACTGCCGAGACCAGCGCCGACGGCGTCTTCACCGCCCGTGCCGACCTCGCCGCGAGCATGCTGCGCGAAATGACGGAGCGGCGGTACGTCCGCACGGCCATGGGCGTCATCACCACGGCCGTGAAGCCGAACATCGCCAAGCTGATCTGGAACGAGGGCGTGAAGAAGAAGTGAGCCGCCCCACCTTCCAACTTTCGTCCGTCGCACGAGCGTTCCTCACTCTCCCGCACACGGCCACCCTCACCACCTTCCGTCCCGACGGCACTCCGCACGTCACCCCCGTCCGCTTCACCTTCGACGCGGCCGCCGGGCTGGCCCGGGTGACCACCCGGGCGGGGGCCCGCAAGGCCCGGAACGTGAAGGCGGCCGGGCCGGCGGCCCGTGTAGCGCTCTGTCAGGCGGACGGCTGCCGCTGGATCACACTCGAAGGCCGGGCCGCCGTCACCCATGCCCCCGCTCCCCTGGCCGAGGCGGTCCGCCGCTACACCGTCCGCTACCGCGCGGACCCGCCCACCCCGCTGGACCTGGTCGTCGTCGAGATCGCCGTCGACCGCGTCCTGAACCTCAACCTCTGAATCCCCGGTATCGAAAGCGGAGTGACACCGCCATGCCCACCCTCCCCGTCCTCGATTCCACCCTCTACTACCGCGAGTCCGGCGACCCCGACGGGCTGCCCTTCGTCTTCCTTCACGGCAACCCCACCTCCTCCCACCTGTGGCGGAACGTCCTGCCTGGGGTGGCCGCGCCCGGCCGCCGCCTTCTGGCCCCCGACCTCATCGGCATGGGTGACTCCGGCAAGCCCGACCTCGCCTACTCCTTCGAAGACCACGCCCGCTACCTCGACGCGTGGTTCGACGCCCTCGGCCTTACCGACGCCGTCCTCGTCGGCCATGACTGGGGCGGCGCGCTCGCTTTCGACCGCGCCGCCCGCCTCCCGGGCACCGTCCGCGGCCTCGCCTTCACGGAGACCATCATCAAGCCGCTGACCGGCGACGAATTCCCGGAAGCCGGGCGGAAGTTGTTCGCTCTCCTACGCACCCCCGGGGTAGGCGAGGAGATGATCCTGGAGAAGTCGCTGTTCATCGAGGGGCTCCCGGACACACTCGCCACCCCGCTCGACCCTGCCGACCTGGAGGTCTACCGCCGCCCCTTCCCGACCCCGCACAGCCGCCGCCCGGTACTGGCGTGGACGCGCATGATGCCGCTGGACGCCGAGCCCGCCGACGTCGTGGCCCGCATCGAGCGGTACGACGCCTGGCTGGCCGCCAGCCCCGAAGTCCCCAAACTGCTCGCCGCGTTCGAGCCGGGACCGGGCTCGATGACCGACCAGGGGACCGTGGCCTGGTGCGAGGAGAACATCGCGTGCCTGGAGGTCTCCCGCCACGGCCTGGCCGGCCACCACTCCCCGGAGGACCGCCCCGAGGAGCTGGCCTCGGCGATCAACGACTGGGCCGACCGTCACGGGCTGGCACGCCCGTAGGCGTCCTCGATCACGGCGGTGCCGATCCGCGCCGCCCGCGACCTCCTGCCCGACCCCGGCAACCCTCTACCACCACATCCCGTCCCGGACCTGCGCGAACTACGCGCCGGCGTCGCCCTCCCCGCTCGAAGCCTCCACGCAGCGCACCTTGATCGGGTCAAGGTGCGCCACAGCCCCTTCACTATCACTGGTCCCCAGGCGGTCCCCAAGAATGATCAAGGGGCCGCTTCAGATATCCTCTGAAGCGGCCCCTGACCTGCGACTTCGTAAAGTCGGGACGACAGGATTTGAACCTGCGACCCCTTGACCCCCAGTCAAGTGCGCTACCAAGCTGCGCCACGTCCCGGTGCCGTTTGACCTGGGATTTCCCCGGTCGAAACGCGCAGGGAAACCATACCGCACTCGGATCGGTGATCGCGCCCTTCTTCCGAGGTTGACCTCAACCTTGGTCGAGGTTGCACGATCGACCGCATGACGACCACAGCGGACGAACGCCGCGCATACCGCTACGACGACCTTTCGGCACTGATGGGCCTGATGACCGGCGACGAGAAACACGGCCCCGCGGCCACCTCCACGCTGGACGTGCTGTGGGTGCTCTACGACCGGGTGCTCCGGGTCGATCCCGGGCTGCCGGGCGATCCGGGCCGGGACCGGTTCCTGCTGAGCAAGGGGCACGGGCCCATGGCGTACTACGCCGTGCTCGCCGCGAAGGGCTTCGTGCCCGTCGCCTGGCTGCCCGGGTTCGGCTCGTACGACTCCCCGCTCGGGCATCATCCGGACCGCGTACTGGTACCGGGCGCGGAGATCGCCAGCGGCTCGCTCGGGCACGGGCTGCCGATCGCCGTCGGCACCGCGCTGGGACTGCGGGCACAGGGCCTGCACGATCCGGCGGTCTGGGTGCTGATCGGGGACGCCGAACTGGACGAGGGCAGCAATCACGAGGCGATCGCCTTCGCCGGACCCGCGGGACTGGACCGGCTGCACACCGTGGTGGTCGACAACTCCTCCGCGACCCACGCGCTGCCCGGTGGGATCGCCGCCCGGTTCGAGGCCGCCGGCTGGTCCGCGGTGACCGTCGACGGGCGCGACCACGAGGCCCTGTACGCCGCCTTCACGGCCTCGCACCCGGGACGGCCGCACGTGGTCGTGGCCCGCGTCGAGCCGAAGAACCTCTGATCCTCCCCCGCTCTCCGGAAAGGGCACCCCTTCATGGACACCATGCGTGACCGTCTGGCCCCCGTCGTCTCCCGGCTGCTGGACGAGGATCCGCGGGTCGCGGTCGTCCTCGCCGAGATCGGCCTGGACGGATTCCGGGAAGCCATGCGCCGCCACCCCGAGCGGGTGATCAACGTCGGCATCCGCGAGCAGCTCCTGGTCGGGGCCGCGGCGGGGCTGGCGCTCACCGGGCTGCGGCCGGTGGTGCACACCTTCGCCAGTTTCCTCGTGGAACGGCCGTTCGAGCAGGTCAAGCTGGACCTGGGGCACCAGGACGCCGGGGCGGTGCTGGTGAGCGCGGCCGCCTCCTTCGACTGGCCGGCCGGCGGCTACACCCACATGTCCCCGGGCGACGTGGCCCTCCTCGACACCCTGGACGGCTGGACCGTGCACGTCCCCGGGCATCCCGACGAGGCCGAGACACTGCTGCGCCACGCGGTCGCCGCCGGTGACGACAAGGTGTACGTGCGCCTGTCCGTGCTGTCCAACCGGCGGGGCCGGGCGACCGACGGCGAACACTTGGTGACGGTCCGCGAGGGTCGCTCGGGCGTGGTCCTCGCGGTCGGTCCGATGCTCGACGCCGTCCTCGCGGCCACGGAGGGGATGGACGTGACCGTCCTGTACGCGACGACCGTACGGCCCTTCGACGCGGCGGGGCTGCGCCGGGCGACGCAGGCGACCGGCACCGACGTCGTCCTGGTCGAGCCGTACCTCGCGGGGACGTCGACGCGCGCGGTGAGCGAGGCACTGGCGGACGTCCCGCACCGGGTGCTGGGCCTCGGCGTCGGCCGCCGCGAGCTGCGCCGGTACGGGACCGTCGAGGAGCACGTGGCCGCGCACGGGCTGGACGCGCAGGGCCTGCGCGAGCGGATCGGCCGTTTCGTGGGCGCGGGGCGCCGGGTGACGACGGCGGTGTGAGCCGGGGCCAGGTCCTGTCTGACAATGCGCGTCTGCCGCGCGGCCGCCCTTCGGGCGACGCGACGCGAATTGTCAGACCGGACCTAGGGCGCCCGTACGGCGGGGGCACTCGCGTCGGCCCGGACCAGGCCGCGTACCGCCGGCACCGCGAGCAGGGCCGCGGCCACCGCCAGACTCGTCGCGGCGGACACCAGCAGGACGTGGCCGGCGCCCAGTACGCCGGCCGCCGGGCCCGCGAGGGCCTGGCCCACCGGCATCATCGCGAGGGAGCCCGCGACGTCGTAGGCGTGGATGCGGTTGAGGACGTCGGCCGGGACCTGGGTCTGCACGCTGGTCGCCCACATCACGCCCCAGAACGACAGCCCGGCACCGGCCACGGCCGCTCCCGCCGCCATGGCCGGCACGCCGAGGCCCGCGCCGACGGCCGCCGGGAAGCCGAAGAAGGCGAACAGGGAGAGCGCGCCCGCCCGGAGCATGCGGCGCGGGCGCAGCCGGAGGGCGAGCAGGCCGCCGACGACGGTGCCCGCGCCGAGGGCCGAGTTGACCAGGCCGTAGGCGCCCGCTCCGTGATGCCGGACGATCTCGGTGGCCACCAGCGGCACGGTCGGCCCCCATACGGCGACCATGTACAGGCACCACACGGCGATCACGCCCCACAGCCAGGTGCGCGAACGGAACTCGCGCCAGCCCTGGACGAGGTCGCCGCGGAAGGCGCGCATGCCCCGGCCGGTGGCGGCGAGGGCACCCGCCGGCAGGGGAGGCAGCCGGAGCAGCAGCAGGCACAGGGCGCTGATCGCGTAGGTGGCGGCGTGCCCGGCGAACACGCCGCCGGGCGAGGCGAGGCCGACCAGGACACCGGCGACAGCGGGGCCGGCGAGCTGGGCGGCGGACTCGGCGATGCGGATCGCGCCGTTCGCGCCCTGGATGTCGGTGGCCAGACGGGGCACCGTACTGGCGACGCCCGGCTGGAAGACGGCGCCCGCCACGCCGTTGGCGACGCCGATCGCGCACAACTGCCACAGCACCACGTGCCCGGTGAAGAAGAGGCCCGCGGCGAGGGACTGGGTGCCGAGCCGGACGAGGTCGGCGCCGATCATCAGCCTGCGGGTGCTGAACCGGTCCGCGATGACCCCGCCGAAGACGACGAGTCCGGCGAACGCGGCGGCCGTCGAGGCCATGGCGAGGCCGACCGCGCCCGCGCCGTACCCGTGCTCCAGCAGGCCGGCGGCGAGGGCCACGGGCAGCATGGTGTCGCCGAGCCGGGCGACGGCCCGGGCCACGAAGAACAGCGCGAAGTCCCGCGACCAGACGGCCGGGACGGCCGCCTCGGCTCCGCGTGTGCCCCGTGCGGCGACGTCGCGGCGTGCGTCCGTTCCGCTCATCTCCGGGTACTCCCCTCCCCGTGCCGGCGGCGTCCCCGCACCGCTTCCGCCGCGGGATCATGCCACGCCCGGACCGCGTCCACGCGGCATTTTCAGTCCGCGGGCGGCATCCCCAACTCGGGGTGCGCGTCGAGCAGTCGGGGCGGGGCCGCCTGGCGCCAGGAGTCGGTGAGGATGTCCCGCAGCTCGGCCGCGTCCTCCAGCGCGGCGAGTCGCGCCCTGACCCAGGCGAACTGGGCCTCGTGACCGGCGATCCAGAACTTGCCGGGCTCGGCCAGCACCAGTTCGTCGCGCTCCTCCTTGGGGCAGCGCACGGCGATCGAGGTCTCCTGCTCGGGCAGGGTCGCGAACATCTTCCCGGCCACCCGGAACGTGGGCATGCTCCAGGCGACCTTCTCCGTGGTCTCCGGCAGGGACAGAGCGATACGGCGTACGTCTTCGGCATCCGGCATGCCACGCACCGTAGCTCCTGCCACCGACAGCCACCCCGGCCGGGCGGCAGACCGCCCGAAGTGCCGGACGATCGGACGCGGTTCGCCGCAGGTCGCCGGCCGCCGGCGGGAGCGCCGGGGCACGCGGACTCAGGCCTGTGCCGCCTCGCCCAGTGCCTCGAGCACCGGCAGGATCAGCGGGTGCGCCTCGGCTCCCCGGCGTACGGCGGCGAACACCCGGCGGGTCGGGGCCACGCCGTCGACCGGGCGCACGACCACACCGGCGAGATCCATGCCGCGCAGGGCGGAACGCGGCACGAGTGCCACGCCCGCGTCGGCCGCGGCGAGCGCGACGACGGCCCGGAAGTCGTCCGAGGAGTGTTCCATGCGCGGCTCGAAGCCGGCACTCTCGCAGGCCAGGACCACCACGTCGTGGCAGGGGTTGCCCGGGTACGGGCCGATCCACGAGTCCTTGGCCAGTTCGGCGAGGGGCACCTCCGCGGCGTCCGCGAGGCGGTGCCCGAGCGGCACGACGGCGTCGAAGGGTTCGGCGTACAGCGGCACGTGGGTGAGCCGGGGGTCGTCCGCGGACGGGGCGCCCCGGTACTCGACGGCGACCGCCACGTCGACCTGCCGGACCAGGACCATCGGCAGGCTCGCGTCGCCCTCGGCGTCCTGGACGCGGATGCGTATGCCGGGCGCCCGGACCGCGAGGCGGGCCACGGCCGGGGCGACGACCTGGGCGATGCCGGTCGCGAAGGCGGCCACGGTGACCGTGCCCGCCTCGCCCGAGCCGTAGGCGGCCAGCTCGGCCTCGGCCCGCTCCAGCTGGGCGAGGACCGCGTTGGTGTGGCTGAGCAGGATCTCGCCGGCCGGGGTGAGCCGTACGCCCTTGGCGCCGCGCTCGACCAGGCGGTGGCCGGTCTCCTGCTCCAGGGCCGTCAGCTGCTGGGAGACGGCCGAGGGGGTCAGATAGAGCGCGGCGGCCGCCGCGGTGACCGTGCGGTGGTCGGCCACCGCACGGAGGATGTGGAGCCGCCGTGCCTCGATCATGCCCCCGATTATCCCAGGGTGTCCGCCCCGGTCAGGCCGCCAGCTCGGTACGGGCCGCGACGAACGCGTCGACCGCGCGGTTCACGTCGTCCGTGGAGTGCGCGGCGGACAGCTGGACGCGGATGCGGGCCTGCCCCTGCGGGACGACCGGGTAGGAGAAGCCGATCACGTAGACCCCGCGCTCCAGCAGCAGTTCGGCCATCCGGGCCGCCTGCGCCGCGTCGCCGATCATCACGGGCGCGATGGCGTGGTCGCCGGGCAGGACGTCGAAGCCCTCCTCGGTCATCCGGCGGCGGAACAGCGCGGTGTTCTCGGTGAGCCTCACCCGCAGGTCGTCCGCGGACTCCAGCAGGTCCAGAACCTTCAGGGAGGCCGCGGCGATCACCGGGGCGAGCGTGTTGGAGAACAGGTACGGGCGGGAGCGCTGGCGCAGCAGGGCGACGATCTCGGCGCGGGCGGCGACGTAGCCGCCGGAGGCGCCGCCGAGGGCCTTGCCGAGGGTGCCGGTGATGATGTCGACGCGGTCCATGACGCCGTGCAGCTCGGGGGTGCCGCGGCCGCCGGGGCCCACGAAGCCGACGGCGTGCGAGTCGTCGACCATGACCATGGCGTCGTAGCGGTCGGCGAGGTCGCAGATCTCGTCGAGCGGGGCCACGTAGCCGTCCATGGAGAAGACGCCGTCGGTGACGATCAGCTTGCGCCGCGCGCCGCCCTCGGTCGCCTCCTTGAGCCTGGCCTCCAGGTCCTCGAGGTCACGGTTGGCGTAGCGGAAGCGGCGGGCCTTGCACAGGCGGATGCCGTCGATGATGGAGGCGTGGTTGAGGGCGTCGGAGATCACCGCGTCCTCCTCGCCGAGGAGGGTCTCGAAGACACCGCCGTTGGCGTCGAAGCAGGAGGAGTAGAGGATCGTGTCCTCCTGGCCGAGGAAGGCGGACAGCCGCGCCTCCAGCTCCTTGTGCACCTCCTGGGTGCCGCAGATGAAGCGGACGGAGGCCATGCCGTAGCCCCAGCGGTCCAGGGCCTCGTGCGCGGCGGCGACCACCTCGGGGTGGTCGGCCAGGCCGAGGTAGTTGTTGGCGCAGAAGTTGAGAACCTCGCCGGGGCGGCCGCCCGCGGTGACGTTCACGGTCGCGGACTGCGGGCTGCCGATGACCCGCTCGGGCTTGTGCAGGCCGGCTGCGCGGATCTCGTCCAGGGTGGCGCGCAGGTCGTCGCGGACGGTTTCGAACATGGGGGCTCCTGAAGGTTCTGACGGGGTGAGGGGGTTGCGCGTCGCGCGAGCTAGGCGGTCCAGTCCAGGATGACCTTGCCGCCCTTGCCGCTCGCCGCGTCGGCGAAGGCCGCCTCGAAGTCGCGGTAGCCGTACCGGCCGGTGATCACCGGGGCGAGGTCCAGGCCGCCCTCCAGCAGCACCGACATCGCGTACCAGGTCTCGAACATCTCCCGGCCGTAGATGCCCTTGACGGTGATCATCGAGGTGACGATCCGGGCCCAGTCGACCGGGAACTCCTGCGCCGGCAGGCCGAGCATCGCGATGCGGCCGCCGTGCGTCATGTTCGCGATCATGTCCCGCATGGCCTCGGGGCGGCCGGACATCTCCAGGCCGATGTCGAAGCCCTCGCGCAGCCCCAGCTCCCGCTGCCCGTCGGCGATGGTGGACTCGGCGACGTTCAGGGCGAGGCTCGCTCCTATCTTGCGGGCCAGTTCCAGGCGCTCCTCGCTGATGTCGGTGATGACGACGTTGCGGGCGCCCGCGTGCCGGGCCACCGCGGCGGCCATCAGGCCGATCGGTCCGGCGCCGGTGATCAGGACGTCCTCGCCGACGAGCGGGAACGACAGCGCGGTGTGCACGGCGTTGCCGAACGGGTCGAAGATCGCGGCGATGTCGAGGTCGACGGGGACGCGGTGCACCCACACGTTGGACGCGGGCAGCGCCACGTACTCGGCGAAGGCTCCGTCGCGGCCGACGCCGAGGCCGACGGTGGCCCGGCACAGGTGGCGGCGGCCGGCCAGGCAGTTGCGGCACTTGCCGCACACCAGGTGGCCCTCGCCGCTGACCCGGTCGCCGATGCGGATGTCGGCCACGTCGCGTCCGACCTCGACGACCTGCCCGACGAACTCGTGCCCGATCACGAGCGGCGTGCCGATCGCCTGCTGCGCCCAGCCGTCCCAGGCCCGGATGTGCAGGTCGGTGCCGCAGATACCGGTTCGCATGACCTTGATGAGTACGTCACCGGGACCGATCGCGGGCTCCGGGACGTCCGTCAGCCAGAGCCCGGGCTCCGCCTTCTCCTTGACCAGCGCCTTCAACGGTACGGCTCCTGTGGGTGAGGTCCCGGCCCGCGGGCATGCCGAAGCGGCCCGCACCAGGTCAGAGGGGTGGAATCACCCTGCAATCTGCCGTATGCGCGGCCCGTGGTCCATCGAGCTTTTCTTAACCGGCGCCTCAGCTTTCCTTCATGCCCCGTCCCGTCCCACCCGTCCGGACGATGCCCGTCGTGCCGGAGGAGTGGCCTTTCGGCCGGAGGGATGTCCTTCGATTCAGAGGGGAAGGCCGTCCTCCGCACTGCGTTCCAGGCGTACGACGAGGTCGGCGGCGAGTGCCTTGATGGTCTCCAGGCCCGCCCGGCCCCAGACACGGGGCGCTGTGTCGGCGGCGCACACGGTGCCGAGCGCCATGCCGGAACTGTCGATGAGCGGGGCACCGAGGTAGGACCGGATGGCGTACTCGTCGACGACGGGGTTGCCGGCGAAGCGCGGGTAGTCGCGGACGTCCTCCAGCACCAGCGCCTTGCGGCGGACCACCACATGGGGACAGAACCCGTGGTCGCGCGGCAGGACCCGGCCGAGTTCGGCTCTGCTGCCGTCCTCCCGGACGACCGGCGCGACGGCCGGGGCGCGCAGTCCCGCGAAGAACTGCCGGTCCTCGCCGATGAAGTTGACCATGGCGTACGGCGCGCCGGTGAGCTGGGCCAGATGCTCGGCGAAGGCGTCGAGCGCGGGATCGGGCCGGTCCGCCAGGCCGAGTCGGCGCAGCCGGTGGACCCGGGCGGGAGCCTCTTTGTCCTCGGGGGTGAGCAGCAGACCCCGGACCGGTCGGGGCGGCTCGTAGCTCATGGCCGGGCTCCGTCGCAGTGGGCGTACCTCATATAGGGGCTCCGTGAGCGGTAGGGCGGAGTCACATGTGGGCGCCACGGCTGGGCGCGGGCTCCGGGGTGTGGGCGAGGAGGTGGCGGACGAGGGTGAGCAGGGTCTGGACACCGGAGCTGGAGATGCGGGCGTCGCAGGGGACGATCGGGATCTGCGGGTCGAGGTCGATGGCGGACCGCACCTCCTCGGGGTCGTAGCGGTAGGAGCCGTCGAACTCGTTGACGGCGATGATGAAGGCGAGTCCGCGTTCCTCGAAGAAGTCGACGGCGGCGAAGCAGTCCTGCAGCCGGCGGGTGTCGGCGAGGATCACCGCGCCGAGCGCGCCCGCGGACAGCTCGTCCCACATGAACCAGAACCGCTCCTGCCCCGGGGTGCCGAACAGGTACAGCACGTGCTCCGGATCGAGGGTGATCCGGCCGAAGTCCATGGCGACCGTGGTCTCCATCTTGTTCTCGATGCCGTCGAGGTTGTCCGTGGCGACGCTGACCGTGGTGAGCAGCTCCTCCGTGCTGAGCGGCGCGATCTCGCTGACCGCCCCCACGAAGGTCGTCTTGCCGACTCCGAACCCGCCCGCCACCAGGATCTTGAGGGCGGTGGGGAACGGGTCAGAGCTGTCGTCGTAGTCCATCGAGCACTGCCTCCAGCAGAGACCGGTCAGTGGGTGTGTGGTGGAACGCGGGCGGCTTGGTGGTCAGCGCGTCGCAGTCGACCAAGTCCGAGAGCAGCACCTTGGTGACCACTGCGGGCAGTTTCAGCTGAGCGGCGACCTCGGCGACCGAGACGGGCAGGCGGCACAGGTCGAGTGCCTGCGCGTGCTCGGGTCCGAGGTAGCCGAGCGGGGTCACCCCGGTGGCCCGCACCTGCGACATCAGGTCGAGGGCGATGCTCGGTTGGGTCCGGCCGTTGCTGACCGTGAACGGGCGCACCAGCCGTCCGGCCGCGTCGTCCAGCCAGGGCCCGTCGCCGGCTGCGGCCACCCTCAATGCCTCGTCGCGGTGGAGTCGACGGCATGCTGCCGTGGGGCGGTCATCAGGTAGGGCCGGACGCTCTTGACCAGCATCGCCATCTCGTAGCCGAGGACGGCGGCGTCCGCCTCGCGGCCGGCCAGCACCGCCAGGCAGGTGCCGGAGCCGGCCGTGGTGACGAACAGCAGAGTGGAGTCCAGTTCGACGACGACCTGGCGGACCTCTCCGCCGTCGCCGAACCGGACGCCCGCGCTGCGGCCGAGCGAGTACAGGCCGGAGGCCAGGGCCGCCATGTGGTCGGCGCTGTCGGGGTCCAGACCGTGCACGGACTTCACCAGTCCGTCGGAGGACAGGAGCACCGCGCTGCTGGTGTGCGGTACGCGCTGCACGAGGCCGCTCAGCAGCCAGTCGAGGTCGGATGCGTGGGGGGCGGTCGGCGCATCGCTCGCCATGGTGGATCGACTCCTTGGGGTACGAAAATCTGGGGGGCGCTGAATGGGGGGGCATACGGGGGGCGGGGTCCCGTGCGGGCGGGTGCGGTCAGCCGGCCGGGGCGTTCCCGTCGCTCAGGCCATCGCCACGAGTGCCGTCGGACACGGGCGCGTGGTCGCGCGCCTGGGGTATGGGGGCTGAGGCCATGTGATTCGAGGCCATGTGTGCGGAGTCCGTGTGGGCGGAGCGCGTGTGGACGGCGTCGGTGTGGGGGGAGTCCGTGTGGACGGCCTCGGGATCGGGGTCGGCGAAGCCCATGTGTGCAGGGCCCATGTGGGCTGCCTCGGCGTGGGCGGACCCCGTGTGGACGGACCCCGTGTGGGCGGCGTCCGTACGGATGTGGGCGGAGCCCATGTGGACAGCGTCCGTGTGGACGGGCCCCGTGTGCTGCGCCTCTTGGTATGCCGCTTGCCCGTACGCCGCCTGCGTGCCCGTCGGCTCCCCGCCGGCCGTCTCTCCGAAGGCCGTCTCTCCGAAGGCCGGCTCTCCGAAGGCGGCCTTCCCGAAGGCCGGTTCCGAGTACGCCGGTTCCCCGTACGCCCGCTCTCCGTAGGCCTGTTCCTCGTACGCCGGCTCCCTGCCCGGTGCCGCACCGCCCAGCGACTCCGCACCTGCCGACTCCAGGTGCTGCTGGGCCTCGGCGAGCCCGATGCCGCGCTGGAAGGCGGCCACCAGACCCGGATCGTGGCCCGCGACGGTGTCGCTGTCCTGGCGGGGGGCGGGACCACCGCGCAACTGGGGCACGATGTGCTCCTGGGCGCGGCGGCGCGGCAGTTGGGGCTTGTCCATGGTGCCGCGCACGCTGCCGACACGTGGTCCGGGCAGGATGCCCGCGTGCGCCTCCACCACCGGCCGGTCCTCGGCGCTGATGCCGGGCACGGCCTCGGCCGGGGTCGGCCGCGCGCCCTGGGCACCCCGCACCGGGAGCGGAGCGAGAGCTCCGTTCCGCGTGCCGTCGCCGGTCTCGCTGTTCCGCCGCCCGGACCCGCGCTGGGCATGCCGTCGCCGCCCGGTGCCCGGGGCGGTACCGGCACCCGGCCCGGTGCCGGCCCCGGTCGCCACCTGGGAGTCGGGTCCCTGCTCGGATCCGGATGTGGCCCGGGGTCCGGCTCCCGGCTCGGATCCGGCTGCGGCACCCAGTCCGTCAGCTTGCGCGACCACGGCACCCGGCCCGGCCCCGATGCCGATTCCGACGCCCATTCCGGCGACGGCCGCTGACTCGGCCCCGGGTGCGACCGCCGGTGGGGGCGCGGTCGCCGTACCGGCCGGGAATCCGGTGCCGGGGCCGGCCTGGGCGGGCACTCCGGCCGGCCGCTGCTCCTGCGGACTCCGCCCGCCCGGCGACACGGGTGCCGGGACCCGCCGCAACCGCTGCATCGCACCGGCGTCCGCC
The DNA here is from genome assembly GCF_040426375.1 of Streptomyces sp. NPDC096012. NCBI lineage: Bacteria > Bacillati > Actinomycetota > Actinomycetes > Kitasatosporales > Streptomycetaceae > Streptomyces > Streptomyces sp. NPDC096012. The sequence continues at coordinate 44,561 of NZ_JBEOTD010000048.1, forward strand.
GCATTCCCCCGCTGTGCGGCGTACGCCGGGGCCCCGGACATTCCGGTCGCCGTTCCCGGCAGTGCCTGGGGGACGGCCGTTCCCAGGAGCGCCTCGGGCACGACGAGTACGGCCTGCACACCGCCGTAGATGTTGGTCTGCAGGCCCACGGTGATGCCGTGGCGGCGGGCGAGCTGGGAGACGACGTAGAGACCGATACGGCCGTCCTCCAGCAGGCTGGCGACGTTGACCTGGTCGGGATCGGCGAGCAGCGCGTTCATCCGGTGCTGTTCGCCGACGGGCATGCCGAGTCCGCGGTCCTCGACCTCCACGGCGAGGCCGGAGGTGACGAGGTTGGCGCGGAGCAGCACCTGGGTCTGCGGCGCCGAGAACACCGTGGCGTTCTCGACGAGTTCGGCGAGGAGGTGGATGACGTCGGCCACGGCGTGCCCGCGCAGTTCGCCGTCGATCGGCGGCACCAGTTTGACCCGGGAGTACTGCTCGACCTCGGCGATGGCGGAGCGCAGCACCTCGGTCATGTGCACCGGGTTGCTCCACTGGCGGCGGGAGACGGCGCCGCCGAGCACGGCCAGGTTCTCGGCGTGCCGCCGGATCCGGGTGGCCAGGTGGTCCACGTGGAACAGGCCCTTGAGCAGGTCCGGGTCCTCGATCTCGTTCTCCAGGTCGTCGAGGATCGAGATCTCCCGGTGGACGAGGGACTGGAGCCGGCGCGCGAGGTTGACGAAGACCTCCAGCTTCTGCTCGCTGCTCGTCTGGCTGGACAGCTGGGCCGCCCGCACGACGGCGGTGACGGCGCCGTCGTGCGCGCGGGCCAGGTCGGCGGCGAGCAGTTCGAAGTCGTCGGCCTCCTCGGGGGGCCGACGGCGCGTGGTGCGCGGGGGCGGGGGTTCGCCCTGGCGCAACGCGTCGACCAGCGTGTGCAGGTCGGCTTCCCCGCGCGCGGCCGTGCGGCGCAGCGCCGCGACCCGGTCGGTGACCGAGCGGGCCGCACGGTCGGCGGCCACGGCGGCGATCAGGATGCCCGCGACCGCCACGGTGACCGCTCCGGCGAGGACGGCCCACAGGGTGGGGCCGGTGTGCGCGCCCACGGAGCGGACGCTGAAGAGCACGGCGGCGGTGGCGCTGAGCGCGACCGCGACAGGAGGCAGCACCGCGAGCCGCATGAGCTGAGGCCGTATGTGTGTTTCGGGCAGTGCGGGAGCGGGTCGGGCGACCGGTCGCCCGTGCCGGCCGCCCTCGCGACGGTCGGCGCGGGTGGCCGGTGCTCGGAGATGAGACATCTGCGTCCTCGTACTGGTCCGTCGGGCCTGTTTCTCGCGCGGAGCGGGCATGCGCCGATGCGGGCACGCGCCCTCGCGATGTCGGTCGACGGGACCGGGATGCCCGGCCTTGCGACGTCCGACGGACACTCACAGTAGTTGCCCGCACATCATGTGCGGTGGGCAGTTGCCAAACTCCTACGAGGAGCGTCCCGCTCTGGTATGACGCCTCGTACGACAGACCGATAACCGGGTTGAGGTTTCCCGGCCATCCCGAAAGCGATCGATAAGACCTGGTCAAAAACGGTCACCGCCTTGGTGCGGCATACGGCGATCCCCGATCCGCGGCCCTCCACCGTCGGACCGTTCTCCGACGGTGGTCTCCGCACACCGCGCTGCGCACGCCCCTGCCGGACCCCGGCACCGACCGCAGCAATGTCACGCAGAGTGTCAGCCTTGGCCCGAGGGACGTCCCCGCGAAACGAACGCCTCGCCGGCCACCCGCGCCCTCACGGAACGAACGTTTCGGCACTCGCCCGCGCCCTCGCCGTACGAACGTTTCGCCGGCCGCCCGCCCCTCGTAGGAAGACGCGGACCCGCGTCGGCAGCGGCACAAAGCAAGGCACAAGGGCACGCCGGCAAAGCGGCAGCCGACCGAGTCGATGCCGCGACGGTCTCCGGGAACGGCATGGCCGTCGTTACGGGAGGACGGTTGAATGTTCACCTTTTCATCACGATTCCGTCACTCGGCTCCCGGAGCCACCCCGTCGGCACTTCACACCCCTTACGGTCACCTGGCACCAACAGATTCATGGGGGACGCATGTCGTACAACCAGCCACCGCCTGCCCAGCCTCAGTTCGGCGGGCCCCCGCCCGGGCCGCCGGTGCAGCCCGGCGGCAAGCCGAAGTGGGCGCGGAAGCGCATCGCGATTCCGGCCGCGCTTCTCATCTTCTTCGTCGGGGCCGGCGTCGGGTCCGCCGGCAACACCGAAAAGGACACAACGAGCGTCAGCAGCAAGGGCGAGCCGCAGCCCACCGTCACTGTGACAAAGACCGCCGCTGCCGACACCTCACAAAGCGAGGCCGCCAAGACGGCCGGCGACGACAAGCCGACCGCCGACGCGCCCAAGAAGGCGACCGTCCCCGACTTCGTCGGCATGGGCCTGCAGTCAGCCCAGGACAAAGCGCAGGAGGCCGGTTTCCGCGGGCTCACTTCCCACGACGCACTGGGCCGGGAACGTATGCAGGTGTTCGACCGGAACTGGAAGGTGTGCAGTCAGAACGTGGAGGCCGGCGCCTTCAAGCCGACCGACACCGACCTCGACTTCGGAGCGGTGAAGCTCGGGGAGCACTGCCCGGCGAAGGACGAGAAGCCGCCGACCGCTGAAGACGGCAAGATGCCGAACTTCGCCGGCGATTCGGTCAAGGCCGCGCGTTCCGCCCTGGACTCCGGTGTCTCCCTCACGGTGGAAGACGCCCTGCCGGACGACCGCTGGGTACTGGTCGAATCGAACTGGAAGGTGTGCGCGCAGGAGCCGGCCGCGGGCACTTCGCTCAACGGGCAGCCGGTCACTCTCAAGGCGGTCAAGTTCGAGGAGACCTGTCCCTGACCGTCAGTCGGGCTGCGGCAGGGCACACCACGCCACGTACGTCATCGAGTTGATCGGGCAACCCACGCGATGAGTCTCGTCTCTGCCGGCTTGGATACAGCCACCGCAAGTGACTACGCCTACGACTGGGCGCTGATCGACGTGGAAACCTCAGGACTCGTGCCCCGACGGGACCGGGTGCTGTCGGTGGCGGTGGTGAGATGAGTAAGGGAACCGCCCGTGCCGGGGCGATCCCCAGGCGTCCTCATGACTCATCATCCCGACAAGCAAAGGACAATCCCATGGAGACACAGAACTGACGACTCATCTCCATCGCCTGGAGACGCCCCAACCCGGCCGACACCATCCTCGCCGGCGTCACCTGGTACGTCCTCCACACGACACCCGGCGTCCAGGAGATGGTCGCGGCCACCGCCGCCTTCATCGTGCTCCGCTGCGTCCGAATCCATCGCCCGGCCAAGTCGCCGGTAGTGCGAAGCCCCCCGTCTCTGCAGGGCGACGGGGGGCTTCGCGCCACCCGGGGCTGAGCAGTCGCCGCGGGCCTACTCGTCCCCGCTTCCTTCGTCGCCATCAGTCGCCTTCCGCGGTCGCGCCTTGCCTGACCCGGAGCAGCCGCGACGACTGTCCAGGAGGGGAAGGGACTTTGTACAGCTCAGGGGCATGGTCAGTGGTGCAGGCAAGTAAGGCACGTAGTGGGAGACGGTTCGGCCGAACCGTCTCCGGCACTCTCGATTGGCTGGGGATGCCCCTCAGGCCGTATCTGCGCCGCCGGAGCCACGGTCAGCGTTTGATGCGTCCGCGGATAGCGAGGGCGCCGAGGGCGAGGAGGGTTGGTTCGAGAAGACGGGAGGCCATCTCGATGTAGGTGCCGGCGATGGTGAGGTTCTGGCCGCTGGAGCGGAAGACGACCGAGTTGACGGCGACGCGGGTGGCCTTCTCCGCGCGCACCCAGGTCATTCGCTGCGGCCATCCGCCGCGCAGAGCCGGGTCGGGGGTGCTGGTGTTGAGGCTGATCTTGCTGCCGTTCAGGGTTCCGGTGGTGGCAGGGTCGGGGTCGTGCGTGGGCAGGCCGACGCCCACAAGGAGCAGCACGGTCACGCTCATGGCGGCAAGGAGCCAGCTGAAGGCGCGGGCGGCGTGCAGACCGTAGCCAGACAGCAGCCAGTACCCCCACAGCAGGCGCCGCTCGCCTTTCCTGGTGCCGGTGGTGTCGTGGCGGCGCATCTCGCATTCGCCGTAGTAGAAGTCGGCTGCGCCGGGTTCGTTCTTGCCGTCCTCAAACGCTTTGCGCAGCTGCCGGTAGAGGGCGGCGACGTCTTCCGGGTCGGGGGTGCGGGCAGGGTCAGGGTGATGCGGTCCAGGACGCCACGCAGGGGGCCTGGAGCCGGCGGTATGGGCGCGCCAGTGGTGTTCCTCAGCGAGGACACGCCGACTGGTGAAGTGGACGGGCAGCATGCCGCGGCGGTGCCAGCCGGTGGGGGCGTCGGCGAAGGTGGTGCGGCCCTCCAGGCTGATCTGGTCGAGGTGGAAGGCCCCGAAGAACAGGCAGTCGGTCAGGTCGGTATCGGTCAGCACCAGGTGCGCGGCATCCACGCCCCGCACCGACTCAACCCGCACGCGCTCCGATACGCTCGATTGCAGGCCTGGGTTGGCCAGAAGGTCCTCACTCACGGCCGTGCCGTTGTGGACAAAAGGGGTGGGGCGGGTGTGGACCGCGACGGGGGCGGTCAGGACCGCATCACTGAGGTCCACGGCCGCGTACCGCACGCTCAGGATCGCCGTCGATTCCCACCGCGTCCGCTCACACACCACCCCCCGCGCGGCTATCTCCAGCGTCACCGGCAGCGCAAACACCGCCCCGGACAACGCCACCCACTCCGCGCACACCAACGGCCCCAACACCGACACGCCCTCGAACCGCGCCCCGCCGAACTCGGCGGCGCCGGAGAACTGCGCCCCGCCGAACTCGGCGGCGCCGGAGAACTGCGCCCTGCTGAACCGGGCGGCGCCAGAGAACTGCACCCCGCCGAACTCGGCGGCCCCGGAGAACTGCACCCCGCCGAACTCGGCGGCCCCGGAGAACTGCGCCCCGCCGAACGAGGCGGTGCCGGAGAAATCCGCCTCGCCGAACCAGGCGTCACCGGAGAACTGCGCCCCGCGGAACCAGGCGGCGCCGGAGAACCGCGCCTTGCTGAACCGGACGTCGCCGGAGAACCGCGCCCCGTTGAACCGGGCGTCACCGGAGAACCGCGCCCCGCCGAACCGGGCGTCACCGGAGAACTGCGCCCCGCCGAACCAGGCGGCGCCGGAGAACTCCGCCCCGCCGAACCAGGCGGCGCTGGAGAACTGCGCACCGCCGAACGAGGCGGTGTCGGAGAACTGCGCCTCGCGGAACCAGGCGGCGCTGGAGAACTGCGCCCCGCGGAACCGGGCGGCGCCGGAGAACCGCGCCCCGCGGAACCGGGCGGCGCTGGAGAACTGCGCCCTGCTGAACCGGGCGTCACCGGAGAACTGCGCCCCGCCGAACCGGGCGGCGCCGGAGAACTGCGCCTCGCCGAACCAGACGTCACCGGAGAACTGCGCCCCGCGGAACCAGGCGGTGTCGGAGAACTGCGCTCCGCCGAACGAGGCGTCACCGGAGAACTGTGCCTCGTCGAATTGGGCGGCGCCGAGGTGAGGTTTGCTGGTGGTGGGGTCGGTGAGGGCGTTGAGGAGGCTTTCCAGCAGGGTTTGGCTGAAGGTGGTGGCGCGGTGGTCGATGGCGGCGCCGGGGGCCAGGCCGGCCAGGTAGGCGGTGCGGCCGGTGTCGGTGAGGTGGGCCAGGCACGCGGTGTGGCTGGGCACGCGAATGCCGCGGCAGCCGACCGGGTCGGTGGCCGGGTCCGCTCCCTGCCCACAGTGGGGCCATGTGGGCGGTGAGGGTGTGCTCATGGTGCAGCGGCTCCACCGGTGTGTGTCGAGCAGGCACGGACAAGGACGTACTGTCGACCGGTTCCGGTTCGGGCAACGGCCGTGACGAGGGTCGTCCGCCGCCGGACTAACACCAGCAGGGGCGCCCTGAAGGGTGCCGGCCGTGCTCGTCAACGGCCAGTGCCCGTCCCGAACGTACTTGCCTCACATGCCTGTTGTCTTTCCCGCTACCTGAGAAAGCGCTCGATATCAGCGGCCCCGGTGATCTTCGGTCTCGGTCTTCCGGCGCGGGTCCGTCCGAAGACTCCGACAGATCACCTGGGACCAATCCGCCGACAAACCGTCCGGACAGATACCCAAGGCCGCTGGTCGGCAACACGTCAGACGGCACGTCAAATCGGAACCTACATGCCTGCCCTGCCGGCCGCACGGTCGGCAGGGCGCTTTTGTCGGAGCCATCCCCCCATGGCCTGCGGCACACACGCACCATCAGGCGGGCGGCTACCGTGTCTTGCAGGGCGCGGGCTTCATCCATCTCGTTGAGGTCTTGCCGGTGGATGTCGGCGACGAGGGCGGACTCGAGGAGTTCCTCGGAGGTGGCTCCCTGGTCGTCGCCGACCATGACCTTGATGGTGGTGAGTCCGGCTTCGCGGGCTGCGGCGAGCCGGCTGCTTCCGTCGACCACGACGTGGGTGGTATTCGGTTCGAGGGCAGCTTCTTGTTCTGGGTTGGCTTTGACGTAGGCGTCACGGTTCGTGATCGTGATTGCATGCTTCTGGCCGTGGGTGTTGAGGCCCCCGGAAGAGCAACGAGTAGCGTTTCCGCGCCTCTCCGAGGATTCACCTCTCAGGGCGATTGCGACGTGCCCGAACTTCACGTGATCATGAATCGGAGTCACAGGTGCACTACTGACAGGAGCGGTCCGTTGGCCTCCAAGAAATCAAGGCGATTCAGGGTGATCCTGGCCGGCACTGCCGCTTTCGCGGCAACCATGCTGCTGACCGCGGGGGTTTCTCCTGCAACGGTCAAGCCGTCTGCCTGCAAGACCACTTCCTGTACCGGCAAGTACCCCGCACAGCAAGGATGCAACGACGGCCGCACAATCGACCGGAAGGAGCCCGGAGGAGGAGGCCCTGACGTCCTCCTGCGCGTCTCCGCTCGATGCGGGGCCGCATGGGCATACATGGGGAAAGCCAACTCGTCCTGGGATTACCGGATTCAGGGTGGCAGGGGCACAACAATGAAGACCTACTCGACGTGGGCCGACCTCAGCCGCCCTACCTACACCCCGATGGTCCCGACGAACAAGCCCTATCGGGCCTGCATCAAGGGAGTGACGGACGGGGATTGGTACTGCACACCGTGGCACTGACCGACTGCCATCAGAAAAGGGGGGCCGGCCGATACGGCGTAAACGGGGCGGGGCGGCGCCTTCTTCGGGAGGAGGCCCGTTTCCCTCGGTACGGGCTGCGGTCAGGTCACCGGTCGGCCGGCCACTGATCGTCGTCCCCACGGCTCACGACGTGCGTTCGGACCGAAAACCGCACCGCGCCATCCAACGTCGGCAGGGTCCTGATCTGTCGAGGGGCATCCGAGGGTTCCTTGCGAGGCGGCCCCGCGTCCAACGCACGGACGGTTCCTTGCGAGGCCCCCCGTCCAACGCACGGACGGTTCCTTGCGAGGCCCCCCGTCCAACGCACGGACGGTTTCTTGCGAGGCGGCCCGTCCAACGCACAGACGGTTCCTTGCGAGGCCTCCCGTCCAACGCACGGATCACGCGACCGTGCTCAGGATCGGAACACCGGCTCAACGCCCTATGAGCGGGCCGATCTCATGCGCGCCCGGTGTCACACGTCACCGGCGAAGTCGAGATCCTCGCTCCGCTCCTCAGCGGCGGCCGACACCACCGGCCGCGGCCGGCGCCACGGGTGAGCGATCGGGCCGGACACGGACCGCCACCACGGGTCCGTGGGAACATGCCCGGCCGGCTCGAAAGGCTCCCCAGGCCGGGGAGAAGCAACAGCCTGCCCGACCTCCTCAGCCGCGTCCCTGGTCCACTCCCCCGGCTCCGCCCACGCATGGAAGGCCAGGTTGAACGTCCCCCAGTGGATCGGCAGCAACACACCGTGCGGCCCGCCCCCTTGCAGGTCGAGGTGCGCCTGGACCCCCTGCGCCGGCGACATGTGAATGTCCGGCCACGCACCAGGCAACGGTCTATGATCCGTGTGGTTCTTGGGCCAGAACTCGCTGTACGCCCCGATCTGGATCATCGTGGCGTCGAACGGGCCGTGCGCGGCTCCGATGTCCTTGAAGCCCTCGAAGTAGCCGGTGTCGCCGCTGTGGTAGATCCGGTGCTCGTCGCCGGCGACGGCCCAGGACGCCCAGAGGGTGTGCTGCGTGTTGCGCAGTCCGCGGCCGCAGAAGTGGCGGGCGGGAGTCGCCGTGAGGGTGAGTCCGCCGACCTTGGCGGTCTCGTGCCAGTCCAGCTCGCGCAGCCGGTCCGGGGACACGCCCCAGTGCTCGAGGTGGGCACCCACACCGAGCGGCACGGCGAACACGGTGTCGGTGCCGGCCAGCGCCTTGATGCTGGGCAGATCCAGGTGGTCGTAGTGGTCGTGCGAGATCACGACCACGTCGACGTCGCCGAGCGCGGCGAGCGGCAGCGGCACCGGGTGCAGCCGCTTGGGCCCGGCGAAGGGGAACGGGGAGCAGCGCTCGCCCCACACGGGGTCGAACAGGACCCGGTGACCGTCGATCTCCGCGAGCACGCTGGAGTGCCCCATCCAGGTCAGCCGCAGTCCCGTGGCGGGCGGCTCGGCCAGGTCGGCGAAGGTCGTGGGATGCACCGGGACGGTGCCCTTCGGGGCGCGCAGGGGCCTGGTCTCCTTGTCGAGGAACATCTTCGCCAGGTCCAGCGTGGAACCGGAGGGCCGGGTGCGCGCGGTTCCGCCGGGGTTCTGGAAGACACCGTCCTCGAAGTGCGGGGAGCGGCGGATGCGCGCCATGCGCTCACCGCCCGGGTCCGCGCCGAAGGCCGCGGGCCGCAGCGCGCGGAGGCCGGAGCTCGTGGGACGCGGACCGGTCACGGTACCTCCAGATGGAGTGGCTGAGGTACCCCATTATGGGCGGCGCCTCCGACACCCACGGGACCACCGGGTCCACCTCGGCTTCCGCGCCCGCCGCCGAAGGGCCACCCAGCACGTTGACAGGCGGGGACCGGCTCCCCATACTGACTCGCTGTTCAGTAATGCGGCGATGCGGTGACGCGGCGATGCGCACCGTGGCCTCCCCGCGACGGCGGGCCGGCGGACACCGGGCGCGGCCACTCGGCCCGCGCGCGAGCCGACCGGCTCCCCCGGACCGGCCCTACCCTGATCACCGTCCCCGAGGAGGCCCCATGACCGCCCCCGCCCCCCTGATGTCGCTCGTCTGGACCGACCACGTCACCGGCCACCGGGGTTTCCTGGTCGTGGACCGGCTCGTGCGGGGCGTGGCCAGCGGCGGGCTGCGGATGCGCCCCGGCTGCACGCTGGAGGAGGTCGCGGGGCTGGCCCGGGGCATGACCATGAAGGAAGCCCTGCACTACGACGCCGGGGGGCGCTACATCCCGCTGGGCGGCGCCAAGGGCGGCATCGACTGCGACCCGCAGGCCCCGGAGGCGTACGGGCTGCTGGTGCGCTATCTGCGTGCCATGCGGCCCTACGTCGAGAGCTGCTGGACCACCGGCGAGGATCTGGGGCTGAGCCAGGACCTGGTGGAGCGCGCCGCGGCCGAGGCGGGTCTGGTCTCCTCCATCCAGGCGGTGTATCCGCTGCTGGACGACGAGTCGGCGGCCCGCGCGCGGCTCGCGGACGCCTTCGCCGTCGAGGTGGACGGCATCGGCCTGGACGAGCTGGCCGGTGGCTGCGGAGTCGCCGAGGCGGTGCTCGCGGCCCTGGACCGGGCGTCGGTGCCGTACCCGGGCACCCGGGTGGTGGTGCAGGGCCTGGGCACGATGGGCGGGGCCACCGCACGCTTCCTGGCGCGCGCGGGGCTGACCGTGGTGGCCGTCGCCGACGTCAAGGGCACGATCGCCAATCCGGCGGGCCTCGACGTCGAGGCGCTGCTGGCGGCACGGGACTCCTACGGCACCGTCGACCGGCGGGCGCTGCGCGCCGGGGACCGCGAACTGCCGGGCGACGCCTGGCTGTCCACCGAGGCGGAGGTGCTGGTGCCGGCGGCCGTGTCGTACGCGATCGACGCGGCCGCGCAGGGCCGGATCGGCGCCCGCTGGATCGTGGAGGCCGCCAACATGCCCGTGCTGCCCGAGGCGGAGGCGCTGCTGGCCGCGCGCGGTGTGACGGTGCTGCCTGACGTGGTGGTCAACTCCGCCACGAACGCCTGGTGGTGGTGGACCCTGTTCGGCGACATCGGGGCCGACGCCGACGAGGCGTTCGCGCACATCCGGCGTTCCATGCGCGCCCTGATCGACCTGATGCTCGACCGCGCGGAAACCGACGGCACGACGCCGCGCGCGGCCGCGCACGCCCTGGTGGCCGACCGGCTGCCGGTGATCACGGAACGCTTCGGGTGGTACCGGTGAGGTGTCCGCTCGCTCCGCCCACTCCGCCCGCTCCGCCCGGCGAACCGTCTGATGCGGCGCCGCCGTTGGCCACGGACTAGGGTGATCGCGTGGCGAGAGTGCGGTTGAGCGTGGCCGAGCGGCGGGAGGAGTTGCTGCGGGCCGCCATCGAGCAGATCGAGGCGCGGGGCGTGGCGGCGGTCAGGATCGCCGACGTGGCCGCGGTGCTCGGCGTGAGCAACGCGCTGGTGCTCTACCACTTCTCGACCAAGGAGAAGCTGGTCGCCGCCGCGTTCACGTACGCGGCGCAGGACGATCTCGCGCATCTGCGCAAGCTGCTGGGGCGCCGCACGTCCGCGCTGCGCCGGCTGCGGGCGGCGGTGCGCTGGTACGCCCCCACGGGTCAGGCCAAGGGCTGGCGGCTGTGGATCGAGGGCTGGGCCGTGTCCCTGCGCGAGCCCGCCCTGCGGGAGGTCACCCGGAACCTGGACAGGCAGTGGAAGGCGGCGCTCACCGAGCTCATCGCCGAGGGCGTGGCGGCGGGCGAGTTCGGGTGCGCCGACCCGGCGGGTTCCGCGCTGCGGCTGACCGCGCTGCTGGACGGACTGGCCGTACAGCTGACGTCGTACCCGGGGGCGGTGCCGAGGGCCCGGGCCCAGGACTGGGTGGACGAAGCCCTGGCCCGGGAACTGGGCCTGGACCGGGAGGCGTTGACCGAGCGCGAGCGGTGAGCGCCGCGCACGAGGCGGGGGCGACCGCCCCCGGCCCGTCGGGCCGGGGCACGGCGCGGCCGCGCCGCGAGGCCCCGGATGCGGCCGCGCTACCGCGTCGGC
>NZ_JBEOTD010000049.1:0-55100 GCF_040426375.1 Streptomyces sp. NPDC096012
ACGTCGTCCCCTGCTTGCTCATCTGCTGAACGTGCGGCATATACCGCACGAGATTCCAGGAGAGGTCGTCGGTGAGTACATAAACCAGCAGAACCGGCAGGCGCCGGCGGGTGCCGGCGCGGGTGGCTTCGGCGGCCAGGCGCCGGGCGGCCGGCACGGCCTGCAGGCCGCGAACCCGGGCGGACCGCAGCAGGACGCCTTCGGCGGCCGCGGCCCGCAGCGGCCCGCCGCCCCCGGCGACCGGAACCGTCAGCCCCAGCTGCCGCCGCGCGGCGGCCCGCGGGCCGAGCTGCCCGGCGGTGACCCGCAGCAGCGCACCCCGGACTGGGCGGACACCCAGGCCCCGCTCTCGCGCGCCTCGCTGGACGCCCCGCGCGGCCACGACGAGCAGGACCCCTCGCAGACCTCGCGCATGCCGCGCGTCGACGACCGGCAGGGTCCGGGCGCGACCGCCGAGATACCCCGGATCGACGCGCAGGGACCGGCCGCCACGGGCGAGTTCCCGCGCCCCGAGCTGAGCGGCCCGAGCGGTACCCAGGGCGCCGGCGGGTTCCCGCGTCCGGAAAGCCCCCGGCAGACCGGCCAGTTCGCCCGCCCCGGCACCTCGCAGCCGACGGGCGGCTACGCCCGCCCCGACGCCGCGCAGCAGGAGCAGTACGGGCGCCCCGACACCCAGCAGGACCGGTTCGCGTCGCAGCCCGGCAACCAGCAGGGCTCCGGCTCGTTCGTCCGCTCCGACGTCTTCGGTACCCCGGCCTCCGGCCGGCCGGACGGCGGCGCCCCGAACGCCGGCCAGAACACGGGCCAGTTCGCCGCCCCGCAGGGCTACGACGGCGGCTCCACCGGCCAGCACGCCCTGCCCGGCCGCCAGAACCCGGCGGGCGGCGGCCAGTTCGGGCATCCGCAGCCGGGCGGCCGCGACGCCCACGCGCCCCAGGACGGCCCGGCCGGCTTCGGCGCCCCGCGCCTGCCCGCCCCGCAGCAGCAGCGCCCGGTGCGCCGCGAGCCCGACCACCGGGGCGCCGCGCAGCGCCCCGACGAGGGACGCGGGGCGAGCGACGCATGGGCACTGCCCCCGGCCAGTGGTCCGGGCGACGGCCGTACCCCGCTGTACGACACGCTGGAGACCAACTGGTTCCACGGCAGTCAGCAGCAGGGTGGCGCCCCGGCGCCGCAGCAAGCGCAGCAGCAGCCGGCCCCGGCTCAGTCCGAGGCCCCGGCTCCGCAGCGTTCCGTTTCCCACACCGGCTCCTGGCGCACCTCGCCGAACGACGAACTCGTACGGCAGGCAGAACGCGTCCGGCAGCCCGCCGCCGGCGGTGTCACCACCTCCGGCCTGCCGCGTCGGGTGCCCCGGGCGAACCTCGTCCCGGGCACGGCACAGCAGCAACAGCACCAAGCCGGTCCGCAGGTCTCGCGTGCGCCTGACGACGTACGCGGACGGCTGACCAATCTTCGTCGGGGTATCGCTCAGGGCCGTCAGGCCGGCAGCGGCCAGACCGGCAGCTTCCCGAGCCCCACTCACCAGCAGGAGCGTTAGTTGAGTCCGATGAGCCAGGCGGCACAGAACCTGAACTGGTTGATCACCAACTTCGTGGACAACACCCCCGGGGTGTCCCACACAGTGGTGGTCTCCGCCGACGGCCTTCTGCTGGCGATGTCCGAGGGTTTCCCGCGGGACCGCGCCGACCAGCTGGCGGCCGTCGCGTCCGGGCTTACCTCCCTCACGGCCGGGGCGTCCCGGATCTTCGAGGGCGGCAGCGTGGCACAGACGGTCGTCGAGATGGAACGCGGGTTCCTCTTCCTCATGTCCATCTCGGACGGGTCGTCCCTCGCGGTCCTGGCCCATCCCGATGCGGACATCGGCCTCGTCGGCTACGAGATGGCACTGCTCGTCGACCGCGCGGGTGCGGTACTCACCCCGGATCTGCGCGCCGAACTCCAAGGCAGTCTGCTTCACTGACCGCCCCCGGCACCACCCACCTCACCAAAACACCGTCCGGCCGCCACAATCCCCCCACCGGCCCCGTCAGACGGCTTGACTGACCGACTTGCTGTCCCGCCCGGAGGATTCATGACCCCGCCCACCGCCCATCATGATCCGTACGCGGAGCCGTACGGGGACGAGGGCGACCAGCCGCTGGTGCGTCCGTACGCGATGACCGGCGGCCGGACCCGGCCGCGCTACCAGCTCGCCATCGAGGCCCTCATCAGCACGACGGCCGATCCGGCAGCGCTCATGGGATTGCTCCCGGAGCACCAGCGGATCTGCCACCTGTGCCGAGAGGTCAAGTCGGTCGCGGAGGTGTCCGCCCTGCTGGCCATGCCGCTGGGCGTGGCCCGGATCCTGGTGGCCGACCTCGCCGAGGCCGGCCTGGTCGCCATCCACCAGCCGGGTGGCGACGAGAACAACGGTGGCGCTCCGGATGTGACGCTGCTCGAAAGGGTGCTCAGTGGACTTCGCAAGCTCTGACGCGGGCCGGGCCACCACCTCGGCGAAGATCGTGGTGGCGGGCGGCTTCGGCGTGGGCAAGACCACGTTCGTCGGCGCCGTCTCGGAGATCAACCCGCTGCGCACAGAAGCCGTCATGACGTCCGCTTCGGCCGGCATCGACGACCTCACCCACACCGGGGACAAGACCACCACCACGGTGGCCATGGACTTCGGCCGCATCACCCTGGACCAGGACCTCATCCTGTACCTGTTCGGCACCCCCGGCCAGGACCGCTTCTGGTTCATGTGGGACGACCTGGTCCGCGGCGCCATCGGCGCCATCGTCCTCGTCGACACCCGCCGCCTCGCCGACTGCTTCCCCGCCGTCGACTACTTCGAGAACTCCGGCCTCCCGTTCGTCATCGCCCTCAACGGCTTCGACGGCAGCCAGCCCTACACCCCGGACGAGGTGCGCGAGGCACTGCAGATCGGACCCGACACCCCGATCATCACCACCGACGCCCGCCACCGCGCCGACGCCAAGAGCGCGCTCATCACGCTCGTGGAGCACGCCCTCATGGCGCGCCTGAGGTAGTACTCAAGTACGACGTGCCGCACGGCAGTTGTCGTGAGAGATCCGGAGCCGACTGTGGCCTTTGACACGGTCGGCTCCGGTGTTCATAACAGTTCGGCAGAGGAATCGCCCGGCATTGCCACGCGGCGCGGTCGCGTGGTGCCGCTGCGCGCACGAACGCCCCGCCTTTTGGCGGGGCTCGCTCTGTATGACCGTTTTATCTTGGGTTTACAACGGTGGCGTCACAAGGTTTCCACTGTTTGGAAGTGCGCTGGTCCACGTGCTGGAATGCCTGAACTGCCCAATGGTCGAAGACGTACCCCACAGTGGTCTGTGGCGAACCGGGCTCTGAGAGACTGCGGCACGACGTAGGTGCCGACCGCCGAGAGGTTGTTGGTCGAGTGAGGCGAAGCAAGAACGGTCCCGAGCCGTCGGCACGGGGCAACTTCACCCCGCCGCCGCGCGCTGTGGCGCCCAGCCCCGTGCCCGGTGCGGAACCGGCGGCCGCCCCCGCGTCGAGCGGCGGCCGTTTCTCCCCGCGCAACTGGCGGGTGCCGACCCGTCTGAACGCGATCCTGCTGATACCCGTGGCGGTCGGTCTCGTCATGGGCGGCTTCCAGGTGAAGAACTCGATCGACACCTGGAATCAGGCCCGCGACGCCGAGAACACCGCCCGCCTGGTGCGTGCCGCCCTCAGTTACGCCGACGCCCTCGAGAACGAGCGCGACGTCACCGCGGTCCCGCTGCTGCAGAACAAGAAGAACGACCCCGGTGTCGTGGCCGCCCGCAAGGCGACGGACCAGGCCGCCGACGGTTTCGACCAGGCCACGAAGAGCATGCCGAACAAGTCGGGCCTGGAGCGCCGGCTGAAGCTGTTCCGCGAGGTCGAACCGAAGCTGACCCAGCTGCGTCAGGTCGCCTACACCTCCAAGGTGCACGGCGTGCAGACCGAAGAGGGGTACGTCGAGGTCTCCCACCCGCTGATGGAGTTCGCCAACGAACTCGGTCTGGGCACCGGCAACATCACCTCCTACGGCCGTACCGTCTATGCCATGTCGCTGACCAAGGCGGCGCTGTCGCTGGAGCGGTCGATCGGCACGCATCTGCTGGTCAACCCCGGCCCGGACGCCGGGAACCTGGCCAACCAGCGGGTCGCCCTGTCCTCGTACGCCTATCTGGAGCGCATCGCTCTGGAGGAGTACCTCGGCGGTGGCACCGAGGCCGACGCGCAGAAGCTGGCCGACGCGCAGGAGAAGATGAAGACCGACGGCGCCGCCCTGGCCCAGAAGGCCAAGGCGGCGAACCCGGGCTACGTCGCCCCGCCGGCCGACCCGACCAACATGGTCTCCCTGCTCGCCACCATGAAGGACACCGGCGCCCTCACCCGTCAGGGGCTGGCCGCCAAGGGCGTCACCGCCGAGAACTGGTACGCGGTCAACACGCTGAGGTACAAGGCCTACCGCCAGATCGAGTCGGACATGGCCGACAAGGCGGTGAGCGAGGCGTCCGGCATCGCCGACGACGCCAAGACCTCCGCGTTCATCACCGGCGCCGTGGTCGTGATCGCGCTGCTGGCCGCGTTCCTCCTGGCCGGTCTCGTGGCCCGCCAGATGAGCCGCTCGATGCGCCAGCTGCGCAACGCCGCCTTCGGCATCGCCGAGCAGCGGCTGCCGATGCTGGTCGACCAGCTCTCGCGCACCGACCCCGGCCGGGTCGACACCCGGGTCACCCCGATCCCGATCACCAGCAAGGACGAGATCGGCGAGGTCGCCCGCGCCTTCGACCAGGTCCACCGCGAGGCGGTCCGGCTCGCCGCCGAGCAGGCCCTGCTGCGGGGCAACATCAACGCGATCTTCACCAACCTCTCGCGCCGCAACCAGTCGCTGATCGAGGGCCAGCTGACCCTGATCACCGACCTGGAGAACAACGAGGCGGACCCGGACCAGCTGGAGAACCTCTTCCGGCTGGACCACCTGGCCACCCGCATGCGCCGCAACGGCGAGAACCTGCTGGTCCTCGCCGGCGAGGAGCCCGGCCGCCGCTGGGACCAGCCGGTCCCGCTGGTCGACGTGCTGCGCGCCGCCTCCTCCGAGGTCGAGCAGTACGAGCGCATCGAGCTGTCCGGCGTGCCGGAGGCCGAGATCCACGGCCGCGCGGTCACCGACCTCGTGCACCTGCTGGCCGAGCTGCTGGAGAACGCGACCACGTTCTCCTCGCCGCAGACCAAGGTCCGCGTGACCGCGACCCGTCTCCCCGACGGCCGCGTCATGATCGAGATCCACGACAAGGGCATCGGCCTGACCGCCGAGGACTTCGCGGACATCAACCACAAGCTGGCCAACCCGCCGACCGTGGACGCCGCGATCTCCCAGCGCATGGGCCTGTTCGTGGTCGGCCGGCTGTCCGACCGGCACGGCATCCGGGTCCAGCTGCGCCCCTCGGGCGAGCAGGCCGGTACGACCTCCCTGGTCATGCTGCCGGACGCGATCACGCACGGCGGTGGCGGCGACGCGCCGCTGGGTCGCGAGGAGTTCACCGTCTCGCAGATCATCCCGGAGCAGCAGTTCCGGGCGGAGAGCTTCCCCCAGCCGCAGCCCATGCGCACCGCCGCCGAACTCGGCTTCGACGACAGCCAGTACTCGGCGGAGGTCCCCGACGACCTGAGCGGGCTCGACCCCGTGGGCCGCTCACTGAAGCGCGAGGAGCGCCGGGCGGCCCTGGAGGCCCAGGGCCACGGTCAGCACGAGTCCGCCGAGGGCTACCGTGACGACTTCGAGGCGGGGCAGGGCTACGACGGCGGTGCCACGGGTTACACCGAGCAGCCGTACCAGGAACAGCAGCAGAACGCGTACCAGGAGCAGCAGCCCTCGTACGAGGAGCAGCAGGCGGCGTACCAGGAGTCGTACGAGCAGCCGTACGAGAAGTCGTACGACGAGCAGTACTACGCGCCGAACGGCGGTCTGCCGCGGGGCGACGGCTACCCGGCGGGTGGCGGCGGCTACCCCGACGCGACGTACCCGGAACCGGCCCAGGAGGAGCAGGCGCCCGCGCACGCTCAGGCGGCCGACGGCTTCGGCTCCTACGACAGCCCTTCCTACCAGGACGACTGGCCCCAGCAGGACGGCTACCAGAACGGCTATCCGGCCCAGTACGCTCCGGAAGCGGAATCCTCGCAGGCCGCTGACGCGGGTGAGCGGAACCACGTAGGCTTCGACCGTCCGGGGCCGGCCGCTCCCGCCGCCCACGGGCTGACCGGTGCCGGGCTGCCCCGCCGCGGAGCCACCGCGAGCGGCTCCAACGGCGCCGGCGACTCGCACGGGCGGCAGGAGGCGCAGGCTCCCGCCCAGGCTCCGGGCGACGCGCCGGGGAGCAACGGCGACGACAGCTGGCGCTCGGCGAACGACCAGCGGTGGCAGCAGGCCTCCGCGCTGCGCAAGCCGAAGGCCGGCGGGGTCACCGCCTCCGGCCTGCCGCGGCGGGTGCCCAAGGCCAATCTGGTCGAGGGTGCGGCGGAGACCACCCCCCAGGGAGGCCCGCAGGTCTCCCGCGCCCCGGAGGACGTCCGGGGCAGGCTGAGCAACCTGCGCCGAGGCGTCCAGCGCGGACGCAGCGCAGGCAGTGAAACGAACGGCCAGGCCACCACGAATCAGCACGGTGGGCCTGACAGCACCTACAACCAGGAGCGTTAGTGTGAGCCCGATGAGCCAGGCGGCACAGAACCTGAACTGGTTGATCACCAACTTCGTGGACAACACCCCGGGGGTGTCCCACACGGTGGTGGTCTCCGCCGACGGACTCCTTCTGGCGATGTCCGAAGGCTTCCCCCGCGACCGCGCCGACCAGCTCGCGGCCGTCGCCTCCGGTCTGACCTCACTGACCGCGGGTGCCTCGCGCATCTTCGAGGGCGGCAGCGTGAACCAGACGGTTGTGGAGATGGAGCGGGGATTCCTCTTCATCATGTCCATCTCCGACGGTTCCTCGCTCGCGGTCCTGGCCCACCCGGAGGCGGACATCGGCCTCATCGGGTACGAGATGGCCCTTCTGGTGGACCGCGCGGGCACGGTTCTCACCCCGGATCTCCGTGCGGAGCTCCAGGGGAGCCTTCTCAACTAGTAATCGGACGGTGCGTATTCGTGTCCCGGGGCCGTAAGGTTTCGGGACGCGGCTCCACAGGTTTGGGCGCCCGGCGCAGTCGGAGGAGGAGAAAGTGGCAACACCCCCAGGCGGTCCGTCTTCGGGTAACTGGTCGTACGGCCCTGGGCAGGGACAGGGCGACGGTTCGGCGAACCGGTACAACTTCCCCTCCTCCCCCAGCCACCGGCAGCCGTACGCCCCGCAGGGCCCCGGCCCGTCCCCGTACGACCAGCCCCCGGCCCCCCGGATCCAGCCGGTGCAGCCGCAGCGCCGCCCGGAGCCGGCACCGGCTGCGAACAACCCCCTGGTGCGTCCGTACGCCATGACCGGCGGCCGGACCCGCCCGCGCTACCAGCTCGCCATCGAGGCGCTGGTGCACACCACCGCCGCTCCGCACCAGATGCAGGGTCAGTTGCCCGAGCATCAGCGGATCTGCAATCTGTGCCGGGAGATCAAATCGGTGGCCGAGGTCTCGGCCCTGCTGACGATCCCCCTCGGCGTGGCCAGGATCCTCGTCGCCGACTTGGCGGAAGCGGGCCTGGTCGCCATCCATCAGCCCGGCGGCGACGAGAACGCCGGCGGCCAGCCAGACGTGACACTGCTCGAAAGGGTGCTCAGTGGACTTCGCAAGCTCTAGCGGCGGTCCTTCCCGCTCCACCACCTCCGCGAAGATCGTGGTGGCGGGCGGCTTCGGCGTGGGCAAGACCACGTTCGTCGGCGCCGTCTCGGAGATCAACCCGCTGCGCACAGAAGCCGTCATGACGTCCGCTTCGGCCGGCATCGACGACCTCACCCACACCGGGGACAAGACCACCACCACGGTGGCCATGGACTTCGGCCGCATCACCCTGGACCAGGACCTCATCCTGTACCTGTTCGGCACCCCCGGCCAGGACCGCTTCTGGTTCATGTGGGACGACCTGGTCCGCGGCGCCATCGGCGCCATCGTCCTCGTCGACACCCGCCGCCTCGCCGACTGCTTCCCCGCCGTCGACTACTTCGAGAACTCCGGCCTGCCCTTCGTCATCGCCCTCAACGGCTTCGACGGCAATCAGCCGTACAACCCCGACGAGGTGCGCGAGGCACTGCAGATCGGACCCGACACCCCGATCATCACCACCGACGCCCGCCACCGCGCCGACGCCAAGAGCGCCCTCATCACGCTCGTGGAACACGCCCTCATGGCGCGCCTGCGCTGACCGGAGCACCGTCGAGGGGCCCTTTCCTGCCGGGAGGGGCCCTTTTGTCGTACCCCGGGCAGGAACGCCGGCTGGACACGGCCGAGCCGGTCCGGCTGCGGGTGTCGGGGCTCCTGCCGGCGGGGCGTGCGGCGCCGGTTCGAGGAGATCGCGGACGCGGTCTACGGCCGGCCGGCGTCCTTCCTCGACCGGGAGTTCCCCGGGCTGGAGGAGAGCGGCCGGCAGGCCGTGGTCGACGGCGTGTGCGACACGTTCGCGGCGGCGGACCCGCCGGACGAGGCACCGCCGCCGTCGGCTGAACACACCGCGGCCCCGCCCTCCCGGAGGAGTGGCGGGGCCGATCACGCACAAGGGCGTCAGTGCCAGCTGTGCGGCGCGCGGAAGCCGCCCTCGCGTTCCAGGCGGCGCCAGCCCGCCTTGGCGCGGCCCCGGTGGGCCGGGGTCGTGGAGGCCGGCTGGACGGCCGCGCGAGCCATGAGGACGGCCGTGATGGCGGCGACCTCCTCGGGCTCGGCGTGGCCCTTCTCGACGCGGATGTCAGGAGTGCTCATGGGTGTCAGTCTCCGTGGATGAGGGGTCCGCGGGGTTGCCGCGGCGGGTCCGCTCGGTTACTGCGGGGGGTTGCCGTGCTTGCGGGAGGGCAGGTCGGCGTGCTTGGACTGCAGCATCGCCAGGGACTTGACCAGCACCTCGCGGGTCTCGGCGGGGTCGATGACGTCGTCCACCAGGCCGCGCTCGGCCGCGTAGTAGGGGTGCATCAGCTCGGCCTTGTACTCCTTGACCATCTTCTGACGCATGGCCTCGGGGTCGTCGGCCTCGGCGATCTGCCGGCGGAAGATGACGTTCGCGGCGCCGTCCGCGCCCATCACGGCGATCTCGTTCGTCGGCCAGGCGTAGGTGAGGTCGGCGCCGATGGACTGGGAGTCCATGACGATGTAGGCACCTCCGTACGCCTTGCGCAGGATGATCGAGACGCGGGGCACGGTGGCGTTGCAGTAGGCGTACAGCAGCTTGGCGCCGTGCCGGATGATTCCGCCGTGCTCCTGGTCCACCCCGGGGAGGAACCCCGGCACGTCCAGGAGGGTGACGATCGGGATATTGAAAGCGTCACACATCTGGACAAAGCGCGCAGCTTTTTCACTCGCCTCGATGTCCAGGACGCCGGCCAGGACCTGGGGCTGGTTGGCGATGAGGCCCACGACCTGGCCGTCCAGGCGGCCGAGGGCGCAGATGATGTTGCGGGCCCAGCGCTCGTGGACCTCCAGGTACTCGCCGTCGTCGACGATCTCCTCGATGACCTTGGTCATGTCGTACGGGCGGTTGCCGTCCGCCGGGACCAGGTCGAGCAGGACGTCGGAGCGGCGGTCCACCGGGTCCGAGGCCTCCACGCGCGGCGGGTTCTCGCGGTTGTTCTGCGGCAGCAGCGAGAGGAGGTAGCGCACCTCGGCGATGCACGTCTCCTCGTCGTCGTAGGCGAAGTGGCAGACGCCGGAGGTCTCGGCGTGGACGTCGGCGCCGCCCAGGCCGTTCTGGGTGATCTCCTCGCCCGTGACCGCCTTGACCACGTCCGGGCCGGTGATGAACATCTGCGAGGTCTCGCGGACCATGAACACGAAGTCGGTCAGGGCGGGGCTGTAGGCCGCGCCGCCCGCGCACGGACCGAGCATCACCGAGATCTGCGGGATGACCCCGCTCGCCCGGGTGTTGCGCTGGAAGATGCCGCCGTAACCGGCCAGCGCCGAGACGCCCTCCTGGATACGGGCGCCCGCGCCGTCGTTCAGCGACACCAGCGGCGCACCGGCCGCGATGGCCATGTCCATGATCTTGTGGATCTTGGTCGCGTGGGCCTCGCCCAGCGCACCGCCGAAGATCCGGAAGTCGTGGGCGTAGACGAAGACCGTGCGGCCCTCCACCGTGCCCCAGCCGGTGATCACACCGTCGGTGTACGGCTTCTTCGCCTCCAGCCCGAAACCGGTCGCCCGGTGCCGGCGCAGCTGCTCGACCTCCTGGAAGGAACCCGGGTCCAGGAGCAGCTCGATCCGCTCCCGCGCCGTCAGCTTGCCCTTGGCGTGCTGCGCCTCGGTCGCCTTCTCGCTGGGACCGGCCACGGCCCGCGCACGAATCTCGTGCAGCTCGGCGACCCGTCCGCGCGCGTCCGTCGGCTCGCCGGTCGGCTCACCCGTCGTCTCTTCCAAAACGGTCATGTAGCGACCTTACGAAGGACACCAAGGAATGCGAGCCGTCGACTCCGTACAGTCTCCGGCCCGTTTTCCTGGTAGCAGTGAACAGAACCGGAGCGCTGTGCAGCCGTTCCGACTGCTCAGGGGGCGCCGGTGTTGTAGAGGTGCCACAAACCCGCCACCTGAGAGTCACCTCACATTCGCGGGTGGAACATGCCCTCGCCGGAGTGACGGGGCCCCTCGGACGGCGGTCCGCCGATCGGACCCCGGCGTCGCCGGCGGTCCGCTCCGCGGCGCGCACCGGGCCGTCCGGGACGCTCTCCGGCGGCTGCGCCCAAGGCCCCGGACGGCCCCACCGTACCGGCCCGCCGGACGGCGGCCACGGCGGGCCCGCCCGGGGCGGGACGCACGCCGTCTCAGCAGCCGCCGCAGTTGTAGTAGAGGACGTCCCAGTGGCTGCCCTCGTCGGCGTAGATGTTGCCGGAGCCGGACTGGTACTGCGGGGCTCCGTCACCGCGCAGCCCGATATAGGTGAAGGTGTTCTTGATGTACGACGTCACGCACGTGTTCTTGCCGTAGTCGAGCTTGTAGCCGTTCCAGTGGGAGTAGGTCCCGGAGGCGTGGCCGGTCTCGGTGCCGCCGGTGATGTTCAGGGCGCATCCGGTGGCCCGCTTGAGGGTCTGGGCGCCCTGCGCGGTGGCGAGGTTGAGCTGGTCGAAGGACGTACAGGTGGAGTTGTTCCGGTCGGAGCAGCCGCCGGAGGACGACCAGGTGATGCCCACGTCCCGGAACATCTGGGTGGCGGTCGCGTGGCTGATCTTGGTGACGGCGAAGGCGTCGGTGGCGGTGCCGACGACGGCGACGCCGGGGGCGACGACGAGGGCGAGCGCGGTCATCAGAGGGCGGAGTTTTCTGACCTTGTCGGTCCGCATGGGGGTTCCTTCCTGCGGTCGGCCGTGCTGTGTGGGGCGGCTGTGCAGGTGGTGCACGCAGATGGTGCCCGAGTTCTACGCGCGTTCGCCAGAGGGCGTAGCCGACTACCGTGCGTGATACTGGAACCACGGTGCGGATGATGTTGAAAACTGAACCGAATGGGTCTACGGTCGGAATCACCGAGTTCGTTGAACGTTAAACAGATCGATCTGGAGCACACATCATGGGCATCTTCGGCCGCAAGGACAGCACCCCCTCGACCGCCGCGGCGCCGGCCACCACCGCACCGGCCGCCGACCTGTCGGCGCTGACCGGTGACTACACGATCGACCCCGCGCACAGCACGATCGGCTTCGTCGCCCGGCACGCCATGGTCACCAACGTCAAGGGCGGCTTCCAGGAGTTCACCGGCTCCCTGCACCTCGACGGCGCGAACCCGGCCGCCTCCACGGCCACGCTCGACAT
Organism: Streptomyces sp. NPDC096012; assembly: GCF_040426375.1. Classification (NCBI taxonomy): domain Bacteria; kingdom Bacillati; phylum Actinomycetota; class Actinomycetes; order Kitasatosporales; family Streptomycetaceae; genus Streptomyces; species Streptomyces sp. NPDC096012. Next base: position 11,920 of record NZ_JBEOTD010000049.1, read on the forward strand.
CGAGATGGCGAGCATCGAGACGGGCAACGCCGACCGCGACGGCCACCTGAAGTCGGCCGACTTCTTCAAGATCGACGAGTTCCCGACGATGACGTTCCGCTCGACCAAGGCGGAGGCCCTGGGCGGTGACGACTACCGCATCACCGGTGACCTCTCCCTGCTCGGCGTCACCAAGCCGATCACCATCGACCTGGAGTTCAACGGCTCCGCGAAGGACCCGTTCGGCAACGAGCGCGTCGGGTTCGAGGGCCGGACCGAGATCCTGCGCTCCGAGTGGGGCCTCACCTGGAACGCGGCGCTGGAGACCGGCGGCGTCCTCATCTCGGACAAGATCAAGCTGAACTTCGACATCTCGGCGATCAAGAACGCCTGATCGGCCGTGCACGGCCCCGCGTCGCCCGCCCCGGGGAACGGGGCGGGCGACGTCGCGCGCGGCGCGGCCGTGCCGCGGGGAGGACCGGGGCCCCGGTGAGCGGCGGGCCTCAGAATCCGCCGCCGAAGTCGCCCCCGCCGTCTCCCCCGTCGAAGCCGCCGCCGTCCCCGAACCCGCCCCCGAAGTCCCCGGGATCGAAGTCCGTGCCGGACATGTCTCCGCCGTCGTAGCCGCCGGAGCCGAAGTCGCCGTACCCGGCGCCGTAGTCCGCCGCGTACGAGGGGGTGGCCATCACGCTGCCGAGCAGGGTGCCGACGAGCAGGCCGGGCAGGATGCCGCCGCCGAAGTAGCCGCCCGCCCAGGGGCCGTACGCCGGTCCGGCGTCCCAGTAGGGGCGGCGGCCGTGGTCGGTGTCGACCTCGCGGACCACCGGGTCGCGGCCGTCGGCCAGCCGGGTGGCGTCGGCCGCGCAGACCGGGACCCGGCGCGGGGCGCCGCCGGGCGGGGTCCAGTCGGCGTCGGTGGCCGACGGGCCGTGGCGGGGGTCGAAGAAGCAGGGCGGCCGGCGTTCGGGGAGCGGGCGGCCCTCGCGGCGGGCGGCCAGCCGGGCGAGGGAGAAGCGGCCGTCGTCCAGGACCTCGGTGACCGGCCGGACGTCCTCCGGCCTGCGGGCCTCGGCCATCCGCTGCTTCGCCGTCTCGTAGGCGTCCAGAGCGTGCGCGTAGTCGGCGCGCATCGCGTCGTCGGCGCCCGGCTCCGACGGCTGGAAGTCCAGGCGGTCGAGTTCCTCGCCGAAGGCGGTGATGTCCTCGTCCACGACCACCCGCAGCCGGTCCAGGGCGGCCCGCTGCTCCTCCTCGCGACGGCGCCGGCTCCGGCGGACCAGCGCGTACGCGCCCGCGCCGCCGGCCACCAGCACCGCGACCGCCGTGATCAGGCCGGTGCTCGACGCACCGCCGCCGGCCGAGCCGGCCGAGCCCCAGCTCTTCGGGGCGTGGCCGCCCATGTTGGCCAGGGCGCGGTCGGTGAAGTCGGTCAGCTGGGTCTTGGCGTCCTCGCCCTGGACGCTGGCGACCAGGTTCCGCCGGGCGGTGGCCGACATGACGGAGGAGTCGGCGCGGGCATCGAAGCGGTCGCCGAGGCGGATGCCGTACAGGCCGGTGATGCCGGTCGCGGCGCGCAGGTCGGAGAAGAGGTTCGCCGTGGGATAGCCGGCGGGCAGGACCGCGATGAACAGCGGCTTGTTCGCGTCCTTGATCCGTTTCGCGAGGGCGTCGGCGTCCGGCTTCGGCAACTGGGCGGAGGCCGCCGGGTCGACGTAGACCGGGCTCCTGCGCAGCGCCTGGGCGATCGTGGAGACGCCGGTCCGCGTGCTCGCGCGGGGTGCGAACGCGGTCGCCGCCAGCAGGGCGAGGGCGACCAGCAGCAGTGCGGTGAGGCTTCGGGTCCGCAGGACGGCCTTCATGCTTCGAAACTACCCGAAGCCTCCCCGTACCGGTCGTACAAGCTGACGGGCAGGGTGGCTACGCCGCCCGGTACGCCGTCATCAGCTTCTCCACCGCCTTCCCGTAGCGGCCGGTCAGCAGCAGGTGGTCGGCGTCGGCGAAGGGTTTCGCCAGGGACTCGGTGATCCGTTCGCCGGCCTTGCGCTGGACGAGCAGCCGTGCCTGGGTGACCAGTTCGCGCCCGGTCCGGTCGGCGCCCGCCCGCTCGGCCGCCGCGGCGGCCACGGCGAGGGCGCGCAGGGCGGCCGTACCGCCCTGCGGGACGTGGGTGAGGGTGGTCAGGCCCCAGCCGTACGGGAACTGCGGGTCGTAGGAGGCATCGCCCACGTTGATCGGGAGCTGTGCCTCGGACCGGGGCCAGGTGACGGGGAGCCGGCCGGTGAAGGGGCGCCTGCCGTAGAGGACGTCCGCGACCCCCTCGCCCTCGGTGCCGGGCAGCCAGGAGGCCACCAGGGCGTCGATGCCGTCCAGCCGGTCGCCGATGAGCTGCGGCCGCCCGGAGACGACGAGCACCGCGCACTTCATCGCCGCGCACACCTTGTCCACGGCGGCCCGGTCGGCGGCGGACAGCTGGAGGGAGTGGCCGTTGCCGACGTCTCCGACGCCCTCGGCGTACGGGGTCTCGCCGACGACGACCACGCCGGCGTCGTAGCCGCCCGTCGGAGCGGAGGCGTCCTTGGAATACGTGACGTTCCCGCCCGCCTCCCGCATGCCCTGGAGGATGGTGGTGCCGGGGGTGATGTTCCCGGAGGAGCCCTGCCAGGTGAGGGTCCAGCCGCCGGTCTGGTTGCCGATGTCGTCGGCGTTGGAGCCGGCGACGTACACCTTCTCGCTCTTCTTCAGGGGCAGCACCGCGCCCCGGTTCTTCAGCAGCACCTGGGACTCGGCGGCCGCCCGGCGGGCGACCTCCCGGTGCGCCCGGGAGCCGATGGCGGCGGCGCCGCCGGTGTCGGCGTACGGGTGCTCGAACAGGCCCAGCCGGAACTTCTGGGTCAGGATGCGCGAGACGGCGTCGTCGATGCGGTGCCGGCTGATCCGGCCCGCCCGCACCTCGTCGACGAGAGTGCCGGTGAACTCCTTGTAGGTGTACGGCACCATCATCATGTCCAGGCCCGCGCCGACCGACGTGCGCACGTGGGACGCGTAGTCGCCGGGAAGCTGGTCGATGGCGTTCCAGTCGCTGATCACGAAGCCGTCGAAGCCCAGGCGGTCCTTGAGCACGCCGTCGATCATGTCGGCGCGGGCGTGCATCTTCACCGGGCCCTTGCCGTCGCCGAGGATGTCGAGGGAGGAGTACGACGGCATGACCGTGCCGACGCCCCGGTCCACGGCCGTCCGGAACGGGGCCAGATGGACGGCCTCCAGCTGCTGCCGCGTGACCTTGGTGACGCCCTGGTCGGTCGTGTAGGTGCCGGTGGTCGAGGAGCCGTACTCGGTGCCGCCGTCGCCGAGGAAGTGCTTGGCGGTGGCGAGCACCTTGTCGTGGCGGTCCAGGTCCCTGCCGTCGGCGCGGCCCTGCAGGCCCTGGATGACGGTCTCCATGGACTGCACGAGCGCGGGGTCCTCGCCGAAGGACTCGTAGGAGCGGCCCCAGCGTTCGTCGCGGCTCACGCACAGGCAGGGGGCGAAGTCCCACGGGACGCCGGTCGCGCGGACCTCCGCGGCCGTCACCGAGGCGGTCTTCTCGGCCAGCCCGGGGTCGCGGGTGGCTCCGAGGCCGATGTTGTGCGGCATGACCGTGGCGCCGGACAGGTTGTTGTGACCGTGGACCGCGTCGACGCCGTAGATCAGCGGGATCTGGAAGCGGGTCGCCCGGGTGCGGAGCTGGAAGGCGTCGATCATCTTCGCCCAGGCCTCGGGGGTGTTGGGCGTGGGCGTGGAGCCGCCGCCCGACAGCAGCGAGCCGAGGCCGTAGCCGGCGATGTCGCCGGGGGCCGTCATGGCGCCGCGCTCGGCCTGGGTCATCTGCCCGGCCTTCTCCGCCAGGGACATCCGGCCGAGGAGATCGGCGACCCGCCTCTTCACCGGCAGCCTGCTGTCGAGGTACGGCAGTCCGTGGGCGTCGATGACGACCTGCGGGGTCTCGGCGGGGGCCTTCGCGCCGGTGACCGTGAGCTTCAGGGGCACGGTCTCGGCGGGTTCGGCCGCCCTGTCCCCGCGGGTGGGCACCTCGATGGTGCGCGCGGTGCCGGAGGCGGTGCCCGCCGGGAAGGTGAGGGTGCCGGAGACGGGGGTGTAGTCCTTGCCGGGCTCGGCGCTGCCGCCGCCGGTCTCGTAGCGGACGGTCACCGGCTCGTCGACGGGTGCGGAGCCGGTGGTGGCGAGGGTGACCCTCACCCGCGCCGTGCCGCCCTCGCGCACCGGATAGACCGCCGCGCCGGTGGTGACGGAGGCGTGCAGCGACTGGTCGCCCCGGCCGTACAGCTCCACGCCGTCCATGGCGAAGTCGCCCTTGGCGCCAGGCGGGAGGGTGACGGCGTAGCCCCACATCCGCGTGAGGCCGAGGACGTGGTCGATGCCGCCGACGGGCTGGTAGTCGGTGCGGTACGCGAAGTCGCCGAAGGGGATCCGGATCTGCTTCCAGCCGGTGAAGTCGTCGGTGAACGAGGTCGTCCACAGCTCCGACGCCTCGCCGTTCGCTCCGCCGTCCTTGATCTCGAAGGCGATCTTCCTGCCGTTGTTCCGGCCGTCCCACCAGAAGCGGATGCCCTGGTGGCCGGACCAGTCGTGGGCGGGCTCGCCGGCGGCGAAGTCGTGCGTGAAGCCGCCGTAGCCGCTGATGTCGTAGGTGCCGGTGAGGACCTTGGCGCCCTCGGGGGCGTCGGTGCGTGCGGTCAGCGACAGGGCCGGCGGGTCGTCGGTGTCGCCTCCCCAGGTGAAGATGCCCTCGGCGGGCTGCGAGGCGAAGGGCACCTCGCCCTCGAAGCGGTCGACGGGGGTTGGCGCCGGGTCGTCCGCGGCTCGCGCGGTCGCCCAGGGGAGCAGACCGGCCAGCAGTGCGGCGGAGGCGAGCAGGGCGGTTCTTCGCATGGACCTTCCCTCGGCTCTCGTGGTTCACTCAGGACTTAGCTCACGCCATGAGTTAACTGGGGGCTCACAGCGCCGTCAAGACGGCACGTCAGACGGCCTGGAGCGCAACATCCCCCCACACCAGGCACGTTGGCTCTCCCCAGAAGGGCGACGCACCATGAGAAGACCACCTTGGCGCACGGCCAGGCTGCTCCTCGCCGGCCTGCTGACCACCGCCGGGCTCACCACCCTCGGCCTCTCCCCCGCGCACGCGGCCGGTGAGCAGGTCACCGCCTGGCTCACCACCACCGACGACTCCGCCGGACGGCACGTCGTCCGCGGACTGCAGGCCCAGGCGCCGTTCGCCTTCCAGTCCGGCACGGGCGGCGCGGGCGAGAACATCACCGTGGACGAGAACACCCGCTATCAGACCTTCACCGGTGGCGGCGCGTCCTTCACGGACACCGCGGCCTGGCTGATGCACGGCAGCGGGGCGCTGTCCCAGGCGACCCGGGACAGCGCCATGCGCAAGCTGTTCTCGCCGACGGACGGGATCGGGCTGTCGTTCCTGCGCAACCCGATGGGCGCCTCGGACCTGGCGCGGTACGGCTACACCTACGACGACGTGCCCGCCGGCCAGACGGATCCGGACCTGGCGAAGTTCTCCCTCGCGCACGACCTCGCCGACGTCGTCCCGCTGACGAAGCAGGCGCTCCAGCTCAACCCGTCCCTCACGGTGATGGCCTCGCCCTGGACGGCACCGGCCTGGATGAAGGACAGCGGCTCGCTCAACGGCGGCTGGCTGAAGGCGGAGGACTACGGCGCGTACGCCTCGTACTTCGTGAAGTACCTCCAGGGGTACAGGGACCAGGGCGTCGACGTCTCGTACGTCACCGCGCAGAACGAGCCGACCTGCTGCTCCGGCTACCCGTCGATGAGCTGGAACGCGAGCGGCCTCGCCTACTTCACCAAGAGCGAGCTGCTGCCGAAGCTCCAGGCGGCGGGCCTGACGACGAAGGTGCTGGCGCACGACTGGAACTGGGACGTCTACGACTCCTACGCCGCCCGGACGGTGGACGACCCGGCGGTGCGCAACCACCCGAACTTCGGCGGGATCGCCTGGCACGGTTACGGCGGCGACGTCGCCAAGCAGACCAGCGTGCACGACCAGTACCCGGCGCTGGACGCCTTCGGCACCGAGCATTCCGGCGGCACCTGGATCGCCGACCAGCAGCGCGAGGACATGTCCAACATCATCGACTACACCCGCAACTGGGCGAAGTCGGTGACCAAGTGGTCGCTGGCCGTGGACCAGAACATGGGCCCGCACAACGGGGGCTGCGGCACCTGCACCGGGCTGATCACCGTGCACAACGGGGACGGCGCGAGCGGGACGGTCGACTACACGGTCGAGTACTACACCATGGGCCATCTGACGAAGTTCGTCCGGCCCGGTGCCCAGCGGATCGCCTCGACGGCGTCCACCGCGGTGCCGAACGTGGCATGGCGCAACCCGGACGGCAGCAAGGCGCTGATCGCCTACAACGCCTCCTCGTCGGCTCGCACGGTGACCGTCGACTGGGGTTCGCAGCACGCCACTTACTCGCTTCCGGGCAAGACGTCGGCCACCTTCACCTGGTCGGGCGGCCAGTCCGGCGGCGGCAGCCGCACCGGCGCCTTCACCGGACTGGCCGGCAAGTGCCTGGACGTGGCGGGCGGTTCGAGCGCCAACGGCACCGCGGTACAGCTCTACGACTGCAACGGCAGCAGCGCCCAGCAGTGGACCGTCCAGACCGACGGCTCGATCCGGGCGCTCGGCAAGTGCCTGGACGTGACCTCGGGGTCGACGGCGAACGGGGCCAAGGTGCAGTTGTACGACTGCAACGCGTCCGGAGCCCAGCAGTGGTCGTACAACGCGACCACGGGTGACGTGGTGAACACGGCGGCCGACAAGTGCCTCGACGTCACGGACAACTCGTCGGCGAACGGGGCCCGGGCCCAGATCTGGTCGTGCACGGGGGCCGCCAACCAGAAGTGGACCCTGCAGTAGCGCCGCGGGCCCACCGGCCTGTTCGGCCGGCCCACCGCCGGCGAGGTGACGTACGGCCCGGACGGCACGTCCGGGGAGACGCGCGGCGGGCGCGGACGGACCGGATCACGTTCGCGCCCGCTGAGCGGCGGCGGTGCGGCGGCTGGGGGACGATGAGGGGGAACCGGGCCCGTCCGCCGGGCCGGCCGCCTCGTCGAGGGAGCGGATCATGCGCGAGTTCCTGGTCGAGATCACCACGTCGCCGCCCGAGGGCACCAGCGAGGCGGAGGTGGCGGAACGCCGGGCCGCCGAGGCCGTGCGCGCCCGCGAGCTGGCCGCCACCGGCCGGCTGGCGCGGCTGTGGCGTCCGGTCGGCGAGTCGCGCAGCATCGGCATCTGGCGGGCCGAGGACGAGGACGATCTGCACGGGAACGTCCTGGGTACGCTTCCGCTGCGGCCGTGGATGAACCTCACCGTCACCCCGCTGGAACCCCACCCGAACGATCCGGGCCGTTCCTGAGACCCGGCGACCTGGAGCCCCGCATGACCACACCGCAGGATCTCTTCCTCGTGAGCGTCGACGTCCCCGGCGAGCGTCCCGTCGAGCAGGGCGACCTGTCGCTCGCGCTCGCGGGCGCCGAGCTGATCGACCTCCTCGGCATCCGGGCCGTCACCCTGGACGGTGATCGCGTCGTGCCGGGACCGCCCCTGGCCACGGGCGACCGACTGCTGGACGAGGCGGCGGCGGCGCTGGTCCGCGAGCGGCCGTACGAGACGGTCGCGGACTGGCTGTGGCGGCGGGGCGAGGGGCTGGCCGTGGTCTACTACGACGCCCTGGACGCCGACGGGCAGCTCACCGGGAAGCAGCACCGCTGGCTCCCGCGCCGCAGCGGCAGCGGCGAACCGGCCGACTCCCCGGCCAGGCGGCACGCGGCCGACCGCTGGTGGTCCCACGAGCCGGTGCTCGCCGACCTCGCCTCCACCCTGGGCATCCAGGGCGAACGGCCGGCCGAGGCGGCGGAACCCGGCGACGAGGCGGTCGGCACCGTGCTGGTGGCCGTCGGCGACGCGGTGACCGAGCTGGAGGCCGTGCGCGAGCGGCGGCGCATCGAGAGCGTCGCCTTCGACAACATCTGGCGGGCCCCCTGACCACGGTGCCGCCCGGCCGACGACCGCGCCGCCGGACCGACCCGCACCGCCCGGACGGCGACCACCCCACCTGATGGTCATCGGCCGGCCGACGCCCGGCTGACCGGGCCGGCCGGTGTGCCGGTCATCGGGCCGCACGGCGCGGCCGGGTCGCCACGCGGGCCCCGGACAGGACGGCACCGCCGTGTGTGGTCATGCCTTCACTGTGACTACTCCGCCGGCTCCACGCCCGCCCGCAGCAGCCCGTAGGTGTACGCGTCCTCCAGGGCCTGCCAGGAGGCGGCGATCACGTTCTCGGCCACGCCGACCGTGGACCACTCGCCCGAGCCGTCCGAGGTGGAGATCAGCACCCGGGTGGTGGACTGGGTGCCGTGCACCCCCTCCAGGATGCGGACCTTGTAGTCGACCAGTTCCAGCTTGGCGAGCTGGGGATAGATCTTCTCCAGCGCGACGCGCAGGGCGCGGTCGAGGGCGTTGACCGGGCCGTTGCCCTCGGCGGTGGCGACGATCCGCTCGCTCTTGGCCCACAGCTTGACGGTGGCCTCGTTGGCGTGGGTGCCGTCGGGGCGGTCCTCGACGATGGCCCGCCAGGACTCGACCCCGAAGTACTTCAGCGGCCTGCCCTCGACCTCGGCGCGCAGCAGCAGTTCGAAGGAGGCGTCGGCGGCCTCGTAGGTGTAGCCGCGCAGTTCGCGTTCCTTCACGCGCTCCACGACCCGGCCGATCAGCTCCCGGTCGCCGCCGAGGTCGACGCCGAGTTCCCGGCCCTTCAGCTCGACCGAGGCGCGGCCCGCCATGTCGGAGACCAGCATGCGCATGGTGTTGCCGACCAGCTCGGGGTCGATGTGCTGGTACAGGTCGGGGTCGACCTTGATGGCGGAGGCGTGCAGGCCGGCCTTGTGCGCGAAGGCGGAGACGCCGACGTAGGGCTGGTGGGTGGAGGGGGTGAGGTTGACGACCTCGGCGATGGCGTGCGAGGTGCGGGTCATCTCGCGCAGGCGGCCGTCGGGCAGCACCTTCTTGCCGTACTTCAGTTCCAGGGCCGCGACGACCGGGAAGAGGTTGGCGTTGCCGACCCGCTCGCCGTAGCCGTTGGCCGTGCACTGCACGTGGGTGGCGCCCGCGTCGACGGCCGCCAGGGTGTTGGCGACCGCGCAGCCGGTGTCGTCCTGGGCGTGGATGCCGAGCCGGGCGCCGGTGTCGGCGAGCACCGTGGCGACGACCGCCTGGACCTGGGCGGGGAGCATGCCGCCGTTGGTGTCGCAGAGGACGACGACGTCGGCGCCGGCGTCGGCGGCCGTACGGACGACGGCCTTGGCGTACTCGGGGTTGGCGCGGTAGCCGTCGAAGAAGTGCTCGCAGTCGACGAACACCCGTCGGCCCTGCTCCTTCAGGTGGGACACCGTGTCGCGGACCATCTCGAGGTTCTCCTCGAGGGTGGTGCGCAGCGCCAGTTCCACGTGCCGGTCGTGCGACTTGGCGACCAGGGTGACCACCGGCGCGCCGGACTCCAGGAGCGCCCTGACCTGGTGGTCGTCCGCGGCCTTCGCGCCCGGGCGACGGGTGGCGCCGAAGGCGACGAGCTGGGCGTGCCGGAACTCGATCTCCGCCTGGGCGCGGGCGAAGAACTCGGTGTCCCGGGGGTTCGCGCCGGGCCAGCCGCCCTCGATGAAGCCCACGCCGAAGTCGTCCAGGTGCCGTGCGATGGCGAGCTTGTCCGCGACGGTGAGGTTGATGCCCTCGCGCTGCGCGCCGTCGCGCAGCGTGGTGTCGAAGACGTGGAACGAGTCGTCGAGCTCGTTGGTTGCCGTCTCGGTCATGGTGTCAAGGCTCCTGTTGTGAATCTTCGGTCGTACCGGAATGACCGGCTCCACCGTCCCCCCAATATTCCCTCGCGCTTCGTTGCCGGCTGAAGGTGGGCCGGAAAACGAAAAAACCCCTCGCGGGTGCGAGAGGTCTGCGCGCGGGTCGAGGACGACGGTGGCCACCCGCATCTGGTCGTACGAGGTGGTCACTGCGGACCGGCGCGCCTGCTGCCCATAATCATGGCGAACGAGAGCACGGGGGCAGTCTGGCACAGCCGTGCCCCCGACTCACCGAGCGTCTCAGGATGCGGTCGTCAGACTGGACTCCCCGGAGCCCTCCGCCTCCCGGGTCCGGCCCAGGTCCAGGTCCTTCGTCTCGCGCATGGTGAGGTACACCACGAGGGAGACGGCGGCGCAGCCGGCCACGTACCAGTAGAAGCCGGACTCGACGCCGGCGTTCTTGAACCACAGGGCGACGTACTCGGCGGTGCCGCCGAAGAGGGCGTTGGCGACGGCGTACGGCAGGGCGACGCCGAGCGCGCGCACGCCGGTGGGGAAGAGCTCGGCCTTCACGCAGGCGTTGATGGAGGTGTAGCCGGTGACCACGACCAGCGCGAGGAGGGCGAGGCCGAGGGCGGACCAGTAGCCGTCCGCGTGCCGGAGCAGGGTCATGATCGGCACCGTGAGGAAGGTGGAGCCGACCGCGAAGGTGATCAGCAGCGGGCGCCGGCCGATGCGGTCGGAGAGCCGGCCGGCGAGCGGCTGGAGGCAGGCGAAGACGATCAGCGCGGTGAAGGAGACGAGCGTCGCCGTCTGCTTGGACAGGCCCGCCGAGTTGGAGAGGTACTTCGTCAGGTAGGTCGTGTAGGTGTAGTAGGCGACCGTGCCGCCCATCGTGAGGGCGACGACCAGGAACGCCTCCCGCCGGTACCGCCACAGCGCGCGCAGGGTGCCGCGCTCCTCGGGGCGCGAGGCGTCCTCCTCGTAGACCTCGGTCTCCAGCATGCTGCGGCGCAGGTAGAAGATCACGGCCGCGCCGAGGGCGCCGACGACGAAGGGGATGCGCCAGCCGTAGCTGTGCAGGGCGTCGTCGGACATGGTGCGCTGGAGGACGATCTGCAGGCCGAGGCCGGCGATCTGGCCGGCGGTCATGGAGACGTACTGGAAGCTGGAGGCGAAGCCGCGGCCGCGGGGGGCGGAGGCCTCGGTGAGGTAGGTGGCGCTGGCCGCGTACTCGCCGCCCACCGACAGGCCCTGCAGCAGGCGGGCGACGAGCAGGACGAGCGCGCCGCCGTAGCCGGCGACCGCGTAGGTCGGGGCGACGGCGATGAGGACGGCCGAGGCCGACATCAGCGTGACGGTGAGCGTCAGCGCCGCCTTGCGGCCCTTGCGGTCGCCGACCCTGCCCAGCAGCCAGCCGCCCACGGGGCGCATGAAGAAGCCGACGGCGAAGATGCCCGCGGTGTTCATCAGCTGGGCGGTGGGGTTGCCGCTCGGGAAGAACGCGCCGGCGAAGTACGTGGCGAAGCTCGCGTACACGAACCAGTCGAACCACTCGACCATGTTGCCCGCCGAGCCGACCCAGATCTTCTTCCAGTGTTCTCGTCCCATGGGCCGTTATCTGCCCGGCGGCGGAGCGGACGATTCCTTTGCCCGGCGGAGGGGTTGGGCGGAGATCGGGTGGACGGAGTGCGGGCGCACCGGCCCGGACGGACCCGGCCGCGCACCCCGACGCGCCGCTCAGGCGTCGGCGGTGAGCAGCGCGTCCGCGATGAACTCCCGTACGTGCGCGAGCACCTGGCCGCGGTCGGTGCCCCGCAGCCCGATGGCGACGTGGATGGAGAACCCGTCGAGCAGCGCGCGCAGCCGCGCCGCGAAGCGGTCGGCGTCCACGGGGCGGAACTCGCCGCGGGAGATGCCCTCGGCGAGCAGGGCGACCAGGTCCCGGTGCCAGGCGCCCTCGATGGCCGCCTGGCGGGCCCGGGCGTCGTCGTCGGCGTTCTGCGAACGGTTCCAGACCTCCAGCCAGAGCGTCCAGTGCGGGTCGCGGTGGCCGTCGGGGACGTACAGGTCGACGTAGGCGGCCAGGCGGTCGCGGGCCGGTTCGGTCCGGGTGAGCAGCCGGGCGCGCTCCGCGCCGAGCCGGCCCTCGCTCCACTCCAGGGTCCGCAGCAGCAGTTCGTCCTTGGAGCGGAAGTAGTAGAGCAGGTGCCCGCTGCTCATGCCGACCTCGCGGCCGAGCGCCGCCATGGTGAGCTTCTCCAGACCGCGCTCGGCGATCATGTCCATGGCAGCGGCCAGCACGTCCTCGCGGGGCGGGGCGGGGGTGCGGCGGCGGGGGGCGGGGGTCTCGGTCATGCGGGGACCCTCCGTGGGGCGTCCGGCGGGACGTGGGTCTTCCGCCCGCGGTGCGCGGGGCGTTCGGGCAGCTCGGGCAGCGGGCGCGGCGGCTCGCCGGGACGGCGGCCGCGGGCCGCGCAGACCAGGACGTTCACCCGTATGTTCTACCCGACCGGCGCCGTCACCGGACCTTCGGCTGCTGCTGGGTGATGCAGTGGATGCCGCCGCCGCCCGCGAAGATCGTGCGCGCGTCCACCAGGGTCACCGTGCGCTCGGGGAACAGGCGGCGGAAGATCCCGGCGGCGATCTCGTCGCGCGGGTCGTCGAAGCCGCACAGCACGACGCCGCCGTTGCAGACGTAGTGGTTGATGTAGGAGTAGTCGGCCCAGTGGCCGTCGGCCTCCAGGACGGTCGGGGCGGGCACCTCGACGACCTCCAGCGCACGCCCGCGCGCGTCGGTCGCCGACCTCAGGATGCCGATGACCTCCCTGGTGACCTCGTGGTCGGGGTGGGCCGGGTCCGGCTGGTGGTGCGCGACCACGACGCCGGGACGGGCGAACGCGGCGACGATGTCGACGTGGCCGAGGGTGCCGAAGCCGTGGGGCGGGTAGTCGCCGGTCAGGCCGCGCGGCAGCCAGATCGCCTTCCGGGTGCCGAGGTGGGCGTGGATCTCGGCCTCGACCTCCTGCCTGGACCAGTGCGGGTTGCGCTCGGGGCCGAGCTGCACGGTCTCGGTGAGCAGCACGGTGCCCTCGCCGTCGACGTGGATGGCCCCGCCCTCGTTGACCAGCCGTGAGGCGTACGTCCTCGCGCCCGCGAGGTCGGAGACGTACGCGGCGATCTTGGAGTCGTGCTCCCAGCGGGCCCAGTCCTGGGCGCCCCAGCCGTTGAACGTCCAGTCGACGGCGGCCAGCCCGCCCTTGCCGTCGGTGAGGAAGGTGGGGCCGATGTCCCGCATCCAGGCGTCGTCCAGCTCGCGCTCGACGGTGTCGACGCCCGGGCCGAGCAGCGCCCGGGCGTCGCCCGACTGGCCGGGGCCGCACACGACCGTCACCGGCTCGAAGCGGAGTGTCGCGCGGGCCACCGAGGCCCAGGCCGCGCGGGACAGGGCGAGGTCGTCCGGGTCGTCGAAGGTGGGGTTGGGGCCCGGCCACGCCATCCAGGTGCGCTCGTGCGGGGTCCACTCGGCGGGCATGCGGAAGCCGTCGGCGGCGGGAGTGGTCATCTGTGGAGTCCTTGCGTCCGGTTCAGAGGAAGTAGAGGCGGTTGAGGGAGACGGAGTCGGCGGGCTCCGAGCTGAGCGGATCGCCGTCGAGGGTGACCAGACCGGTGCGCTGGTCGACGTCGACCGCTCCGACGCGGGCGTTCAGCCGCAGGTCGGCGGGTCCGATGCCGCGGGTGCCGCGGACGGCTACCCGGCGGCGGCGGGTGGGCATCCGGTCGTTGCCCTGGTCGACGGACGCCCCGGCGACGAACGCGACCGAGATGTCCGCGGCGGTGGCGCCGTAGGAGCCGAACTGCGGTCCGAGCACCAGGGGTTCGCAGGTGTCGGTGGCCGCGTTGGGGTCGCCGACCACGCCGTACGCCGGGAAGCCGGACTTCAGGACGAGCTGCGGTTTGGCACCGAAGTACTCCGGGCGCCACAGCACGATGTCGGCGAGCTTGCCCACCTCGATCGAGCCCACCTCGTGGGCGAGGCCGTGCGCGATGGCCGGGTTGATGGTCAGCTTGGCCATGTAGCGCAGCACGCGGGCGTTGTCGTCGCCGTCGCCGTCGCCGTCCATGGGGCCGAGTTCGGCCTTCATCTTGCCGGCCATGGCGAAGGTGCGGCGGACCGTCTCCCCCGCGCGCCCCATGCCCTGGGCGTCGGAGGAGGTGATGCCGATCGCGCCCAGGTCGTGCAGCACGTCCTCGGCGCCCATGGTGCCGGCCCGGATGCGGTCGCGGGCCATGGCCGCGTCGCCGGGCAGGTCGGGCTTGAGGTCGTGGACGGAGACGATCATGCCGTAGTGCTCGGCGACCGCGTCCCGGCCGAAGGGCAGGGTGGGGTTGGTCGAGGAACCGATGACGTTCGGGACGCCGGCCATCTTCAGCACGTTGGGCACGTGCCCGCCGCCGCAGCCCTCGATGTGGAAGGCGTGGATGGTGCGGCCTTCGAGGACGCGCAGGGTGTCCTCCACCGACAGGCACTCGTTCAGGCCGTCGCTGTGCAGGGCCACCTGGACGTCGTGCTCCTCGGCGACGCGCAGGGCGGTGTCGAGCGCCCGGGTGTGCGCGCCCATGTCCTCGTGCACCTTGAAGCCCGAGGCGCCTCCCTCGGCGAGCGCCTCGACGAGCGGCGCGTCCGAGGAGGACGAACCGCGGCCGAGGAAGCCGATGTTGACGGGCCAGGCGTCGAAGGCGTTGAAGGCGTGCCGCAGCGCCCAGGGGGAGTTGACGCCCACACCCCAGACGGGGCCGAACTCCTGCCCGATGATCGTCGTCACGCCGGAGGCGAGGGAGGCCTCCATGATCCGCGGCGACAGCAGGTGGACGTGGGTGTCGACGGCACCGGCGGTGGCGATCAGCCCCTCGCCGGAGACGATGGAGGTGCCGGTGCCGACGACGACGTCCACCCCGTCGAGGGTGTCCGGGTTGCCGGCGCGTCCGACGGCGTGGATACGGCCTTCCCGGATGCCGATGGAGACCTTCCTGATCCCCTGCACCGCGTCGATCACGACGACGTTGCTGATCACGACGTCACAGGTCTCGCGGACGGCGGCGGCCTTCAGGTGCAGTCCGTCGCGCGCGGTCTTGCCGAAGCCGGCCAGGAACTCGTCGCCGTAGCGCTGGGAGTCGGACTCGACCCGGACGGTGAGGCCCGAGTCGCCGAGGCGGACGCGGTCGCCGGCCCGGGGGCCGTGGGCGGCCGCGTAGGCGTGCGGGTCGACATGGATCGCCCGGCTGACCTCTCGTCCCTTCGAGCGGCTCATCGTTCCTCGCCTCCGTCCGGCGCACCCTCCGGCGCGACCCCGAGATACCCGCAGGCCGCCGCCCTGCGCAGGGCCTCCTCCCGCGCGCCGGGCGCGTCCAGCGGCCCGTCGACCAGTCCGGCGAAGCCGATCGCGACGCGCTCACCGCCGATCGGCACCAGGCCGACCTCCTCGCTCTCCCCCGGCCCGAACCGGACCGAGGAGCCGGCGGGGACGGCGAGCCGCATGCCGTAGGCGGCCGGACGGTCGAAGTCGAGGCGCGGGTTGGCCTCGAAGAAGTGGAAGTGGGAGGTCACCGAGACCGGCACGGTGGCGGTGTTGGTGACGCGGCACCGCAGGACGGGCTCGGGGTCGGCGTGCCCGGGTCCGGGCAGCAGCGCGCCGGGGGCGTCCTCGCCGAGGCCGCCGCCGATGGGGTCGGAGACCACCGCGAGCCGGGAGCCGTCGTCGAAGACCGCCTCGACCATCACCTCGGTGACGACGTCGGCGACGCCCGGCAGCACGTCCTCGGGGCCGAGCACCGACCGGGCGGCCTCGACGGCCTCCGCCAGCCGCCTGCCGTCCCGGGCGGCCTCGCAGACCGTGTCCGCGATCAGCGCGGTCGCCTCGGGCACGTTCAGCCGCAGACCGCGCGCGCGGCGGGCCCGGGCGAGCTCGGCCGCCCCGAAGAGCAGCAGCCGGTCACGTTCCGTGGGGGTCAGTCTCACGACGCGGCACCTCCTTGCCTTCCATCAGTTAGAGCATCACTCTAAACGCGGGATTCATGAAACAGAAGCATTGACCGGGGACAGCAGGTCACGTCACATTGAACGTCGCTCAAAACACCGCTCAGCGAGTGCGGAAGCCCAGGCGGCCGTCGAAGGAGACCCAGCCATGCCGATCGAACAGCGCGGAGTCGACACCATCCCGGACGAGGAGCGGACCAGCGGTCCGCGCGACCTCGTCTCGATCCTGCTCGGCTCCAACCTCTGCCTCGGGGTGATCATCTTCGGCTGGCTGCCGCCGTCCTTCGGCCTCGGCTGGTGGGCCTCGGTCAGCGCCGTCGTCGCGGGCACCGTGGTCGGCACGCTGTTCACGGCCCCGCTCGCGCTGGTCTCCCTGCGCACCGCGACGAACCTGTCCACCTCCTCCGGCGCCCAGTTCGGTGTGCGGGGCCGGCTGGTCGGCTCGGTGGTCGGGCTGCTGCTGGCGCTCGGCTACACCGCGCTGACGGTGTGGATCGGCGGGGACGTGATGCTGGGGGTCCTCGGCCGGCTCCTCGGGGTGCCGGCGGACGGGCTGTCGTACGCCCTGGTCTACGGGGTGCTCGCCGCGGCGACCGTCGCGGGCGCTGTCTACGGCTACCGGGTCCTGCTGGCCATGTCCCGGGTACTGGCCTTCGGCATGACGGCCCTGCTGGCCCTCGGCGTCCTCGCCTACGCCCCCCACTTCACCACCGCCGCGCTGCCGGACGCCGGCGGCTATCTGCTGGGCTCCTTCTGGCCGACCTGGTTCCTGGCCGTGGTGGCGGCGGGGCTGTCCGGCCCGATCGCCTTCATCACGCTGCTCGGCGACTACACCCGCTACATCTCCCCCGCCCGTCATTCCAGCCGCAAGGTCCTGCACGCCACCTGGCTGGGCCTGGTCCTCGGGCTGCTGGTGCCACAGCTGTTCGGCACCTTCACCGCCTACGCGGCCGGCTCCGCCGCCGACTACGCGGGTCCGCTGGTCACGGCCTCCCCGGCCTGGTACCTGGTGCCGCTGCTGCTGTCCGCGTCCGCCGGCTCGGTCGGCAACGCGGGCCTGATGCTGTACTCCATGGGCCTCGACCTGGACGCCATCCTGCCCAGGGCGTCGAGGGCCCGGGCCACCTTCACGGTCGCCGTCGTCGCCACCGCCTGCGTCTTCGCCGGCCACTACGCCTGGAACGCGCAGTCCGCGATGACCTCCTTCGTCCTGCTCCTGACCGCCGTCGGCACCCCGTGGGCGGTGATCACGCTGATCGGCTTCGTCCGCTGCCGCGGCGTGTACGACGCCGACGCCCTGCAGGTCTTCAACCGCCGGTCCCGGGGCGGGGTCTACTGGTACCGGGCCGGCTGGAACGTGCCGGCCACCGCGTCCTGGGCGGCCGGCGCGCTGGTCGGGCTGCTGGGGGTGTCCCTGCCGTCGTACACGGGCCCGCTGCTGGCGCTGACCGGCGGGGTGGACTGCAGCTTCCTGCTGTCGGGCTTCGTGGGCGGTGCCGTCTACCTGCTGCTGACGCTCGGCCCGGAACGCGCCAGGGCCGCCGCGGACCTCGAGGAGTCCGGGGCGGCCCTGAGCATGTCGGGCGAGCGTTAGCCGATCTTGTGCATCCAGCCGTGCTTGTCCTCGGTCATGCCCCGCTGGAGCCCGAGCAGGGCCTCGCGCAGCCGGCCGGTGACCGGGCCGGGGGTGCCGTCGCCGTGGGTCCAGCCGTCCGTCCTGGTCTTGACGTGGCCGATCGGGGTGACCACCGCGGCGGTGCCGCAGGCGAAGACCTCGGTGAGGGCACCGGAGGCGGCGTCCTCCCGCCACTGCTGGAGGGTGATCGTGCCCTCCTCGGCGGTGTAGCCGAGGTCGCGGGCGACCTGGAGGAGGGAGTCGCGGGTGATGCCCTCCAGGATGGAGCCGGTCAGCGACGGGGTGACGATCCGGTCGCCGTAGACGAAGGCGACGTTCATGCTGCCGCTCTCCTCGACCTTGGTCCGGGTGACCGCGTCGAGGTAGACCACCTGGTCGCAGCCGTGCGCCGCGGCCTCGGCCTGCGGGAGGAGGGAGGCCGCGTAGTTGCCGCCCGTCTTCGCGTCGCCCGTGCCGCCCGGGACGGCGCGGACGTGGTCCTCGGAGACCCAGATGGTGACCGGCTTCACGCCGCCGGCGAAGTACGCGCCGGACGGGGAGGCGATCAGCATGAACAGGTACTCGTTCGCCGGGTGCACGCCCAGCGCGGCCTCCGTGGCGAACATGAACGGGCGCAGGTAGAGGGACGCCTCACCGCCGTGCGGCGGCACCCAGTCGGCGTCCTGGGTGAGCAGCGCGTCCAGGGCCGCGATGAACAGCTCCTCGGGCAGCTCGGCCATGGCCATGCGGCGGGCGGAGTTGCGGAAGCGGCGGGCGTTGGCCTCGGGGCGGAAGAGCGCGACCGAGCCGTCGGGCTGCCGGTAGGCCTTCAGGCCCTCGAAGATCTCCTGGCCGTAGTGCAGGACGTGGGTGGAGGGGTCGAGCGAGATCGGGCCGTACGGAACGAGCTGCGCGTCGTGCCAGCCGCGGCCCTCGGTCCACCTGATCGTCACCATGTGGTCGGTGAAGTGGCGGCCGAACCCGGGGTTGGCCAGGATCGCCTCGCGCTCCGCGGCGGCTAGCGGGTGGGCGGAGGGCTTGAGCTCGATCGTGGGCGTCGTCATGAGTGGTTGTCCTTCACCGGTCGTAGTGACGGGCCGCGCTCACGCCCATACTGCCAGTCGTCAGTGCCAGGACGTCCGAGCTTTCCCTCATACCGCGGCTCCGCGTTCGATTATCGCGCGCGGCCCGGAGCGGGACGGAACGGGGGTGAGTACGGCCCAGGGGTCGATGGTGGCACCCGGCGGGGACACGAGGAAGCCGCCGGGTGGGGTGACCCGGCGGCTTGTGCTTGGTGGAGCGCCGGGTCAGCCGGCTACTCGGGCGGCGAGCGCGTCGCCGATCCGCGCGGTGCCGCGCGCACCGAGCGCGGCCCGCTCGGTCAGGTCGGCGGCGACGGCCGCGTCGATGCGGTCGGCCTCCGCGTCGTAGCCGAGGTGGCGCAGCAGCAGGGCGACGGACAGGACCGTGGCGGTCGGGTCGGCCTTGCCCTGTCCGGCGATGTCCGGGGCCGAGCCGTGGACCGGCTCGAACATCGACGGGAACGCGCGAGTGGGGTTGATGTTGCCGGAGGCGGCCACGCCGATGCCGCCGGAGACGGCCGCGGCGAGGTCGGTGATGATGTCGCCGAAGAGGTTGTCGGTGACGATGACGTCGAACCGGCCCGGGTCGGTGACGAGGTAGATCGTCGCCGCGTCCACGTGGACGTAGTCGGTGGTGACCTCGGGGAACTCCGCGGCCACCCGGTTGAAGACGTTCGTCCACAGGTGCCCGGCGAAGGTCAGCACGTTGTTCTTGTGGACCAGCGTGAGCTTCTTGCGCGGGCGGGCCTGGGCGCGGGCGAAGGCGTCGCGCACCACGCGCTCCACACCGAAGGCCGTGTTGACCGAGACCTCGGTGGCGACCTCGTGCTCGGTGCCCTTGCGGATGGTGCCGCCGTTGCCCGTGTACGGGCCCTCGGTGCCTTCGCGGACGACGACGAAGTCGATCTCCGGCTGGCCCGCCAGCGGAGTGGCGACACCCGGGAGCAGCTTCGACGGCCGCAGGTTGACGTGGTGGTCGAAGGCGAAGCGGAGCCTCAGCAGGAAGCCGCGCTCCAGGACACCGGAGGGCACCGACGGATCGCCGATGGCGCCGAGCAGGATGGCGTCGTGCCGCTTGAGCGCGTCGAGGTCGGCGTCGGTGAGGGTCTCACCGGTGGCGTGGTAGCGCCGGGCGCCGAAGTCGTACTCCTCGGTCTCCAGCTTCACATCCTGCGGCAGGACGGCGGAGAGGACCTTGAGACCCTCGGCCACGACCTCCTGGCCGATGCCGTCACCGGGGATCACTGCGAGATTGATGCTGCGAGACATGCCCGGCACCCTACTCCTCGTCCCAGAGCATGACACGCCCTGTCCGACATGCGGACGGCGGATCGACCACCTCGAGGTGCGGCGGGGCGGTCGGGGCCCCGTCGCGCCTCGCTCGGTCCGGTGGGTGAGCGCCGGTCAGTGGCCGGTCTCGCCGCCGTTGTCCCGGCGGTCGAGGGCGCGCTGGAGGGCGGCGGCGGCGTTCCTGCGGTCGGACTCGCTCGTGTGGGACACGTGGCGGACCCGGGGGCGGACGGTCGTCTCGGCCATGGAAATCGACTCCTTCGGCAAACGTGGAGTACGGCAATGGGGGGGTTGCGAGACGCCGGAAGTGGCGGGGAGCGGCGGCCGCAGGGGTTGCCTGCACGGGCCACGGCTCACGAGCGCCGTTCGCTGGATCGAGCGAGACGTTCGGCTACTTCAAAGCTAGGCGAGCCGGCCGCGTCTGTCTGCACCATTACTCGGACTTCCTACTATCTGAGACGGTGGAGCGGGTCACACGGCCCTGAGCTGCGCCTTCGTGCGTTCGGGGGAGGTCCGGCCGAGGGATGGCAGGGTGCGGACCCACGCGCGGACGGCGGCGGGCCGCACCTCCCGGCCGCGGACGGACGACGGGCCGGGAAGCCTGCGCGGGGGCGGGCTTCCCGGCCCGTGGACCGGTGCTGGGGGCTGTCAGCCCATGTGCGGGTACGCGTAGTCGGTCGGCGGGACCAGGGTCTCCTTGATGGCGCGGGTCAGCGTCCAGCGCAGGAGGTTCTGGGGGGCGCCGGCCTTGTCGTTGGTGCCGGAGGCGCGGCCGCCGCCGAAGGGCTGCTGGCCGACGACGGCGCCGGTCGACTTGTCGTTGATGTAGAAGTTGCCCGCGGCGAAGCGGAGCTTCTCCATCGTGTACGCGGCCGCGGCACGGTCGTTGGAGATGACCGATCCGGTGAGGGCGTAGTCCGACACCGACTCCATCTGGGTCAGCATCTCGTCGTACTTGTCGTCCTCGTACACGTACACACCGAGGATCGGACCGAAGTACTCGGTGCGGAAGATCTCGTTCTCCGGGTCGCTGGACTCGATGACGGTCGGGCGGACGAAGTAGCCGACCGAGTCGTCGTAGGAGCCGCCGGCCACGATCGTGCAGGTCGGGTCCTCCTTGGCGCGGTCGATGGCGGCCTTGTTCTTGGCGAAGGAACGCTCGTCGATCACGGCGCCGAGGAAGTTCGACAGGTCGGTGACGTCGCCCATGGTCAGGTAGTCGACCTCGGCCGCGAACTCCTCCTTGAACCCGGAGTTCCAGATGGAGGCCGGGATGTAGGCGCGGGAGGTCGCGCTGCACTTCTGGCCCTGGTACTCGAAGGCGCCGCGGGTGAGGGCGGTCTTGAGGACGGCGCGGTCGGCGCTCGGGTGGGCGACGAGGAAGTCCTTGCCGCCGGTCTCGCCGACCAGGCGCGGGTAGGCGCGGTACTTGTCGATGTTGTTGCCGACCGTCTTCCACAGGTACTGGAAGGTCTTGGTCGAGCCGGTGAAGTGGATGCCCGCGAGGTCGCGGTGGGCCAGGGCCACCTCGGAGACCTCGATGCCGTCGCCGGTGACGAGGTTGATGACGCCCTTGGGCAGACCGGCCTCCTCCAGCAGCTGCATGAGCAGCACGGCGGCGTGGGTCTGGGTCGGGGACGGCTTCCAGACCACCACGTTGCCCATCAGGGCCGGGGCGGTGGGCAGGTTCGCGGCGATCGCGCTGAAGTTGAACGGCGTGATCGCGTAGACGAAGCCCTCCAGCGGGCGGTGGTCCAGCCGGTTCCAGACGCCCGGGGAGTTCGCCGGGGGCTGCTCGGCGAGGATCTGGCGGGCGTAGTGGACGTTGAAGCGCCAGAAGTCGACCAGCTCGCAGGGGCTGTCGATCTCCGCCTGCTGGGCGGTCTTCGACTGGCCGAGCATGGTGGAGGCGGCGATCGTCTCGCGCCACGGACCGGCCAGCAGCTCGGCGGCGCGCAGGATGATCGCGGCGCGGTCGTCGAACGCCATCGCGCGCCAGGCCGGCGCGGCGGCGAGGGCCGCGTCGACGGCGTCCTGCGCGTCCTGCCGGGTGGCGTTGCGGAGCGTGCCGATGACGGCCTTGTGGTTGTGCGGCTGGACGACCTGGAAGACCTCGCCGCCGCCCATGCGCTTCTCCCCGCCGATGGTCATCGGCAGGTCGATCGGGTTCTCGGCCAGCTCCTTGAGCTTGACCTCCAGGCGGGCGCGCTCGGGCGAGCCGGGGGCGTAGCCGTGCACCGGCTCGTTGACGGGGGTGGGGACCTGGGTCACAGCGTCCATGGGATCCGTAACTCCTTGTACGTGAGCGGGTGTCGCGGGGAGGTGGGCGGGAGGGTGGCTGCCTCAGCCCTTGCTGATCATGCTGCGGACGAAGAAGCGCAGGTTCGCCGGCTTCTCCGCCAGGCGGCGCATGAAGTAGCCGTACCAGTCGGTGCCGTAGGCGGTGTAGACGCGCATGCGGTGGCCCTCGGCGGCCAGCCGCAGGTGCTCGTCGCCGCGGATGCCGTAGAGCATCTGGAACTCGTACTCGTCGAGCTTACGGCCGGCCCTGTGGGCCAGTTCCTGGGCGACCGCGATCAGGCGCGGGTCGTGGGATCCGACCATCGGGTAGCCCTCGCCCTCCATCAGCGTCCTGAGGACACGGACGTACGCCTTGTCGATCTCGTGCTTCTGCTGGTAGGCGACCTCGGCGGGCTCCTTGTAGGCGCCCTTCACCAGCCGCACCCGGCTGCCGGACTCCGCCAGGCGCCGGGCGTCGGCCTCGGTGCGGAAGAGGTAGGCCTGGATGACACAGCCGGTCTGCGGGAAGTCCTTCCGCAGCTCCTCGTGGATGGCGAACATCGAGTCCAGGGTGGTGTGGTCCTCGGCGTCCAGGGTGACCGTCGTGCCGATGGCCGCGGCGGCCTCGACGACCGGGTGGACGTTCGCGAGCGCCAGCTCGTGGCCGCCGTCGAGGGCCTGCCCGAACATGGACAGCTTGACGGACATCTCGACCCGCTCGCCGAGACCGAGGTCACGCAGCCGGTCGATCAGCGCCAGATAGGCGTCCCGGGCGGCACCGGCCTGCTCGGGGGTGGTGATGTCCTCACCGACGACGTCCATCGTCAGCTCCAGGCCCTTGGCCGTCAGCTCCTCGATGATCGGGACGATGTCGGCCACGGTCTCGCCCGGGATGAAGCGGTCGACGACCTGCTTGGTCACCGGGGCCGCCGAGATCAGGCGACGCATCCGGTCGCTGCGCGACGCGGCGAGAATCACGGGACCCAGCACGGGGCACCTCCACATACCAACCCATACGAGGCCGCCACCCGACGATTCGGGTACGGCACGGAGAACCACCGTGAAACCTAAGGATCTCTTCGATCGTGGGCCATCGACAGCTGTCACGCATCCGTGCCCTGGATCTCAGACAGATGTATGAAGGCGGCGGCAAATGCGGGAGAATGCCCGGGTGACGGCCGCTTACAAGGGTGACTACCAGGAGCTCGTGGACGAGATCTCCGAGCTGCTGGGCGCCCCGGCGACCCTGGAGAACCGGGACTTCGAGCTGATCGCCTTCGGCGCGTACGACAGCGAGGGCGACCTCGATCCCTCCGCCCTGGACCCCGTGCGCACCCGCTCGATCCTGTCCCGGCGCTCCACCGCCGCGGTGCGGACGTGGTTCGAGGGCTTCGGCATCACCCGGGCGGCCGGGCCGGTCCGGATCCCGCCGAGCACCGCGGCGGGGGTGTACCGCGGACGGGTCTGCCTGCCGGTGCGCCATCGGGGGGTCGTGCTGGGCTATGTCTGGCTGCTGGACGGGGACCCGGGACCGACGGACGCGCAGCTGGCCGCCGCCATGCAGGTGACGGGGCGGATCGGCGCGCTGCTGGCCGACGAGGCGCAGGCGGGGGCGGGGCTCGGCCGGGAGCTGCGGGCGGTGCTCACCGCGGAGAGCGGCTGGCAGCGGGACATGGCGGTCGCGGAGCTGCGCACCGCCCTCGGGTCCCGCGCGGACGGCCCGCACACCCTGGTCTGCGTGGCCCCGTGGCCCGCGGCCGACCCGGACGACGCCCCCTCGCCGCGCACGGTTCCGCATGCCGCGGCCCTGTGCACGGTTCCGTGGGGTGCGACGGCCCAGAGCCTGGCGGTGCTGGTGCGGCTGCGCTCGGCGGACGTGGGCGCGCCGGCCCTGGCGGCGGCGACGCGGCTGCTGAAGGAGGCGGAGGCGACGCCGGGGACCGTGGCGCGCGGTGCCGGGGCCCGGACGGCGGCGGCGGTCGCCGCGGGGTTCCCCGGCGCCGCCGGGTTCGCCCTGTACGCCGCCGGGGTGGGCGAGCCCCGCACCGGTCTGGCCGAGCTGGGCACGGTCTGGCAGGAGGCCCGCGCGGCGGCGCGGGCCGCGCTGGCCGAGCCGCGCTTCGGGCCGGTCGCCGAGTGGGCGCGCATCGGGCCGTACCGGCTGCTGGCCGCGCTGCCGCCGCAGGCCGCCCACGATCCCGTGGTCGGTCCGCTGCTGTCCCCCGCCCACCGCGAACTGGCCCGCACCGCCGAGGTCTACCTGGACTGCGCCGGGCAGGCCGGCCGCACCGCCGCCGAACTGGGGGTCCACCGCCAGACGCTGTACTACCGCCTGTCCCGGGTCGAGCAGCTGACCGGCCTGGACCTGGACGACGGAGAGGACCGGCTGCTGCTGCACATGGCGTTGAAGCGGGCACGCCTGTAATCGCCCCCCGGATCGCCGGGTCACCGGATTACCGGGCCACCGGGCCACCGGGAGACGCCGGACGGTCCGGTCAGCTCTCCGCGGCGCCCTGGAGCAGGCGGCGCAGTCCCTCCGTGAGCTGTTCGGCCTCGGGCGCGGTCTTCGGGGCGAACGACCACTGGGAGATGAGGCCCGTCATCAGGACGGTGTAGAAGACGCCGAGCGTGTCCACGTCGTCCTCCGTGACCTCGTCCTCCGGTACGTCCGCCATGAGGGCGACGAACGCCCGTGAGCCTTCCCGCTGCGCCTTCGCGAGATGGTCGCGCACCTCGGGCAGCTGGTCGCCCAGGGCCGCGATCTCCGCGCTGAGCCGCCAGAACGAGCCCGGCTCCCGCATGGTGGCGATGACGTTGGACCACATCTCCCGGAAGCGCTCCAGGGAACCCGGCGCACCGGTGAGCCCGGTGTTCGCCTCGCCGGTGAACGCGTCGGACACACCTTCCACCAGGGACACGTAGGCCTGCGCGAGCAGCGCGTCCTTGGAGCCGTAGTGGTAGCCGATCGAGGCGAGGTTGGTCCCCGACTCCTTGACGATGTCCCGCGCGGTCGTGCGCGCGAAGCCCTTCTCCAGCAGGCAGCGCTTGGCGCCCTCGAGCAGATCCTCACGGTGTCCCATGCCGGTCACCCTACTCCGAGATCAATACAGCCGTCTTAGACGCTTGTTTTATACAAGCGTTCTAGACAAGCGTATTAGACGCCCGTACATTCCTCTGCATGACGAACGCGCCCCGCACCATCCCGACCTCGCCCCCGCCCACCCGTGCCGGAGGCCGCGAGTGGACCGCTCTCGGCGTGCTGATGCTGCCGCTCCTGCTGGTCTCGATGGACGTCTCCGTCCTGTACTTCGCGACCCCCGCGATCGGCGCCGACCTGAACCCGAGCGGCACCCAGCAGCTGTGGATCTTCGACATCTACGGCTTCGTGCTGGCCGGCCTGCTGATGACGATGGGCTCCCTCGGCGACCGCATCGGGCGCCGCAGGCTCCTGCTGCTGGGAGCCGCGGCCTTCGGTGCCGCCTCGCTCCTCGCGGCCTACGCGGACAGCGCCGAGACCCTGATCGCGGCCCGCGCGGTCCTCGGCATCGGCGGCGCGACCCTGATGCCGTCCACGATGGCGCTGCTGCGCACGATGTTCACCGACCCCGCCCAGCGGGCCAAGGCGATCGGACTGTGGTCCGGCGTGATGACCGGCGGCATCGCCCTCGGCTCGGTGATGAGCGGCATCCTCGTCGAGCACTTCTGGTGGGGTTCGGTCTTCCTGGTCAACCTGCCCGCGATGGCGCTGCTGCTGGTCCTCGGCCCGGTGCTGCTGCCGGAGTCGAGGAACCCCGAGCCCGGCCGCTTCGACTGGCCGAGCGTGCCGTTGTCGATGGCGGCCGTACTGCCCGTGATCTACGGGCTGAAGGAGATCCCCTCCGAAGGCTGGCACCCGCAGTACGTCGTCTCGGTCACCGTCGGCCTGCTCTTCGCGACGCTGTTCGTCCACCGCCAGCGCACCACCGGCTCCCCGCTGATCCCGCCGGACCTGCTGAAGGGCCGCGGCTTCGCCCCGGCGCTGGTCCTGAACCTCGTCGCCGCCCTCGGGGTGATGGGCTCGGCCGTCTTCACCACGCAGTACCTGCAGTCGGTCCTCGGCAAGAGCCCGCTGTCGGCCGCGCTGTGGAGCCTGCTGCCCTCGGTGTTCATCGGCGCCGCCGGTCCGGTCACCGCGTGGCTCGTCCGACGGGGCGTCGGCCGCGGGTACGTCGTCGCGGGCGGCTTCGCGGTCATGGCGGCCGGTTACGGGCTCATGGCCGGCACGGGCACCGACTCCCTGTGGCTGGTCCTGGCCGGAACCGGCGTCCTGGCCTGCGGGGCGGTCGCCGTCATGTCGCAGCTGACCGACCTGGCCATGAGCAGCGCCCCGGTGGAGCGCTCCGGCTCGGCCTCCTCGCTGCTGGAGACGGGCAGCGAGTTCGGGGGCGCGCTCGGCATGGCGGTCCTCGGCTCCATCGGTACGGCCGTCTACCGCCACGAGATGCCGGCCGGCGCCCCGGACCAGGCCCGCGAGACCCTGGGCGGTGCCCTCGCCGCGGCCGGCCGGCTGCCCGGCCCCGCCGGCGAGACGCTGCTCGGCACGGCCCGGCACGCCTTCGCCGGCGGCATGCAGGGGGCGATGATCGCCGGCGCCGTGCTGCTCGCGCTGGCGGCGGTGGGAGCGGCGGTGTCGCTGCGGAGGACCGGGCCCGGAGAGGGCGGGAAGTAGCAGGACGGCGCAACGCCGGACGGGCCGAGGAAGACCTCGGCCCGTCCGGCGTCGTCAGCGGGGGTGGGTCACACCAGGTTCACCGAGCGGGCGGACGTGGCCCCGATCTCCGAGGCCAGCTCGGCCAGCACACCGGTGTCGACCGTGTCGTCCACGGTCAGGACGGCCAGCGCCTCACCGCCGACCGTCGCGCGGGCGACCTGCATGCCGGCGATGTTGACGCCCGCCTCGCCGAGAATGCGGCCGACGGTGCCCACGACACCCGGACGGTCCTCGTAGCGCAGGACGACCATGTGGTCGGCGAGCGCGAGGTCGACGTCGTAGTCGCCGACCGCCACGATCTTCTGGACGTGCTTGGGGCCGGCCAGCGTGCCGGAGACCGACACCTCCTCGCCGGTGCCCAGCGTGCCGCGGACGGTCACCACGTTGCGGTGCTCGGCCGACTCCGAGCTGGTGGTCAGGCGGACCTCGACACCGCGCTCCTGCGCGAACAGCGGGGCGTTGACGTACGACACCGTCTCGGCGACGACGTCCTCGAAGACACCCTTGAGCGCGGACAGCTCCAGCACCTTCACGTCGTGCTGGGTGATCTCGCCGTACACCTCGACGTCGAGGCGCACCGCGACCTCGCCGGCGAGCGCGGTGAAGATGCGTCCGAGGCGCTCGGCGAGCGGCAGACCGGGCTTGACGTCCTCGGCGATGACACCGCCCTGGACGTTCACCGCGTCCGGCACCAGCTCACCGGCCAGTGCGAGGCGGACGGACCTGGCGACGGCGATGCCCGCCTTCTCCTGGGCCTCGTCGGTGGAGGCGCCGAGGTGTGGGGTGCACACGACCTGGTCCAGCTCGAACAGCGGGGAGTCGGTGCAGGGCTCCTTGGCGTACACGTCGAGGCCGGCGCCGGCGACCCGGCCCTCCTTGAGCGCCGCGTACAGCGCCGCCTCGTCGACGATGCCGCCACGCGCGGCGTTGACGACGCGCACGCTGGGCTTGACCTTGCGCAGCGCCTCCTCGCCGATGAGGCCGAGGGTCTCGGGGGTCTTGGGCAGGTGGACGGTGATGAAGTCGGAGACCTCGAGCAGCTCGTCCAGCGACAGCACCTTGACGCCCATCTGCGCGGCCCGCGCGGGCTGCACGTACGGGTCGTAGGCGACGACCTTCATGCCGAAGGCGGACATCCGCTGCGCGACCAGGGCGCCGATGCGGCCCAGGCCCACCACGCCGAGGGTCTTCTCGGCCAGCTCGACCCCGGTGTACTTGCTGCGCTTCCACTCGCCGTTCTTCAGCGCGGCGTTGGCCTGCGGGATGTTGCGGGCGGTGGCGAGGATGAGACCGCAGGCGAGCTCGGCGGCGGTCACGATGTTGGAGGTCGGGGCGTTGACGACCATCACGCCGGCCTTGGTGGCGGCGGAGACGTCGACGTTGTCCAGGCCGACGCCGGCCCGGGCGACGACCTTCAGCTTCCTGGCGGCGGCGATGGCCTCCGCGTCGACCTTGGTGGCGGAGCGGATCAGGATCGCGTCGACGTCGGCGATGGCGGGGAGCAGTTCCGCTCGATCGGCTCCGTTGGCGTGCCGGATCTCGAAGTCCGGGCCGAGCGCGTCGACGGTCGCGGGCGAAAGCTCTTCAGCGATGAGTACGACAGGTTTCGAGCTCACGTGAGTCCTCACAAGTCCAATGCGGACGGCCGTCCCGACGGCCGCAGGCGGTGGAGGGGCTAGCCGCGGAAGACGCACGACGCTGTGGGCCTGACGCGTGTTGTCCAGCAGTCTAGTGGCGTGGCGGTGGCCGTCATGCGCCTCCGCGGAAGGATCACCCGTCCGGGGCTGGACGGGGTGGACAACAGGGGCCGGAGGGTTGGGCTCCGGCCCCCGCCACGAGGCTTACGCCTCCTCGTTCACCCAGCTCATCAGCTTGCGCAGCTGCTTGCCGGTGGTCTCCAGCAGGTGCTCGGAGTCCTGCTTCTTGTACTCGTTGTACTTCTTCAGACCGCCGTGGTACTCGTCCATCCAGTTCCGGGCGAAGGTGCCGTCCTGGATCTCGGCGAGGATCTTCTTCATCTCGGCCTTGGTGGCGTCGGTGATGATGCGCGGGCCGGTGACGTAGTCGCCCCACTCGGCGGTCTCGGAGATGGACCAGCGCATCTTCTCCAGGCCGCCCTCGTACATGAGGTCCACGATCAGCTTCAGCTCGTGCAGGCACTCGAAGTAGGCGATCTCCGGCTGGTAGCCGGCCTCGGTCAGGGTCTCGAAGCCCGCCTTGACCAGCGCGGCCGTGCCACCGCACAGGACGGCCTGCTCGCCGAAGAGGTCGGTCTCGGTCTCCTCGGTGAAGGTCGTCTTGATGACACCGGCGCGGGTGCCGCCGATGCCCTTGGCGTACGACAGGGCCAGCGCGAAGGCGTCGCCGGAGGCGTCCTGCTCGACGGCGGCGATGCACGGCACACCGCGGCCCTCCTCGTACTGGCGGCGGACCAGGTGGCCCGGGCCCTTGGGGGCGACCATGCAGACGTCCACACCGGCCGGGGGCTTGATGAAGCCGAACCGGATGTTGAGGCCGTGGCCGAAGAAGAGGGCGTCGCCGTCGTTCAGGTGCGGGGCGATGGACTCCTCGTACACCTGGGCCTGGATCGGGTCCGGGACCAGGATCATGATCACGTCGGCCTCGGCGGCGGCCTCGGCCGGGGTGACCACGCGCAGGCCCTGCTCCTCGGCCTTGGCCCTGGACTTCGAGCCCTCGTGCAGGCCGACCCGCACGTCCACACCGGAGTCACGCAGCGACAGCGCGTGGGCGTGGCCCTGGCTGCCGTAGCCGATGACCGCGACCTTGCGGCCCTGGATGATGGACAGGTCGGCGTCAGCGTCGTAGAACAGCTCGGCCACTTTGGGTTCTCTCCTTGGTGTGCAGGTTGTGCGTCCCACCGTATGCCGGTGGGGGGAAGGGAAGTTCTGGGGTCTCGGCATACGGGCGGCCGGCGGGGCGCCGACCGTCCGTACTCGGCCTTACGCGGACCGGTCCAGAGCGCGCAGCGAGCGGTCCGTGATCGAGCGGGCGCCGCGGCCGATCGCGATCGTGCCGGACTGCACCAGCTCCTTGATGCCGTACGGCTCCAGCATCTTGAGCATGGCGGACAGCTTCTCGCCGGAGCCGGTGGCCTCGATGGTGACGGCCTCCGGGGAGACGTCGACCGTCTTGGCGCGGAACAGCTGGACGATCTCCACGATCTGGGAGCGGGTCTCGTTGTCGGCGCGCACCTTCACCAGGACGAGTTCGCGCTGAACCGCCTGGCCGGGTTCCAGCTCGACGATCTTCAGCACGTTGACGAGCTTGTTGAGCTGCTTGGTGACCTGCTCGAGCGGCAGGTCCTCGACGCCCACCACGATGGTGATGCGGGAGATGTCGGGGTGCTCGGTGACACCGACCGCGAGCGAGTCGATGTTGAAGCCGCGGCGGGAGAACAGGGCGGCGATCCGGGCGAGGATGCCCGGCGTGTTCTCCACCAGGACGGAGAGCGTGTGCTTGGACATGGTCTCTGGGTCTCTCTCGCTCAGTCGTCTTCGTTGTCGCCGAAGTCGGGGCGGACGTCCCGGGCGGCCAGGATCTCGTCGTTGGAGGTGCCGGCGGCGACCATCGGCCACACCATCGCGTCCTCGTGGACGATGAAGTCGACGACGACGGGCCGGTCGTTGATCGAGTTCGCCTCCGCGATGACCTTGTCCAGGTCCTCGGGGCGCTCGCAGCGCAGGCCCACGCAGCCCATCGCCTCGGACAGCTTCACGAAGTCCGGCACGCGGGTGCCCCTGGCCTGCGGGTTGACGTCGTCGGGGCCGCTGTGCAGCACGGTGTTGGAGTAGCGCTGGTTGTAGAAGAGGGTCTGCCACTGGCGGACCATCCCGAGGGCGCCGTTGTTGATGATGGCGACCTTGATCGGGATGTTGTTCAGGGCGCAGGTGGTCAGCTCCTGATTGGTCATCTGGAAGCAGCCGTCGCCGTCGATCGCCCAGACCGTCTGCTCCGGCCGGCCGGCCTTGGCGCCCATGGCGGCCGGGACCGCGTAGCCCATCGTCCCGGCGCCGCCGGAGTTCAGCCAGGTGGCGGGCTTGTCGTACTGGATGAAGTGGGCGGACCACATCTGGTGCTGGCCGACGCCCGCCGCGAAGATCGTGCCCTCCGGGGCGAGCTGCCCGACGCGCTCGATGACCGCCTGCGGGGAGAGCGAGCCGTCCTCGGGCTGGTCGTAGCCGAGCGGGTAGGTGTCGCGCCAGCGGCTGAGGTCGCTCCACCAGGCGGTGTAGTCGCCCCGGTGGCCGTCGCTGTGTTCCTTCTGCACGGCCTGGACCAGGTCGGCGATGACCTCGCGGGCGTCACCGACGATCGGCACGTCCGCGGCGCGGTTCTTGCCGATCTCGGCCGGGTCGATGTCGGCGTGGACGATCTTGGCGTAGGGGGCGAAGCTGTCCAGCTTGCCGGTGACGCGGTCGTCGAAGCGGGCTCCGAGGGCGACGATCAGGTCGGCCTTCTGCAGCGCGGTGACGGCGGTGACCGCACCGTGCATGCCCGGCATTCCCACGTGCAGCGGGTGGCTGTCGGGGAATGCGCCGAGCGCCATCAGGGTGGTGGTGACGGGCGCTCCGGTGAGTTCGGCGAGGACCTTCAGCTCGGCGGTGGCCTGTGCCTTGAGGACGCCGCCGCCGACGTAGAGGACGGGCTTGCGGGCGGCGGTGATCAGCTTGGCCGCCTCGCGGATCTGCTTGGCGTGCGGCTTGGTCACCGGGCGGTAGCCGGGCAGGTCCATGGTGGGCGGCCAGGAGAAGGTGGTCCGCGACTGCAGGGCGTCCTTGGCGATGTCGACCAGGACCGGGCCCGGGCGGCCGGTGGAGGCGATGTGGAAGGCCTGCGCGATGACCCGCGGGATGTCCTCAGCCTTGGTGACGAGGAAGTTGTGCTTGGTGATCGGCATGGTGATGCCGACGATGTCCGCCTCCTGGAAGGCGTCCGTGCCGATCGCCTTCGAGGCGACCTGGCCGGTGATCGCGACCAGCGGGACCGAGTCCATGTGCGCGTCGGCGATCGGCGTCACCAGGTTCGTGGCGCCCGGGCCCGAGGTGGCCATGCAGACGCCGACCTTGCCGGTGGCCTGCGCGTAGCCCGTGGCCGCGTGGCCCGCGCCCTGCTCGTGGCGGACCAGGACGTGCCGCACCCGGGTGGAGTCCATCAGCGGGTCGTACGCCGGGAGGATCGCGCCGCCGGGAATACCGAACACCGTGTCCGCGCCGACCTCCTCGAGGGAGCGGATGAGGGACTGCGCGCCCGTCACGTGCTCGACAGTGGCGGAGTGATGTCCTCCGGAACGGGGCCGCGGCTGCGGATGGTGGGCCCCGGTGGCCTGCTCGGTCATCGGCATTCTCTTCTCGATGCTGAGGGTTTTTGCGAGGTTCGGGCGGAGTTCGGGCGCTGCACGCAAGGCACTCGTGCAACAAAAAACCCCTCGTGCCGCAAGGCAAGCGAGGGGAGCGCGCCGGTGAGGTCGCTGGGGATTCCGGATCGTCCTCCGGTGGGTCCCAGCTCAGCCGACGCGCTGTCCAAGTACGAGAATTCGGGTGCGCATGGCACTGACCCTCCCTCCGGCACACACCACGTGTCAAGTGGGTGGGACGGGAGTCTCAGCATATGAACGGAGGGCGCCGCCGCCCCGGATGACCGCGGCAGCCCCCGCGCGTCTTGCCGGACCCCGCTCCACCGCTCGTTCACCTACGGGGCGCGCCACTCGGGGTGGAGGCCACCACCGTGCTCAGCCCTTCGGGCCGCCGCGCGGTGACCTCCTCGACACCGACGCGCCCCTGCGGCTCCCGCACACCGCCCGCGAGGACCGGCTCGGCCGGTGCGTGGGGCACCGGGTAGTGCCCGGATCCGAGCGCCCGGCGCAGCCGGTACTCGTCCAGCGGCCCGGTGAAGGCCATGCCCTGCCCGTGCGTGCAGCCCAGCGCGCGCAGCGCGACCACCTGCTCGGGCAGGTCCACGCCCTCGGCGACGGACTGCAGCCCGAGGTCGCCGGCGATCCGCAGCAGCCCACCGGTGATCTTGTGCAGGCGGGCGGACTCCACGACCCCCTCGACCAGCCCGCGGTCGAGCTTGAGGATGTCCACGGGCAGCCTTCTGAGGGCGGTGATGGCCGCCTGACCGCTGCCGAACCCGTCCAGCGCGATCCGCACCCCCAGTCTGCTGAGCGCGGTCAGCCGCCGCTCCAGCTCCTCGAGGCAGAGCCGGGGATCGGTGTCGGACAGCTCGATGACCAGCGCGCCCGGGGGCAGCCCGTGCCGGGTCAGCAGCGCCTCCACCGAGCCCAGCGGCATCGAGCGGTCCAGCAGCCGCCGGGCACTCATCCGGACCGCCACGGGGACGACGATCCCGGTGGCGGCCCGCTCGGCGGCCTGCTCCACGGCCTCGCGGAAGATCCAGCGGTCCAGTTCAGCGGTCTTGTCGCTGTCCTCGGCCACCCGCAGGAACTCGGCCGGCGTGAACAGCACCCCCTGGGAGGAGCGCCAGCGCGCCTGTGCGCAGACCGCCGTGATCCGGCCGTTCTCCAGGCACACCACCGGCTGGTGCAGCAGCGCGAACTCGCCGTCGTGCAGCGCGGCGCGCAGCCGCGTGGCCAGCTCCGCCTTGCGTACGACGTCCTGCTGCATCTGCGGTTTGTACAGTTCGACCCGGCCCTTGCCCGCCGACTTCGCGCGGTACATGGCGAGGTCGGCGTTGCGCAGCAGCTCCCCCGCCCCGAGGCCCGGTTCGGCGAAGGCCACCCCGATGGAGGCGTTGACCCGGACATCGTTGCCGCCGATGGCGTACGGCTGGGAGAGGGTGGACCTCAGGCGGTCGGCGAGCTCCAGGATGTTGTGCTCCCGGGCGGCACGGTCGCGGGTGCCGTCCCCGACGATCAGGGCCGCGAACTCGTCGCCGCCGAGCCGGGACGCGGTGTCCCCGTGCCGGACGGCGTCCTGGAGTCTGCGGGCGGCCTGGACGAGCAGTTCGTCGCCGGCCTGGTGCCCGATCGTGTCGTTGACGGCCTTGAAGCCGTCCAGGTCGATGAAGAGCACGGCCGTACCGTGCAGGGCGGCGCCCCGGTCGGTGGCGCGGCGGCCGGACAGGGCCTGCTGGACGCGCCGGGTGAACAGCGCGCGGTTGGGCAGGTCGGTCAGCGGGTCGTGCTCGGCGTTGTGCTGCAACTGCGCCTGCAGCCGCACTCTCTCGGTCACGTCCCGGCTGTTGAAGATCAGGCCGCCGTGGTGCCGGTTGACGGTGGACTCGACGTTGAGCCAGCCGCCGTCGCCGGAGCGGAACCGGCACTCGATGCGCGTGGTGGGCTCCTCCAGCGGGCTGGCGGCGAGGAAGCGGCGCACCTCGTGCACCACGCAGCCCAGGTCCTCCGGGTGGATGAGGGCGGCGAGCTCCGAGCCCACCAGATCCTCGGCGGGCCGTCCGTAGACCCCGGCGGCGGCCGGGGAGACGTACCGCAGGATGCCGTTGGGCGCGGCGATCATGATCACGTCGCTGGAGCCCTGCACCAGGGAGCGGAAGTGGTTCTCCTTCTGCGCCAGTTCCTGGGTGAGGGTGATGTTGTCCAGCAGCATGATGCCCTGCCGGATGACGAGTGCGAGCACGACGCCGCCCGCGGTGATCAGCACCACGTGGTCGGGCCTGCGGCCGTTCAGGACGTTGTACAGGATGCCCAGGGTGCACACGGCGGCGGCGAGGTACGGGGTGAGCGCGGCGAGGGAGCCGGCGAGCGGCCGTCCCGCCGGGTACCGGCTCAGCTCACCGGCCGCGGCGGGCGCCGCCGCCGGTACGGGCGCCGGAGCGGGCGCGGCCCCCGGAGCCCGCACCGGAGCCGGTGCGGGCGCGGGCGGGTGGTGGCGGCCGGTGCCGCGCTGCCCGGGCAGGTGCTCGTGGACCACGCGCGTGTGCCCGTCGGGCGGGCGGGTCCTGGGCGCGCTGTGCGGTCTCGGCGCGACCCAGGGGGCGTAGGCGAGCAGCAGTGAACCGGCGAACCAGCCGGCGTCCAGCAGCTGTCCGGAACGGTAACTGCTGTGCAGCAGCGGCGAGGTGAACAGCGCGTCGCACATCACGGTCAGCGCGAGCGCGCCGATGGCCGTGTTCACCGCCGTGCGGTTGCCCGGCGCGCGGCGGAAGTGCAGCGCGAGGACCATGCTGACGAGCGCGATGTCGAGCAGCGGGTACGCCAGCGACAGCGCGGTGTGCGCCACGCTCGACCCGTCGAAGCGGGCCGCCTGGGCGAGCGCGAGGCTCCAGGACAGGGTGAGCAGTGAGCCGCCGATCAGCCAGGCGTCCAGGCCCAGGCAGATCCAGCCCGCTCGGGTCACCGGGCGCTTGGCGAGGACCAGCAGGCCCACGATGGCGGGCGGCGCGAAGCACAGGAAGAACAGGTCGGCGCAGCTGGGGCTGGGCACGGGCCGGCCGAGGACGACCTCGTACCAGCCCCAGATGGCGTTGCCGAGAGCCGCCATCGCCGAGGACAGCGCGAAGAGCATCCAGGCGGGCCGGAAGCGCACGCGCGCGGTGCGGCCGTACAGGAAGCACGAGACGGCGGCGGCGCCCGCCGCGGCGCTCAGCCCGAAGTCGCCCATGATCAGCGCGACTTGCTCCGATCCCCAGTCGAAAGCGGACCCGGCGGCGTAGCCCGCGCAGACGACGGCCAGGACGAGTTGCTCCGTCAGCGTGCCCATGCGGGCGGCGGGACGGCGGGGCGGCGGCACGTCCTGCGGGTGTGGCGCGCGCACCGCACCGTCGAGGGTGCTCGTCATGGAGGGCGGCGCGCTCACCGGGGCCTCCCGGTCCGCGCCGTCCCCGGGTCCCGACGGTCCCGGTGCGCCGGGTGCGCATACCGCCTGCGGCCGGTGTGCCTGCGCTGCTGGTGGCTGCGGTGGCCGGTGTGATGGCCGCGTCTGCGCGCGGTCGTGCGCCAGGGTCGCCGTCGGCGGCTCCGCCGCGTCGGATCGCTCGTCCATAGGCCGTGCATCGCCCGTCGCCCCCCTCACAAATCTGAAATGTCCGTCCCCGGCGCCCCAAGGTCGGCGGCGCAGCCCCTGTCGGGACGATACACCAGGATCGTCACTCAGGGACATAGCTTCTCTACGCTCCGTGACGACCAGCGGCGATGCGGGCACGGACCGCGTCCGAGGGGTCGCGCAGGGTGCCGGAGGGCGGGTTACGGCTCGTGGGCTCCCGTCGTAAGGATCACGTTCCGCAGGGGCTCCTGGTTCACGAATCGGGTCAACTGGTCCACGAGCAGCCGCTTGGCGCGCGGCAGGAAGGCGGAGGACGGGCCGCCCACGTGCGGGCTGATGAGCACGCCGGGTGCCCGCCACAGCGGGTGGCCCGGCGGCAGCGGCTCGGGGTCCGTCACGTCCAGGGCCGCGCTGATCCGGCCCCTCTCCAGCTCCGCGAGCAGCGCCTCGGTGTCGACGACGGGTCCGCGCGCGACGTTCACGAGCAGTGCGCCGTCCTTCATCCGCGCCAGGAACCCGGCGTCCACGAGGCCGTGCGTGGCCTCGGTGAGCGGGGTGGAGAGGATCACGACGTCCGCGTCCGGAAGCAGTGAGAGCACATCGGTGATCGGGTGCACCACCCCGCGTGCCGTGGTGCGCGGGGAGCGCGCGACGCGCGCCACCCGCGCCACCTCGAAGGGCGTGAGCCGGTCCTCGATGGCGGCGCCGATGGCGCCGTACCCGACGATGAGGACGTTCTTGTCCGCCAGGGAGGGATGGAACGCGCTCTGCCAGCGCTCCTGTTGCTGGGCCCGGACGAATCCGGGGACACCGCGCAGGGCCGCGAGGGTCAGGGTGAGCGCCAGTTCGGCGGTGCTCGTCTCGTGCACTCCGCGGGCGTTGCACAGCCGCACCCCCGGCACGATCGACGACAGCCGCGCGGTGATGTCGTCGACGCCCGCCGTGAGCGTCTGGATGACCCGCACGCCGGTCAGCAGCTCCAGCGGGCGGACCTTGACCGGCCACCGTTTCATGTACGGCACCACGTACACGGCGCACTGTGCGGGGTCACCGGGAAAGGCCTGCTCACCGTCCTCGCCGCCGTCCCAGAACAGGTACCGGGGCCCTTCGGGCAGCCCCTCGATCTCCTTCGGCGGGATGGGAAGCCATACGTCAGCACTCATGGCAGGAGGCTATGTCAGGGGCCGCGGACGCAAAGGTTAGGTTGGGGGCCGGGCAGAGGGAGGTTCACGAGCAGGTGGAGCGCAGGACGATCGGCGCGGGGGCGCTCGCGGTGGGGGCCGTCGGACTCGGGTGCATGCCCATGAGCTGGGCGTACAGCGGATCGCGGCAGCGGGGCGACGAGTCGCTGAGATGCGTGCACCGGGCGCTGGACGTGGGCTCGACCCTGCTGGACACCGCGGACATGTACGGCCCGTTCACCAACGAGCTGCTGCTCGGCCGGGTGCTCAGGGAGCGGCGCCGGGACGCCTTCGTGTCGACGAAGGCCGGCCTGCTCGTGGGCGAGCAGCACATCGTGGCCAACGGCCGCCCGGGGTACGTGAAGCGGGCCTGCGACGCCTCGCTGCGGCGCCTGCAGACGGACGTGATCGACCTGTACCAGCTGCACCGCGCCGACCCCGAGGTGCCGGTGGAGGAGACGTGGGGCGCGATGGCCGAGCTGGTGCGGGCGGGGAAGGTGCGGGCGCTGGGCCTGTGCGCGGTGGGGGTCCGGGGCGGGCGCCGCTCGGGCGCCGGGCTCTACGACGGCACGCTGAGCCAACTGCGCCGGGTGCAGCAGGTGTTCCCGGTGAGCGCGGTGCAGGCGGAGCTCTCGGTGTGGTCGCCGGAGGCACGTGCGGCGCTGCTGCCGTGGTGCGAGGAACGGGGCGTGGGCTTCCTCGCGGCGATGCCGCTGGGCAACGGCTTCCTGACCGGCACGCTGCGGCCCGGCGAGGGCTTCGAACCGGACGACGTACGGGCCCGCCATCCCCGCTTCACGGCCGAGATGATGGCGGCCAACCAGCCGATCGTCGCGGGCCTGCGCCGGATCGCGCGGCGCCACGGCGAGGACGTCACCCCGGCCCAGGTGGCGCTGGCCTGGGTGCTGGCCCAGGGGCGGCATGTGATCGCCCTGCCGGGCACCAAGCAAGAGCGCTGGGCCACGCAGAACGCGGCCGCCGCCGGGCTCCGGCTGACCGATCAGGACCTGGCCGAGGTGGCCGCGCTGCCGCCGGCTCTGGGATCGTGGGACTGAGGGGCTCGCGCCACCGGTTGCCGCCGACCGGGAACCCGGACGGGGCGAGCGGTGCGGAGAGGCGCAGCGCGCGCCGGCCCACTGCCTCGAAGGGACCATGATCGTGCGACGTCGAACTGTGTCGGCCGTCCTGGCCGCGACCGCCCTCCTGCTGTCGGCCGGCTGCTCCTCCGGCGGAGCGGGGTTTCCGGACGGCGCCGGGAGCACCGGGCCGCGGGGGACGGCGGCGGGCGGCGCCCCCTCCGGCCGGGCCACCGGACCGGCCGCGCCGGCCAGGGGCTCCGTGCACGTGCTGCGCACGCTCACCGAGGGCCTGAAGTCACCGTGGGGCCTGGCCCCGCTGCCCGACGGCGGCCTGCTGGTCGCCTCCCGCGACGACGGGACCATCACCAGGATCGACGGGAAGACGGGCGGGAAGACCGAGCTGGGTGCCGTCTCCGGGGTCTCCCCGGCCGGCGAGGGCGGTCTGCTGGGCCTCGCCCTCTCCCCGGACTTCGCCTCGGACCGCATGGTCTACGCCTACTTCACCTCGGCCTCGGACAACCGCATCGTCCGCATGCGGTACGACGCCCGGAAGCCGGCCGGTGAGCAACTGGGCGCTCCGGACACGGTGTTCAAGGGCATCCCCAAGGGCGTCATCCACAACGGCGGCCGGATCGGGTTCGGCCCGGACAAAATGCTGTACGCGGGCACCGGCGAGAGCGGCCGGAGGGGCCTGGCCCAGGACAAGGGGTCGCTCGGCGGCAAGATCCTGCGGCTGACCCCGGAGGGCGAGCCGGCTCCGGGCAATCCGTTCCCGGACTCCCCCGTGTACTCCTACGGCCACCGCAACGTCCAGGGGCTGGCCTGGGACGACAGACAGCGGCTGTTCGCCTCGGAGTTCGGGCAGGACACCTGGGACGAACTCAACGCGATCGAGCCCGGCGGCGACTACGGCTGGCCGGAGGCGGAGGGCAGGTCCTCCGACGCCCGGTTCCACAACCCGATAGCCCAGTGGCACACCGACGACGCCTCCCCCAGCGGCATCGCCTACGTCGACGGCGTGATCTGGATGGCGGCCCTGAAGGGGCAGCGCCTGTGGCGCATCCCGCTGGACGGGGCCAAGGCGTCGGCGGCCCCGCAGGCGTTCCTGACGGGACGCTACGGCCGCCTTCGGACGGTGGTCCCGGCGGGTGGCCACAAGATCTGGCTGGTGACCAGCAACACGGACGGCCGGGGGACGCCGAAGAAGGGTGACGACCGGGTGCTGGAAGTGGCGGTGAGGTGATCGCGCGCACGGCCGCCCCCGTGCGGGGGTGCCTCCGCTCGGGGCCACCCCGCGCGGCTGTCCCCCCGCTCAGGGCCCCGCACTCGGACCGTCCGCGCTCACCCCGTTCCCCGTTCAACCCGGTCCGCGCTCACCCCGTTCCGCGCGCACAGCCGGCCCCGCTCGGAGCCGCCCCGCTCACGGCCGCCCCGTACAACGCTCAACGCTTGCCCCGCGCGCGGCTGTCCGGCTCAGGGGTGCTCCGCACGCGGCTCTGGTTCGGTGTCCCCTTCGCCCCGCGGTCGCGGCGCGGCCCGCTGCGGTGCGGGCGGCCGTACGACCGCCTTTCCGGAGGACAGGTCGATGGGGCCACGGCCCGGGTCGTTGTCCCCGACGTCCTCGCGGGTCAGTTCGAGCCGGTTCTCCTCGTCCCGGGTGTGCTTGCGGCTGGGTGCGAACAGTTCCTCGAAGGCGTTGAACACGGCTGCTCCCCTGTGCCGGGTTTTCTCCAGCGTACGTCTCAGCCCGCCGGCGTGGCGGTGAGCGTCCCGGCCGTGAACAGTTCCAGCCGGTGGGCCATCGCCGCCGCCTCGCCCCGGCCCGAGACGCCCAGCTTGCCGAGGATGTTGGAGACGTGGACGCTCGCGGTCTTCGGGGAGATGAACAGCTCCTCGGCTATCTGGCGGTTGGTGCGGCCGGCCGCGACCAGCCGCAGGACCTCGCTCTCGCGGTTGGTCAGGCCGAGCGCGGCGACCGGGTCGGCGGGGGCGAGGGGCCGGCCCGGGTCCCGGGTCAGGGTGAGGCGCGCCCGCTGGGCGAGCCGGGTGACGGCGTCGGCGAGGGGGCGGGCCTCGAGGTGGGCGGCGACCGCGGCGGCCAGCCGCAGCAGCTCCACCGCGCGGTCGCGTTGGTCGTCGCCCCCCTCGGCGAGCAGTGCCTCGGCGAGGCGGTGGCGGGTGCGGGCGAGGTCGTAGGGGCGGTCCAGGCATTCGAAGGCGGCGACCACCGGCGACCAGGTGCCGGACGTGTCCCGGCCCTGCGCGCGGCGCAGCTCGGCGCGGGTCCAGTGGTCGTAGGCCTGCCAGAGCGGGACGCCGGTGGTGAGTGTCCTCGCGGCCGCGGTGAGGCGGTCGAGGACCTCGGCGCGGCCGGGCTCGGCGGCGGGCAGGGTTCGGGCGTCGGCCTCGGCGGTCGCGGCGGCCAGCAGCAGCGGCCAGGCGTATCGGTGGGTGCCCGGCAGGAAGCCGGTCTCCAGGACCTGGAGCAGTTCGGCCCGGGCGTCGGTGACGCGGCCCTCGGCGGCGGCGACCCCGATGGCTATGCGGGCCAGCGGCAGGGACTGCTGGGGCATGGGGTCGTGGGTGCCGTAGTGGGCGCGGGCGGCGGCGAGTTGCCGGCCGGCCTCGGCGAGATCGCCGCGCCCCAGCGCGATGTGGGCGAGCTTCAGGGCGCCAGCGCCACGGGGTTTGGCGCTGTGGCCGACCTGGGTAGCGTGCGCGGCGGCCGCGGCGGCGTCGGGCCACTGGCCCAGGGAGTAGAGCGCATCGGACAGATTGCCCCACGCCCAGGCCTCGGAGTCCAGCAGTCCGTGCTTGCGGGCGAAGGTGATGCCTTCGCGCAGCAGCGGGACGGCCTCCCGGTCGCGGCCGACGGTCTGCATCTCGGAGGGCAGATTCACGTAGGCGCGGCCCGCGACGTGGTGCACGCCTTCGGCCAGGGTGTCG
This sequence comes from Streptomyces sp. NPDC096012, assembly GCF_040426375.1. NCBI lineage: Bacteria > Bacillati > Actinomycetota > Actinomycetes > Kitasatosporales > Streptomycetaceae > Streptomyces > Streptomyces sp. NPDC096012. The sequence continues at coordinate 53,031 of NZ_JBEOTD010000049.1, forward strand.
GTCAGGACCTGCCGCATCTGTGTGAGGCCGGTCTCGGGGTCGCCCGCGTCCACTCTGAGGCCGCTCAGGGTGAGGCGGGCGTTGAGTTCGATGTCACGGGCGCCCACCATGCGCGCGTACTCCACGGCCTGCTCGGCCGAGGTGATGGCTTCGGGGCCGGGCCGGTGCAGCATGGACCAGTTGGCGGCGAGCGCCAGCACCTCGGCGTGCACCTCCGAAGGGGGCAGGCCGCGGATGAGCTCCTGGGCGGTGGCCAGTTCCCGCCAGCCGTCGCCCCGGGCCTGGGCCTGGACCAGCCGCGAGCGCTGCACCCAGAACCAGGCGGCGCGCAGCGGGTCCGGCTCGTCCTCCAGCAGGCGCAGGGCGCGCTTGGTGATCTTCAGGGCGCGTTCGCGTTCGCCGCCGAAGCGGCCCGCGACGGCCGCCTCAGCCATCAGGTCGAGGTAGCGCAGCGGGGCGGTGACCGGGTCGCGGCCGCCGGGGGGTGGGGGCGGGTAGACCTCGGTGCAGTCGACCGGGCGCAGGGCGCCGCGCACCTCCTGCGGGGCGCTGTCCCACAGCTCCATCGCCCTTTCCAGCAGCCCGAGTTGCTCGGTGTAGGCATGCCTTCGCCGGGCCACGACGGAGGCGTCGAGAACGGCGGGCAGGGCCTTGGCGGCGTCGTGGGCGTGGTACCAGTAACTGGCCAGGCGCATCACCCGCGCGTCGGGCGCGACGAGCGCGGGGTCGGTCTCCAGGGCCTCGGCGTAGCGGCGGTTGAGGCGGGAGCGCTCACCGGGCAGCAGGTCGTCGGCGACGGCCTCGCGGACCAGGGAGTGCCGGAAGCGGTAGCCGTCGCCGGCCGCGGTGACGCTGAGGATGTTGGCCCCCACGGCGGAGCGCAGCGCCTCGATGAGGTCGTCCTCGGAGAGCTGGGCGACGGCCGCGATGAGCCGGTACTCGACGGTGGAGCCGCCCTCGGCGACGACCCGGACGACCCGCTGGGCGCTCTCGGGCAGCGCCTCGACCCGGACCAGGAGCAGATCGCGCAGGGAGTCGGTCAGGCCGGGGCAGCCGCCCTGACGGGACGCGACGGCGAGTTCCTCGACGAAGAAGGCGTTGCCGTCGGAGCGTTCGAAGATCTCGTCGACCTGGGCCGGAGCGGGTTCGGCGGCCAGGATGCCGGCGATCTGGCGGCCGACCTCCTCGCGCGTGAACCGGGCCAGTTCGATGCGGCGGACCGTGCGCAGCCGGTCGAGCTCGGCGAGCAGGGGGCGCAGCGGGTGGCGGCGGTGGATGTCGTCGGAGCGGTAGCTGGCGAGGACCAGGAGACGGCCGGTGCGCAGGGTGCGGAAGAGGTAGGCGAGCAGGTGGCGGGTGGAGGCGTCGGCCCAGTGCAGGTCCTCCAGGACCAGCACGACGGGGTGTGCGGCGGCGACCCGCTCCAGCAGCCGTACGGTCAGCTCGAACAGGCGGGCCATGCCCTGCTCGTCGTGGCGGCCGGCGCCCGCGTCGCCCAGTTCGGGCAGCAGCCGGGCCAGTTCCTCCTCCTGACCGGAGGCCGCGGCGGCGAACTCCGCCGGCAGGGCCTCGCGCAGGGCCCGCAGAGCGCTGGAGAACGGCGCGAACGGCAGCCCGTCGGCGCCGATCTCCACACAGCCGCCGAGCGCGACGACCGCCTCGCGGCGGCCCGCGGTCATGACGAACTCCTCGACGAGGCGGGTCTTGCCGACGCCCGCCTCGCCACCGAGCAGCAGTGCCTGCGGTTCGCCGGCGGCGGCCCGGGTGAACGCGTCGTCGAGGGTTGCCAACTCGCCGGTGCGGCCGACGAACACGGGACTGACTGACCTGGTCTCCACGAGCCCGAGCATCGCACGAGGCCCGGACACGGCGGCACCGGTTTTCCACCGCCCCGGTGCGATCGTCGTACCGGATGCGGGGCGGCTCGTACGCACAGGGGGAAGGGGCGTCCGAACGGACGGAAGGGCCGGTCCGAGGGACGGAAGGGGCGTTCGAACGGGCGGAAGGGCCGGGGGGCATCCCCGGGGGGGGGGGCGGCGCCCGGGGGGGGGGGGGGGGGGGCCCCGCGGG
>NZ_JBEOTD010000050.1:0-50824 GCF_040426375.1 Streptomyces sp. NPDC096012
CGGCGCGCTCGCGCCTCCCGGCGCCGGGCCTCGGCGCTCGCCCGTCCCCGCACGGCTGGGCCTCGGCGCGCTTCCGGGGCCGGGCCGTGCGCGGAAAGGCGCCTTGACCGGGCCGAGGGCGGCGGCCCGGTGCCTTTCGTCGACGTGCGTGAACCGGCGCCTCGGCCGGCGGGGCGGACGTGGCCCCGGCGGGCGGACCGGTGTCTCGGCCGGCGGGGCGGACGTGGCCCCGGCGGGCGGACCGGTGTCTCGGCCGGCGGGGCGGACTAGCCCGGTGGTCGGCGTGCGGACTGGTGGCTCGGGGGGCGGGCGGACCGGTGTCTTAGCCGCCGGGCGGATCCGTGGCTCGGGGTGAGCGGACCGGTGTCTCGGTCGGCTGGGCGGACGTGGCCCGGTGGGCGGGCTGGTGGCTCGGGGGTGGCTGGACCGGTGTCTTGGCCGGTGGGCGGACCGGTGGCTCGGGGGCGGGCGGACCGGTGTCTCGGCCGGCTGGGCGGACACTGGCCCGGCGGGTGGATCGGTCGATGGTGGGCGGACCGGTGGCTCGGGGGCGGGCGGACCGGTGTCTCGGCCGGCGGGCGCCGTTGTCGGTGCCGTTTGGTAAGAATGCAAGCGTGAGCAGCGAGAACGGAGCGGGGGACGGCGGGGCCGACGGCGCGCCGCCGGAGCAGCTCGCGCTCATCCGGGAGAGCGTGCGCCAGGCGAAGGCGCCGCGCGCCAAGCCGCGGACCTGGCGGGGAGCCGCGCTCGCCGGGGAGCTGCCCGTCGCGCGGGTGCTGGTCGACAAGGGCGTGCTGCACCTCGACCGGTACTTCGACTACGCGGTGCCCGAGGAGCTGGACGCGCAGGCGCAGCCCGGAGTGCGGGTGCGGGTGCGGTTCGGCGCGGGGCGGGGCCGGGTGCGCGACGGGCGCCGGGAGGGCGGCGGGCTCATCGACGGCTTCCTCGTCGAGCGCCGGGCCGACTCCGACTACTCCGGGCCGCTGGCCGCACTGGCCCAGGTCGTCTCGCCCGAGCCGGTGCTGAGCGAGGAACTGCTCGGCCTCGCGCGGGCCGTCGCCGACCGCTATGCGGGAAGCCTCGCCGACGTCCTCCAGCTGGCCGTGCCGCCGCGCAACGCGCGCGCCGAGCAGCGGCCGTCCCCCGCACCGCTGCCGCCCCCGCCGCCCCCGGACACCGGCTCCTGGGCGCGGTACGAGCACGGGGCCGCCTTCCTCGAGGCACTCGCCTCCCAGCAGTCCCCGAGGGCCGTGTGGAACGCCCTACCGGGCCCGCTGTGGAGCGAGGAACTCGCCCGCGCCGTCGGCGCCGCCCTCGCCTCGGGACGCGGCGCGCTCGTCGTCGTACCCGACGGGCGGGCCGCCGCGCGGGTCGACGCCGCGCTCACCGCACTGCTCGGCCCGGGCCGGCACGCCCTGCTCACCGCCGACGCCGGCCCCGAGAAGCGGTACGCGCAGTGGCTCGCGGTGCGGCGCGGAGCCGTGCGGGCCGTCGTGGGCACGCGTGCGGCCATGTTCGCTCCCGTGCGGGACCTGGGGCTGGTCGCCATCTGGGACGACGGCGACGACAGCCACAGCGAGCTGCACGCGCCGCAGCCGCACGCGCGGGACGTCCTGCTGCTGCGCGCCGCGCTGGACAAGTGCGCGTTCCTGCTCGGCGGGTTCGGCTGCACCGTGGAGGCCGCCCAGCTCGTCGAGACCGGCTGGGCCCGGCCGCTGGTCGCCGGGCGGGAGCAGGTGCGGCGAGCCGCGCCGCTGGTGCGGACCGTGGGGGACGAGGACCTCGCGCGCGACGAGGCCGCCCGCGCCGCGCGTCTGCCCTCGCTCGCCTGGCAGGTGGCCCGCGAGGGGCTGCGGCACGGACCGGTGCTGGTGCAGGTGCCCCGGCGGGGCTACGCACCCCGCATGGCCTGTGCCCGGTGCCGGGCGCCCGCACGATGCCGGCACTGTTCCGGGCCGCTCGAAGGGCAGGACGGGGGCGTGCTGCGCTGCGGGTGGTGCGGGCGAGCGGAGGACGCCTGGCACTGCCCGGAGTGCGGCGGCTTCCGGCTCCGCGCCCAGGTGGTGGGCGCGCGGCGGACCGCTGAGGAACTGGGGCGGGCGTTCCCCGCCGTACCGGTGCGCACCTCCGGACGGGAGCACGTGCTCGACACCGTGCCGGGCACGCCCGCGCTGGTCGTGAGCACCCCGGGGGCCGAACCGGTGGCCGAGGGCGGCTACGCGGCGGCCCTGCTGCTGGACGGCTGGGCCATGCTCGTACGGCCCGACCTGCGGGCCGGTGAGGACGCGCTGCGCCGGTGGATCGAGGCGGGAGCACTCGTACGGCCGCAGGGGGACGGCGGCACGGTGGTCGTGGTGGCCGAGCCGACGCTGCGGCCCGTGCAGGCGCTCGTGCGGTGGGACCCCGTCGGGCACGCGGTGCGCGAGCTGGCGGAGCGGGCCGAGCTGGGGTTCCCGCCGGTGTCGCGGATGGCGGCCGTGACCGGCACGCCGGCGGCGGTGGCCGAGTTCCTGACGGCGGTCGAACTGCCGCCGGACGCGGAGGTGCTCGGGCCCGTCCCGGTGCCGCCGACGCTGCCCGGCCGGCCACGCAGGCCCGGCGCGCCCCCGCCGGGCGAGGACTGGGAGCGGGCGCTCGTGCGCGTACCACCGGGCAGCGGGGCCGCGTTGGCCGCCGCCCTGAAGACCGCCCAGGCCGCTCGCATGGCGCGGGGGAGCGGGGAGCCGGTGCGGGTGCGGATCGACCCGCCGGACATCGGCTGACATCGGCGCGAAGGATGCCGGGCGCGCGCCGAGGGACGCGGGCGGAGGTGTGTGCACGGTACGACGGCGGCGGACAGCGGCAGCGACACTGCGCACGATACGACGGCGGCAGCGGCACTGCGGGCACTGCGGGCGGTGCGTCGGCGGCGGGGGACGGCGGGCCCCGGGAACGGCGGTTGGTGTGGGGCCGGGGCGGCCGTCGGGTCAGGTCCGGGTCGTCCGCCCTCCCGGAGGACGACGGGGGGTCTCCGGAAGGGCAGGACAGATTCGTCAGCCGTTGCGCGGACCGGGGAAGGCCGTCGGCCGGGTGTCTTCACGCAAGGCAGAGCTGCCCGCCGTCGGCTGGGTCGGCATGGAGCGGGCGGCCGGGACGGTCGGCATCGTGGGCATCGTGGGCAGGCCGGTGTTCACGTTGATCGCGCGGCCGCCGGACGGGTCCGTCGCCAGCTCCGGCTCGGGGGCCGTCTGGGCGGCGGCGCGGCGGGCGCCGTAACGGCGGTGGACCGCCTGCTTGGTGACTCCGAGCGCCGAGCCCACCGCGTCCCACGAGAAGCCCAGCGAACGGTCGAAGTCCACGGCGGCCGTGACCAGGGTCTCGACGCTGTCCCGCAGTTCCTGGGCGAGGCGCACCGTCGGGGCGGGGGCACGTCCGTAGACGACGAAGCCCGTGGACGGGCCGGAGCGGCGCGGTCGGTACACATTGCCCAACTGGGCGGTGAGCGTGCGCAGTGCGTCCACCTGCCGGCGGACGCGCTCGATGTCCCGCACCAGCAAGTGCAGGCTGGCCCGGGCCTGGGCGTCGTGGGTTGCGTGGTCGGCCATGAACAAGCCTCTCGAACCGGCGTTGAAAGGAATTGGGCCGCGAAAGCGGCCCGATGTGGTCAACTTTTTCTTGACCAACGCGTCTGCGCTCCGCTGGTCACGGGGTGGGGGCGTACAGGCATATGCGTACGCCGGTGCCCAAGAGGCGTGCGCCGGTCCGTGGTGCGGCCACTCCGTTCCGCCGGCCGGCCACCGCCCGCTCCCGGCCGAACGGGACACGCGAGCCCCCGGTCCGGGGCCCCGGCGGCCGCTGCTGCGCCCGCCCGTCCCGCCGTCCGTCCCCGCCACCCGTCCACCCGCCCGTCCGTCCCCGCCACCCGCCCGTCCGTCCCCTCGTCCGGACGACGCCCTTCCCTCCGCGCCCGAGTCGGCCCGTGGTCATAGACTGGTGCGCTGCCCGTCCAACCCCCGCCCGAGAGGCCCGATCCCGCCCATGAAGCTCGTCTTCGCCGGTACCCCCGAGGTCGCCGTTCCCGCCCTGGACGCCCTGATCACCTCCGGGCGGCACGAGGTGGCCGCCGTCGTCACGCGGCCGGACGCGCCGGCCGGGCGAGGGCGCAGGCTGGTCGCGTCGCCCGTGGCCGAGCGGGCCGAGGAGGCCGGCATCGAGGTGCTGAAGCCGGCCAGGCCGCGCGATCCAGCCTTCCTGGAGCGGCTCGCGCAGATCGCGCCCGACTGCTGTCCGGTCGTCGCCTACGGCGCCCTGCTGCCCAGGGCGGCCCTGGACATCCCCGCCCACGGCTGGGTCAACCTGCACTTCTCGCTGCTGCCCGCCTGGCGCGGCGCGGCACCGGTGCAGCACGCCGTCATGGCGGGCGACGAGATCACCGGTGCCTCCACCTTCCTCATCGAGGAGGGACTGGACTCCGGGCCCGTCTACGGCACCGTGACCGAGGAGGTCCGGCCCACCGACACCAGCGGCGACCTGCTCACCCGGCTAGCCTTCGCCGGTGCCGGCCTGCTCGCCGCCACCATGGACGGCATAGAGGACGGGACCCTGAAGGCGGTGCCGCAGCCGTCGGAGGGCATCACGACGGCGCCGAAGATCACCGTCGAGGACGCCCAGGTGCGCTGGACGGCGCCCGCGCTGCGCGTCGACCGGGTCGTGCGCGGCTGCACCCCGGCACCGGGCGCCTGGACCGTCTTCCGCGGAGAGCGGCTCAAGCTCGTCCAGGTCGCGCCGGTGCCCGAGCGGACCGATCTCGCCCCGGGGCAGCTCGCGGTGGGCAAGAACAGCGTGCACGTGGGCACCGGCTCCCACGCCGTCGAACTGCTCTGGGTGCAGGCCCAGGGCAAGAGGCCGATGCGCGCGGCCGACTGGGCGCGCGGCGTCCGTATCGCGGAGGGCGAGACGCTCGGCGCCTGAGCCCGGACGGCGGGGGCGGGGGGTGCGCCGACGTAGGCTGGAGGCCGCACCCCTTACTTCACATCCGGAGCACCTTTTTCGTGAGCGAGCAGTCCGGGCGGCCGCGCAGGCCCGCCAAGCCCTACCGCCGGCCCCAGAAGGATCCCGTCCGCATCCTGGCCTTCGAGGCGCTGCGCGCGGTCGACGAGCGGGACGCGTACGCCAACCTCGTGCTGCCGCCGCTGCTCAGGAAGGCGCGCGAGAAGGCGGACTTCGGAGCCAGGGACGCCGCTCTCGCCACCGAGCTGGTGTACGGCACACTGCGCCGGCAGGGCACGTACGACGCCGTCGTCGCCGCCTGCGTCGACCGGCCGCTGCGCGAGGTCGATCCGCCGGTGCTCGACGTGCTCAGCCTCGGCGTGCACCAGCTCCTGGGGACCCGGATCCCGACGCACGCCGCCGTGTCGGCCTCCGTCGAGCTGGCCCGGGCGGTGCTCGGCGACGGACGGGCCAAGTTCGTCAACGCCGTGCTGCGCAAGGTGGCCCAGGACGATCTGCAGGGCTGGATCGAGAAGGTGGCGCCGCCCTACGACGAGGATCCGGAGGAGCACCTCGCCGTCGTGCACTCGCACCCCCGCTGGATCGTCTCCGCGCTCTGGGACTCCCTCGGCGGCGGGCGCGCCGGTATCGAGGACCTGCTGGCGGCCGACAACGAGCGGCCCGAGGTGACGCTCGTCGCGCGGCCGGGCCGGTCCACCACCGAGGAACTGCTGCGCGAGGAGTCCGCCGTGCCGGGGCGCTGGTCCCCGTACGCGGTGCGGCTCGCCGAGGGCGGGGAGCCGGGCGCGGTCGACGCCGTGCGCGAGGGGCGCGCCGGAGTGCAGGACGAGGGCAGCCAGCTGGTCGCCCTCGCCCTCGCGAACGCCCCGCTCGAGGGGGCCGACGAGAAGTGGCTCGACGGGTGTGCCGGGCCCGGCGGCAAGGCCGCGCTGCTGGCCGCCCTCGCCGCCGAGCGCGGGGCCGCGCTGCTGGCCTCGGAGAAGCAGCCGCACCGGGCCGGTCTGGTGGCCAGGGCGCTGGTTGGGAACCCGGGGCCCTACCAGGTCGTCACGGCCGACGGCACCCGGCCGCCGTGGCAGCCGGGCGCGTTCGACCGCGTGCTCATGGACGTGCCGTGCACCGGGCTCGGCGCCCTGCGCCGGCGTCCCGAGGCCCGCTGGCGGCGGCGCCCCGAGGACCTGGAGAACTTCGCGCCGCTCCAGCGTTCCCTGCTGCGCACCGCGATCGAATCGGTGCGGGTCGGCGGGATCGTCGGCTATGCCACCTGCTCGCCGCACCTCGCCGAGACCCGGGCGGTCGTCGCCGACGTGCTCAAGCAGTACCCCGACACCGAGCTGATCGACGCCCGCCCGCTGCTGCCCGGCCTCACCGCGCTGGGCGAGGGCCCGGACGTGCAGCTGTGGCCGCATCTGCACGGCACCGACGCGATGTACCTGGCGCTCGTCCGCCGCACGGGCTGACCTCCACGGTCCGCTCGCCGGGCGACGCGGGCGCGGGGCCGGCTACGCCCATGGTCGTCCACAGGCACCCTCATTCCGTCGTACAAGTAGGATGAACGCTCTCGCCTGTGGACGGGCGCGAACATCAGTGCCCCGGACATGGCAGGCTTGGGTCATGGCCGTGCAGATCAACCCCAGCATCCTGTCCGCCGACTTCGCGCGCCTCGCGGAGGAGGCCAAGGCGGTCCAGGGCGCCGACTGGCTCCATGTCGACGTGATGGACAACCACTTCGTCCCGAACCTCACGCTCGGTGTCCCGGTCGTGGAGTCCCTGGCCCGTGCGACGGACACCCCGCTGGACTGCCATCTCATGATCGAGGACCCCGACCGCTGGGCTCCCCAGTACGTCGAGGCGGGCGCCTCGTCCGTCACCTTCCACGTGGAGGCCGCCGCCGCCCCCGTGCGGCTCGCCCGGGAGATCCGCGCCAAGGGTGCCCGCGCCTCGATGGCGCTCAAGCCGGCGACGCCGATCGAGCCGTTCGAGGACCTGCTGCCGGAACTGGACATGCTGCTGATCATGACGGTCGAGCCGGGCTTCGGCGGCCAGGCTTTCCTCGACATCATGCTGCCGAAGATCCGCCGCTCCCGGGAGCTGATCAAGAAGCACGGTCTCCAGCTCTGGCTGCAGGTCGACGGCGGTGTCTCGGCCTCGACGATCGAGCGGTGCGCGGACGCGGGCGCGGACGTGTTCGTCGCCGGCTCGGCGGTGTACGGGGCGCAGGACCCCGCCGAGGCGGTGCGGGCCCTGCGCGGCCAGGCGGAGACGGCCGCGGCCAGGGCGTCGTGGGCATGCGGCCACTGAGCCACAGGTAAATGAACGGTTAAGTGAACGGCGCCCATCAGGGCGGATCAGTTGCGCCGGATCTGCAAGGATGAACGGCGAATCCAGAGTGTGAACAGCAGTGAGGAGATCGCCGTGTCGGGTATGTCGGCGGGCCGGTCAGCCATGCGGATGGGACCCGCTGAGCTGGTCCAGGCGGCGGCCATGGCCCGCCGCTTCTACCTCGAGGGCAAGTCCAAGATCCAGATCGCCGAGGAGTTCGGCGTCAGCCGCTTCAAGGTGGCCCGGGTCCTGGAGACGGCCCTCGAACGGGATCTCGTGCGCATCGAGATCCGTGTGCCGGCCGAGCTGGACGCAGAGCGCTCCGACGCGCTCCGCGCCCGCTACGGCCTCAGGCACGCCGTCGTGGTCGAATCCCCGGCCGAGGCGGAGGAGACCCCCGACCCCGAGAACCTCGGCGAGGTCGCCGCCGACCTGCTCGGTGAACTCGTCAACGAGGGGGACGTCCTCGGGCTGGCCTGGGGCCGGTCCACCATTCACATGGCGGCGGCGCTCGACCGGCTGCCGCCGTGCACGGTGGTGCAGCTGACCGGCGTGTACGACGCCGGAACCGCCGAGCGCGGTTCCGTGGAGGCGGTGCGCCGCGCCGCCCAGGTGTCGGGCGGCGACGCACACCCCATCTACGCACCGATGCTGCTGCCGGACGCGGCCACCGCGGCGGCGCTGCGCAACCAGACGGGGATCGCCCGGGCCTTCGAGTACTTCGACAAGGTCACGGTGGCCTGCGTCTCCATCGGCTCCTGGGAGCCGGGCATCTCCACCGTGCACGACATGCTCAGCGACGAGGAGCGCGCGCACTACGCCTCCCTCGGTGTCGCCGCCGAGATGTCCGCGCACCTCTTCGACGCCGACGGGCGCCGGATCGGGCGGGACCTGGGCGAGCGGTGCATCACGGTGAAGACCGACCAGTTGCGCCGTATCCCGGAGGTCGTGGCGATCGCCGGCGGACAGCGCAAGGCGCCCGCCATCGACGCGGTGCTGCGCTCGGGGCTGGTCACCAGCCTGGTGACCGACACGTCCGCCGCGGACTACCTGATGACGGCGGGGCCGACGCCGAAGCCCGCGCTCAGCCGCGCGGACCCGGACGGCGTCTGACGGTTCGCCGGCGGATCCGGACGGCGTCCCACGGCCGGCCCACGGGTTCGTCCGGCGGGCCGCGGCACCGCCGGAGGACGCGTCCGGCGCGGGTCGCGGCCTCGGCGGGGCCGATGATCACTACGAGTCGTCCCGGACGGTGCTGAGATGAGCGAAGACCTGGCGGGCCGCTGCACGGTCGTGCTGGACCTGGACGGGGTCAGGGACAAGGCCGGCCTGATGGACCGCGTCGCCCGGGCGCTGGCGCTGCCCGACTGGTTCGGCCGGAACTGGGACGCGCTGGCCGATTCCCTGTCCGACCACACGGTCTGGCCCGCGGGAGCCGTCGAACGGGGGCTGCTGATCGTCGTGCGCGGGTGGCAGCCGTACGCCGAGGCGCGCCCGGGCGAGTGGCGGACCGCCCAGGACGTGCTCGGCGAGGCGGTGGACCGCACCGCCGCCCTCGCCGTCGTCCTGGCCCTTGGAGGATCCTCCTAGGTGATCGGAGCGGACCCTGGATGTTCCGTCGGGGCGGTACACCGGTCACGACATGGGAGAATGAAGTACGTGCTCTTTCCCCCTGGCACACCTGTCCGGGGGTCACCTCTGATCGACTGGGATGTGCAGCACGTGCGTTTCCTCAATGACATCCAGCCCGCGTACGACCTGACGTACGACGACGTGTTCATGGTGCCGAGCCGCTCCGCGGTGGGCTCGCGTCAGGGCGTGGACCTCAGCTCGCCGGACGGCACGGGCACCACCATCCCGCTCGTCGTCGCCAACATGACCGCCATCGCCGGCCGCCGCATGGCCGAGACGGTCGCCCGCCGCGGCGGCCTCGTGGTCATCCCGCAGGACATCCCGATCGACGTCGTCACCGACGTCGTCTCCTGGGTGAAGAGCCGGCACCTGGTGCTGGACACCCCGATCGTGCTGGCCCCGCACCAGACCGTCGCCGACGCCCTGGCGCTGCTGCCCAAGCGGGCGCACAACGCCGGTGTGGTCGTGGACGAGGACCAGCGGCCCGTCGGTGTCGTCACCGACGCGGACCTGACCGGCGTCGACCGCTTCACCCAGCTCGAAGTGGTCATGTCCAGGGACCTGCTGCTCCTCGACGCGGACATCGACCCGCGCGAGGCCTTCAACCGCCTGGACGCGGCCAACCGCCGCTACGCCCCGGCCGTGGACGCCGACGGCAGGCTCGCCGGCATCCTCACCCGCAAGGGCGCCCTGCGCGCCACGCTGTACACCCCGGCCGTCGACGCGCAGGGCAGGCTGCGCATCGCCGCGGCCGTCGGCATCAACGGCGATGTCGCGGGCAAGGCCAAGCAGCTGCTCGACGCGGGCGTGGACACGCTCGTCATCGACACCGCGCACGGCCACCAGGAGTCGATGATCAGCGCCGTCAAGCTGGTGCGCGGCCTCGACCCGCAGGTGCCGATCGTCGCGGGCAACATCGTCTCCGCCGAGGGCGTCAAGGACCTGATCGACGCGGGTGCGGACGTCGTCAAGGTCGGTGTGGGCCCCGGCGCCATGTGCACCACCCGCATGATGACCGGCGTGGGCCGGCCGCAGTTCTCCGCGGTCCTGGAGTGCGCCGCCGAGGCGAAGAAGTACGGCAAGCACGTGTGGGCCGACGGCGGCGTCCGTCACCCGCGCGACGTGGCCATGGCGCTCGCCGCCGGCGCGGCCAACGTGATGGTCGGCTCCTGGTTCGCGGGCACCTACGAGTCGCCGGGCGACCTCCAGCAGGACGCGGACGGCCGGGAGTACAAGGAGTCGTTCGGCATGGCCTCCGCGCGTGCCGTCGCCAACCGCACCTCGGACGAGTCGGCGTACGACCGCGCCCGCAAGGCGCTGTTCGAGGAGGGCATCTCCACCTCGCGCATGTTCCTCGACCCGGCCCGCCCTGGCGTCGAGGACCTGATCGACTCGATCATCGCGGGCGTCCGCTCCTCCTGCACCTACGCCGGTGCCGGTTCCCTGGAGGAGTTCGCCGAGAAGGCCATCGTCGGCATCCAGAGCGCCGCCGGCTACGCCGAGGGCAAGCCGCTGCACGCCAGCTGGAGCTGACCGTCGCCTCCCGCCCGTTCGGCCTCCGTTCACCCCGCGCCGGGGAGAACGGAGGCCGTCGGCGTCTTCGGGCGCCTACCGTCGGCTCAGCGGCCGTCACCGCCGGGCGGCCGTCACCGCATGCCGGGTCGCCGATGTCGCCGTGCGCGGCCGTGCCCGCATGCGGGGCCGGCGATGTCGCCGTGCGCGGCCGTGCCCGCATGCTGGGCGGCCGATGTCGTCCTGCGCGGCCGTGCCCGCATGCTGGGCGGCCGATGTCGTCCTGCGCGGCCGTGCCCGCATGCCGGGCGGCCGATGTCGTCCTGCGCGGCCGTGCCCGCATGCCGGGTCGCCGATGTCGTCCTGCGCGGCCGTCACCGGCCGGGCGCGAGCGTGAGCATCTCGGCGCACGTTCGGGACCAGGTACATCCCTACCGAAGCGGCGTTCGCGGACGGTGTGCGCACCCTGGCGAGGAGAGTGCCGGAGACGCCGGCCTGTGGTCGCAGGGACCTGTGGGGGAGCGGTGCAACGCTCGGCAGCCCGCCTGCAACGAACCGTCACACCGGCCCGATGTACGCAATGATCATCCGGGGACGCGCAAGGTTGCTGCATTACGCCCGCGAAGCTCCGCCTCATAGGGTGCTCAGCTGTACGTGGCGAGGCGGGGCCCGCTCGGTCGGTCCCTGCCGTCGCAGGGCCGCGGCCTGTCCCCGCCCACCGACCGGCAGCGATAAGGAGCCAGCGCGTGCTCGACCAAGGCGCACCCCCGCCCCACCCCACCACGGCCGCCCCCGCGTCCCCGGGCCTCGCCGCGCGCCTCATGCGCCGCAAGCCCGTGGAACGCCTGGTCTCGGAGGTGGGGCAGGGCGAGGGAGGGCAGCTGCGGCGCTCCCTCGGACTGTGGCAGCTCACCATGATCAGCATCGGCGCCACGCTCGGCACCGGTATCTTCGTCGTCCTCGGCGAGGCCGTGCCCAAGGCGGGCCCGGCCGTCACCGTCTCCTTCGTGATCGCCGGTCTCACCGCGCTGTTCTCGGCCCTGTCCTACGCCGAGCTGGCCGGCACCATCCCGGTCTCCGGCTCCTCGTACTCGTACGCGTACGCGACGATGGGCGAGCTGATCGCCTGGGTCTGCGGCTGGTGCCTGCTGCTGGAGTACGGCGTCTCGGTCGCCGCCGTGGCCGTCGGCTGGGGCCAGTACCTGAACGAGCTGCTCGACGGCACCATCGGCGTGACCCTCCCGGCCGCCCTGGCCAACCCGCCCGGCGTCGACGGCGGCGTGTTCAACCTGCCCGCCCTGATCGTCGTGCTCCTCGCCATGGTGTTCCTGCTCGGCGGCGCCAAGGAGTCCGCGCGGGCCAACACCGTCATGGTGTGTGTGAAGATCGCCGCGCTCGTGCTGTTCTGCGCCATCGGCTTCATGGGCTTCAGGTCCGGCAACTACGCGCACTTCATGCCGCTCGGCATGGACGGCGTCAGCGCGGCCGCCGCCACGCTGTTCTTCTCCTACATCGGCTTCGACGCCGCCTCGACCGCCGGTGAGGAGGCGACGAACGCCCAGCGCGACCTGCCGCGCGCCATCATGCTGTCCCTGGTCATCGTGACGGCCCTGTACGTGCTGGTGGCCGCCGTGGCGGTCGGTGCCAGGCCGTGGCGGACCTTCGACAACTCCGAGGCCGCCCTCGCCCAGATCATGACGGACGTCACCGGGCAGAGCTTCTGGGGCACCCTGCTGGCCTTCTGCGCCGTCATCGCCATCGCCAGCGTCGTGCTGACCGTGCTCTACGGCCAGACCCGCATCCTCTTCGCGATGTCCCGCGACGGACTGGTGCCCAAGGTCTTCGCCAAGGTCCACGCGAAGAGCGGCGCGCCGCGCGCCAACACGGTCATCGTGTCCCTGTTCTGCGGTGTCCTCGCCGCCGCCGTCCCGCTGGGCCAGCTGGCCGACGCCACCAGCATCGGCACGCTGTTCGCCTTCGCTCTGGTCAACGTGGCCGTGGTGGTGCTGCGCCGGACCCGTCCGGAGATGAAGCGCACCTTCCGCGTCCCGCTGGCCTGGGTGCTGCCCGCGCTGGGCTTCCTCTGCTGCGCGTGGATGATGGCCAGCCTGTCCACCGTGACCTGGACCGTGTTCGGTGTCTGGATGGCCGTCGGGCTCGTGTTCTACTTCGTGTACGGCCATCGCCGTTCCCGTCTCGCGACCGACCGGGATCTCGCGGTGGCGGAAGAGAAGTGACCGGACCGAAGAAGTGAACGACCCCCTGTGCTGAACGATCTCGACGAACGCATCGTGCACGCCCTCGCCGAGGACGCCCGCCGCTCCTACGCCGACATCGGGCAGATGGTCGGTCTGTCCGCGCCCGCGGTGAAGCGGCGCGTGGACCGGCTGCGCGCCACCGGGGCCATCACCGGATTCACGGTCCGGGTGGACCCGGCGGCGCTCGGCTGGGAGACCGAGGGGTTCATCGAGATCCACTGCCGGCGCAACACCTCGCCGGAGACCATCCAGCGGGGTCTGGAGCGCTACCAGGAGGTCGTGGCCGCGTCGACCGTCACCGGCGACGCGGACGCCATCGCCCAGGTCTTCGCCTCCGACATGCGCCACTTCGAGCGGGTGCTGGAGCGGATCGCCGGGGAGCCGTTCGTGGAGCGCACGAAGTCGGTGCTCGTGCTGTCGCCGCTGCTGCGCCGGTTCTCCTCCGGGGCACCGGGCTAGCGGCGGTCCCGTCCCGGACCGACCCCGCTGCTGCTGCCGCCGCTGCCGCTGCCGGCTGCGGGGCCGTCGTGGTCTGTCGCGCAGTTGCCCGCGCCCCTTTGGGGGCTCGGGGCACGTGCTGCGTGGCTGTCGGGCGCGGGTTCGTCGTGGTTTGTCGCGCAGTTCCCCGCGCCCCTTTGGGGGCTCGGGGTACGTGCTGCGTGGCTGTCGGGTGCGGGTTCGTCGTGGTTTGTCGCGCAGTTCCCCGCGCCCCTTCGGGGGCTCGGGGGTACGTGCTGCGTGGCTGTCGGGTGCGGGTTCGTCGTGGTTTGTCGCGCAGTTCCCCGCGCCCCTTCGGGGGCTCGGGGGTACGTGCTGCGGGGCTGCCGGGCGCGGGTTCGTCGTGGGTTCCCGCGCCCCTGGCCGGACGTGGTGGACGACGACCGGCCCTCCGGCCACGCGGCGGTCCTCACGACCTTTGCCCTGTCCAGGGGTGACCCGGGGACACCGCAGCCGGCGAGCGCGGCACCGGGACCGCTCCCGCGGGCGGCCCCGCGCTTCCCAGTGACGGGGAGCCGGCGGGGGTGCGGCTCGCCGGCGCCGCGGGGCCGCTTCGGGGGCGCTCCTGCCGCACCGGCGCCTGCCACCGAACGGGGGAGCCGGCGGCCGCGGCGTGAGCGGGCCGCCGGATCGTTCCGCGGGGCGTCCCCGGCGCATCCCGCGACCCGCTCCCGGGAACGCGCAACGAATCGCCGTGGCGTGGCCGTGCCACGCAATGATTCGCCCACCGGCGCGCAACGGCTCCTTCTTGTCCGGTCGAGTGCGCCGACCGTACCGTCTTTCTGACCCCAGGCTCCCCGTTCCCGGTGAGGACCACGCATGCGCACCGCCCTGCTCCAGAGCTCCGGCCGCCCCGGCTCCGTCGCCGAGAACCTCCAGGTCCTCGACGAGGCCGCGGGCCGGGCCGCCGCCGCGGGCGCCGCGCTGCTGGCCGCCCCGGAGATGTTCCTGACCGGCTACGCGATCGGTGACGGCATCGGCCGCCTGGCCGAGCCCGCCGACGGCGACTCCGCCGACGCGATCGCCGAGACCGCCACCCGCCACGGCATCGCCATCGCCTACGGCTACCCGGAGCGGGACGGCGAGACCGTCTACAACTCCGCCCAGCTGGTCTCGGCCGACGGCTCCCGGCTCGCGAACTACCGCAAGACCCACCTCTTCGGCTGCTTCGAGCGCGAGCACTTCACGCCGGGTGAGGGGCCGGTCGTCCAGGCCGAGCTGAACGGCCTCACCGTGGGCCTGATGATCTGCTACGACGTGGAGTTCCCGGAGAACGTCCGCGCCCACGCCCTGGCCGGCACCGACCTCCTCGTCGTCCCGACCGCGCAGATGCACCCCTTCCAGTTCGTCGCCGAGTCGATGATCCCGGTGCGGGCCTTCGAGAACCAGATGTACGTCGCCTACGTCAACCGGGTCGGCCAGGAGGGGGAGTTCGAGTTCATCGGCCTCTCCACGCTCGCCGGCCCCGACGGCGTCGCCCGCACCCGTGCCGGCCGCGCCGAGCAACTGGTGCTCGCCGACGCCGACCCCGCCTTCCTGGCCGCCTCCCGCGAGGCCAACCCGTACCTGAAGGACCGCCGCCCCGCTCTGTACGGGCCCCTGGTCTGATCCCCCCCGAGCCTTCCCCCGAGTCACCCCCGCGCAAGGAGTCCGTACCCCATGACGTCCACGGTGCCCAACGCCGTCGAGCACGCCGACGAGCAGCAGCCGCCGATCACCATGTTCGGCCCGGACTTCCCCTACGCCTACGACGACTTCCTCGCCCACCCGGCCGGCCTCGGCCAGATACCGGCGACCGAGCACGGCACCGAGGTGGCGGTCATCGGCGGTGGCCTGTCCGGCATCGTGGCCGCCTACGAGCTGATGAAGATGGGCCTCAAGCCCGTCGTCTACGAGGCCGACCAGATCGGCGGACGGCTGCGCACGGTCGGTTTCGAGGGCTGCGACGAGTCGCTGACCGCGGAGATGGGCGCGATGCGCTTCCCGCCGTCCTCCACCGCTCTCCAGCACTACATCGACCTGGTCGGTCTGCGGACGAGCCCCTTCCCGAACCCGCTGGCCGAGGCGACCCCCTCGACCGTCGTCGACCTCAAGGGCGAGTCGCACTACGCCGAGACCATCGACGACCTGCCCCAGGTGTACCGGGACGTCGCCACCGCCTGGAACAAGTGCCTCGAAGAGGGCGCCGACTTCGCCGACATGAACCGCGCCATGCGCGAGCGCGACGTGCCGCGCATCCGCGAGATCTGGGCGAAGCTGGTCGAGAAGCTGGACAACCAGACCTTCTACGGCTTCCTCTGCGACTCCGAGGCCTTCAAGTCCTTCCGGCACCGCGAGATCTTCGGCCAGGTCGGCTTCGGCACCGGCGGCTGGGACACCGACTTCCCCAACTCCATCCTGGAGATCCTCCGCGTCGTCTACACCGAGGCCGACGACCACCACCGCGGCATCGTCGGCGGCTCCCAGCAGCTGCCGCTGCGCCTGTGGGAGCGCGAGCCGGAGAAGATCGTCCACTGGCCGTACGGCACCTCGCTGAAGTCCCTGCACCTCGACGGCGAGCCGCGCCCGGCCGTGACCCGGCTGCACCGCACCGCGGGCAACCAGATCACCGTGACCGACGCGAACGGTGACATCCGCACCTACCAGGCGGCGATCTTCACCGCCCAGTCCTGGATGCTGCTGTCCAAGATCGCCTGTGACGACTCGCTCTTCCCGATCGACCACTGGACCGCGATCGAGCGCACCCACTACATGGAGAGCTCCAAGCTCTTCGTTCCGGTGGACCGGCCCTTCTGGCTCGACAAGGACGAGGAGACCGGGCGGGACGTCATGTCGATGACGCTCACCGACCGCATGACCCGCGGCACCTATCTGCTGGACGACGGCCCGGACAAGCCGGCCGTGATCTGCCTCTCCTACACCTGGTGCGACGACAGCCTGAAGTGGCTGCCGCTGTCCGCGAACGAGCGGATGGAGGTCATGCTGAAGTCGCTCGGCGAGATCTATCCGAAGGTCGACATCCGCAAGCACGTCATCGGCAACCCGGTCACCGTCTCGTGGGAGAACGAGCCCTACTTCATGGGCGCGTTCAAGGCCAACCTCCCGGGCCACTACCGCTACCAGCGCCGCCTGTTCACGCACTTCATGCAGGACCGGCTGCCGGAGGACAAGCGGGGCATCTTCCTCGCCGGCGACGACATCTCCTGGACGGCCGGCTGGGCCGAGGGCGCCGTCCAGACCGCGCTGAACGCGGTCTGGGGCGTCATGCACCACTTCGGTGGCCGGACCGACGCGACCAACCCGGGCCCGGGCGACCTCTACGACGAGATCGCGCCGGTGGAACTTCCCGAGGACTGACCGGGAGCGGGGACCAAGGCGCGGGCGGCCGGACTCAGACTCCGGCCGCCCGCGCCTTCTCGTACACCTCGGCCGCGATGTCCTTCAGCTCCTCCGCGTCCCGCGCCAGGCCCTGGACGTCGACCATGATCTCCTCGAAACCGAGCTGCGCGTGCGCGATCAGGTCGTCGACGGTCTCCTCGACCGTCGCCTTGTGGAGCCGGCCGGTGTCCTCCTGCGCCCTCGGCAGCCGGTAGCTGTTCACCCGCAGCACCGTCCGGATGGGCTCCGTGCGGCCCCGCTCCTCCGCCAGTTCCCGCAGCCGGCGCCACTCGTCGGCGACCACCTCCGGCTTTCCCGTGTTCACCGGCAGCCAGCCGTCGGCGTGGTCCACGAGCCGCCGCCAGGCCCGCCTGTTGCCCGCGGCGAGCATGATCGGGATCGGCCGGGCGGGCTTGGGCCCGACGACCGCGGAGGCGATCCTGGAGAGCGGCCCGTCGTGGACGACCGGATCCGGACCCCACACCTTGCGGCACACCTCGATGACCTCGTCCAGCACCGCCCCGCGCTCCTCGAAGGGCCGGACGCCCGAGGCCGCGTACTCGTCCAGGGACCAGCCCGTGCCGAAGCCGGCGATCACCCGGCCGCCGCTCGCCGCGTCCAGCGAGGCCAGGGCCTTGGCGAGCTGGAACGGCACGTGCAACGGCGCCACCAGGACACTCGAGCCCAGGCGCGCCCGCTCCGTGGCCGCCGCCGCCAGCGTCAGCGTGACCAGGGGGTCCGCCGTGGTGCGGTACTCGTCGGGCCAGGCCATGCCCTCGATGCCGTACAGGCCCTGGGTGGCGGGCTCCGCGAACAGGGCCCGTTCGAAGACCCACAGGCTTTCGTAGCCGATCCGCTCGGCCGCGCGTGCCACGTCCGGCACGTCCTTGCCGAGTGCGTACTGCTGCATCTGGGGAAGACCGAGACCGAGCCTGGTCGCCATACCACTGCTCCTCTGCAATCGGATACCGCGGCGTCAACGTGCCGCCGACGGCGGGTGGTTCCTCGGGCGGCCCACGGCGACGAGAACAGGCCACCTCAGTCGGTCAGGGGAGTCAGCAGCATCCGGCCGGCGAAGCCCACCGCCGCGTCCAGACGCTCGGTGAACTCCTCGGCGACGTCCTCGAAGCGGCGCAGCGTCCACAGGGCGCGGGCCGCCGACCAGGTCGCGTCCCGGGCCCGCTCCAGACTCCACGAGCCCAGCAGATGGGTGAGCGGATCGGCGATCTGCAGCAGGTCGGGGCCCGGCATCAGATCGTCGCGGATGCGCTCCTCCAGGGCGGTGAGGAGGTCGCCGACCCGGTCGAACTCGTCCTCCAGCTCGGCCGGTTCGCAGCCGAGGGCACGGCAGGTGTCCACCACGGCGAGCGCCAGGTCGTGTCCGATGTGGGCGTTGATGCCGGCCAGCGCGAACTGCAGTGGCCGTACGCCGGGATGGCGGCGCAGCTGGAACAGCGGCCGCCAGCAGGCGGGGGGACGGCGGTCGGCGGCCGCCGTGTCGACCGCCGCCAGATAGCGCTCGGCGAACCGCACGTCCAGCGCGATCGCCGCCCGCGGGTCGGCGAACCCCCCGCCGTCCAGGCACCGGTCGACCTCCTCGGTGACGGCGAGGTAGACGCGGTTGAACACGGCGACCCCGTCCCGTTCGGGAAGGGCCGCGTCGAGCGCGCGCATCCGGGAGACGACCGCGTCGACGGGAGTGGTGAGGTGTTCCGACCGCGCCATGAGGGAAGCGTCCCAGCCCCGGACCGGCAGGCGCGCCGACCGGCCCGGCGCTTCGCCGGAACGGGGGAACGTCGGACGGCCCGCGAGGCGACGCGGGCCCGTGCGGGGGAGCGTCGGACGGCCGCAGCGCGGCGCGGGCCCGTGCGGGGGAGCGTCGGACGGTGGCGAGGCGGCACCGGGCCCTTGGGTGCCGTATGCGCCTACTGCTCGGTGCGCGGAGTCTGCGGAGCCTCCTCGCCGTAGCTGGACGTGCCCTCGTCCAGCAGGGGCTCCTGCTTCTTCAGGTGGGGCGGGGCGAAGGCGCGCAGCGCGTGGTAGCCGGTGATGACGACCACGGTGCCCAGGGCGATACCGCTGAGCGAGAAGTTGTCGGTGAACTTCATGCTGACGTTGCCGACGCCGATGATGATGCCCGCGGCGGCCGGCACCAGGTTCAGCGGGTTGCGCAGGTCGACCTTGGCGTTGAGCCAGATCTGGGCGCCGAGCAGGCCGATCATGCCGTAGAGGATCACCGTGATGCCGCCCAGCACACCGCCCGGGATCGCGGCCACGACGGCGCCGAACTTCGGGCAGACGCCGAACAGCAGGGCGAAGCCGGCGGCGGCCCAGTAGGCGGCGGTGGAGTAGACGCGGGTCGCGGCCATCACGCCGATGTTCTCGGAGTAGGTGGTGTTCGGCGGGCCGCCCACCGCGGTCGACAGCATGGAGGCGACGCCGTCCGCCGAGATCGCCGTACCGAGCTTGTCGTCCAGCGAGTCGCCGGTCATCTCACCGACCGCCTTGACGTGCCCCGCGTTCTCCGCGACCAGCGCGATGACGACGGGCAGCGCGACCAGGACCGCCGACCACTGGAAGGTCGGCCCGTGGAAGGAGGGCAGGCCGATCCAGTCGGCCTTGGACACGCCCGAGAGGTCCAGGCGCCAGTGGTCGGTGACCTTGCCGCCCGGGCCCATCGAGTGGATCTTGCCGAAGAGCCGGTCGAAGGCCCAGGAGACGCCGTACCCGAACACCAGGCCCAGGAAGATCGCGATGCGGGACCAGAAGCCGCGCAGGCAGACCACGGCCAGGCCCGTGAACAGCATGACCAGCAGGGCCGTCCACTGGTCCTGCGGCCAGTAGGTGGACGCGGTCACCGGGGCGAGGTTGAAGCCGATCAGCATGACCACCGCGCCGGTGACGATCGGCGGCATCGCGGCATGGATGATCCGCGCGCCGAAGCGCTGCACGGCGAGGCCGATCAGGAACAGCACGGCGCCGACGACCAGGACCGCGCCGGTCACGGTGGCGCTCGTGCCGCCCTGCGCCCGGATGACGGCGGCCACGCCCACGAACGACAGGGAGCAGCCGAGGTAGCTGGGCACCCGGCCGCGGGTGGCGAGCAGGAAGATCACGGTCGCCACGCCCGACATCATGATCGCCAGGTTCGGGTCCAGGCCCATGAGTACGGGTGCGACGAAGGAGGCGCCGAACATCGCGACCACGTGCTGGGCGCCGAGGCCCACCGTGCGGGGCCAGGTGAGCCGTTCGTCGGGGCGTACCACTGCTCCGGGTGCGGGCGTGCGCCCGTCACCGTGCAGTTTCCAGCGCACGCCGAGGTCCATGGTGGTTTTCGCTTTCTTAGGTACGTGAAGACGGTCCGAACCATTGTCAGGGGTACTTGGCGGCTCTACGCTCACACGGTCCTGCTTGTGAACCTCGTTCAGATACGTGATTCGCTGGTTCGCAGATCGGAGAGTGCCCGATGCGTGCGAGACCCCGTGCGGCCGTGCTCCTCACCGCGGTGGTGACCTTCGGCGCCCTGCTCGTGCCCTGCGCCCACGCGGCGTCCGAGGTCCCGCGGACCGCCGTCCTCGACGGCGTCCGTCTCCAGCGGACCCGGGCCCGCCTCCACCACGACCCCGGGCTGCGGCGCGCCCTGCGGGACCTGACGGCCCGCGCGGACGACTGGCTGGGCCAAGGCCCCTGGACGGTCGTCGACAAGCCCAGGCCCGCCCCGGGCGGCGACGTCCACGACTATCTGAGCCAGGCCCCCTACTGGTGGCCCACGACCGCCCCCACCGCCGACAACCCCTGGGGCTGCCCGTACGTCCAGCGCGACGGCCGGCGCAATCCGGAGGTCGACAGCGGGACGGACCGGCAGGACGCCGAGAAGGTCTTCGACTCCGTGTACGACCTCTCGCTCGCCTGGTACTACACGGGCGAGCGGACCTACGCCGAGAAGGCCGGGCAGATCCTGCGCACCTGGTTCCTGGACCCCGCCACCCGGATGAACCCGAATCTGGACCACGCCCAGTTCATCCCCTGCAAGTACGACGGCCGGGCCATCGGCATCATCGACTTCTCCCAGTCGTACACCTGCGTCCTCGACGCCCAGGCCCTCCTCGCCACCGGCGCGCCCGGCTGGAGCGCGAAGGACCGGACCGCGATGGGCAAGTGGAACTCCGACTTCCTGGGCTGGCTGAAGAACAGCGACTTCGGTGGGCAGGAGGGCGCCGCGGCCAACAACCACGGCACCTTCTACGACATGCAGCTGGCCGCCCTCGCCTACGCCACCGGTGACACGGCCCTGGCCCGGCGGACCGTGCTCGACGCGCGGGCGAAGCGGATCGACCCGCAGATCGCGGCCGACGGGAGCCAGCCGCAGGAGCTGGCCCGCACCCGCAGCTGGCACTACTCGACCTTCGACCTGGTCGCCTACACCCGGCTCGCGGCCATCGGCCGGCACCTGGGGGTGGACCTCTGGAGCTACCGGGGCCCGGACGGGCAGAGCGTGCGGAAGGCGGTCGACCTCCTGCTGCCGGCCGCGACCGGCGCCGCCGCCTGGCCGCACCCCGAGCTGGAGTTCCACCGCTATGCGGCGAGCGACGTCGTGCACGCGGCGGCGGACGCCGGGGACGCGGCGGCCGAGCGGGCCGTGCCGATGCTCGAGGCGCCGCCCGGCGGAGACCTGTGGGCGCTGCGCCCCGCCGCCGAGCAACTGGACTCGATAGCGGGCTGACCGGCCAGTTCCGCCGGCGGGGCGCGTCACCGGCCGGCGGCCCTCTCGGCAGGGGGTCCTGAGCGGTCGCTTAGTATGGGCGGGCCCGGGGGTGTACGCCCCGTTCCGCCGGGGTGCGCACACCCCGCCCGCCCCGGGGTCCGCACGCCCCGCTCGCCCGGGGTGCGCCGCCCCTCTCACCCTCGCTCAGGAGCCCCGCCCGTGACCGCCGAAGCCCCGACCGCGCCCGCCGTCCCGCACGGCCGGCTGATCCCCGTCACCGTCCACTTCGACGACCTCGACGCGCTCGGGCTCCTGCACAACGCCCGCTACCCGCTGATGGTCGAGCGCGCCTGGACCGAGCTGTGGCACGGGCACGGCATCCGCTTCGACGGCGACTGGGTGGCGGCCGGCGACGCCTGCAACGCGGTCAAGGAACTGCGGATCAGCTACGAGGCCCCCGTGACCCGGCCGGGCACCTACGCCGTCCACCTCTGGCTGGAGCGCCTCGGCACCACGGGCCTGACCTACGGCTTCCGCTTCTGCTCGGCCGACGGCGCGCAGACCTACGCCCACGGCACCCGGGTGCTCGTCCGGCTGGACGCGACGACCCTGCGGCCCGCGCCGTGGACCGAGGCCTTCAGGGCCGCGGGTCGGGAACTGCTGCGGACCGCGGACTGATCTCCTTGCGGCCACCGCGCTCGGCGGTGCGCAGCACCCCCGCGAACACCGCGAGCCCGCACGCCAGCGCCGTCACCACGCAGAACGACACCGTCAGGCTGGTCACCTGGGCCACTCCGCCGATCAGGCTCGGCGCGATCAGCCCCGAGGTGTAGGTGATGGTCGCCACGCCGGCGATGGCCTGGCTCGGATGGGGCCCGGCGTGCCCGGCGGCCGCGAAGCACAGCGGTACGACGACCGCGATGCCGAGGCCCATCAGCGCGAACCCGCCCATGGCCACGGCCGGATGCCCGGCGAGGACGATCAGCAGCCCGCCCAGCCCGGCCAGGACCCCGCCCGCCCGGACCGTGCGCACCGCGCCGAAACGGTTCACCACGGCGTCCCCGGCGATCCGGGCCACGGCCATGGTCAGCATGAAGCCGGTCGTCGAGGCCGCCGCGAGAGCGGCCGAACCGTCCAGCCGGTCCCGCAGGAACACCGCCGACCAGTCCAGGCTCGCCCCCTCCGCGAACACCGCGCAGAAGCCGACCGTCCCGATCAGCAGCGCGGAGCGGGGCGGCAGGGCGAACCGCGGCGGCGGTTCCTCGTCCTCGGCGGGCTGCACGTCGAGGACCCAGGTGCAGGCCAGCAGTCCGAGGAGGGTGAGCGTGGCCGCGGCCAGCGCGTGGTGCAGTCGGGCGTCGGCGCCGAGGTGCGCGGCGAGCGTGCCGGCCGCCGAGCCGATCAGCGCCCCCGCGCTCCACATGCCGTGCAGCCCCGACATGATCGACTTCTCCAGTCGGCGCTCGATCTCGACGCCCAGCGCGTTCATGGCGACGTCGGCCGTGCCCGCTGCGGCGCCGTAGACGAACATCGCCAGGCACAGCGTGTACAGGTTCGTCGCCGCGGACGGCAGGGTCAGCGACAGGGTCCACAGCGCGAGCAGCCCGCGCAGGGCCCTGCGGCTGCCGAAACGGTGACTGATACGGCCCGCCAGCGGCATCGCGCACGAGGCGCCGAGCGCCGTGAAGGCCAGCGCGAACCCCAACCGGCCGGCGCCGAGCGAGGCGTGGTCCTGGATCCACGGCACGCGGGTCGCGAAGGAGCCGGTCACGGCACCGTGCACGGCGAACACGGCCGCCACGGCGTACCGGGCGTGCCTCACCTCGTCACGTGCGCGGCCCACGTCACTCATGTTCCTGCCCCTCCCCGGCGGTAACCCGGACACACCCCCGATGCACGCGCCGTAAACTATCAGGGACCCTGCCTGATAGATAGACGGTTTCACGGCCGCGGGCGTCCCGGGGTGGTCGCGGCGATCTGGGAGGATTCCCGCCATGCCCGCATCACCGAGCACCGCCCGGGCCATCAACGACCGGCTCGCCCTGCGGCTGCTGCAGCAGGAGGGCCCGCTGACGGCAGGGCAGTTGAAGCAGCTGACCGGACTGTCCCGGCCGTCGGTCGCCGACCTCGTCGAACGGCTCACCGCCGCCGGGCTGGTGACGGTGGTCGGCGAGTCCGGCGAACAGCGCCGCGGCCCCAACGCCCGGCTGTACGGCATCGTCGCAGGCCGCGCCCACCTCGCCGCCCTCGACGTCCGTACCGAAGGCGTCTTCGTGCTCGTCTCCGACCTGGTCGGGCGGGTGCTCGCCGAGGCGTCGGTGCCGATCGGCGACGACGCCGGGACCGGACCGGCCGTGGAGCAGGCGGTGGCCGCGGTGGAGCGGACCGCGAAGGAGGCCGGGGCGGACCGGCTGCACACCGTCGGCATCGGCGCCCCCGGTCTCATCGACCCGGCCACCGGCGACCTGCGCGACTCCGCCGGCCTGCCCGCCTGGCACCGCAGCCTGGCCGCCGCCCTGCAGGAACGCCTGCCGGGGGCCCGGGTGACCGTGGAGAACGAGACGAACCTGGCCGCCGTGGCCGAACAGCGCGAGGGGGCCGCGCGGGACCGGGACACCTTCGTCCTGCTGTGGCTCGGCCACGGCGTCGGCGCCGCGGTGGTCCTCGACGGAGCGCTGCGCCGCGGCTCCTCGGGCGGCACGGGCGAGATCGGCTTCCTGCCGGTCCCGGGAACCGGTTCACTGCCCTCGGCCACCGACTGCGACGGCGGGTTCCACTCCCTGACCGGGGCGGCGGCGGTCGTCGCCCTGGCGGCGCACTGCGGCCTGCCGGTGCCGGCCGTGGCGGACGGGCCCGGGGCGGCCGCGGCGGTGCGGAAGGCCGCGGCGCAGGCGACCGCGGAGCCGGTGGTCGCGACACCGTTGGCCGCGGCGCCGGTGGTCGCGGAGCCGGCGCCGGGCGCGGCGGAGCCGGCTGCCCCCGCCGGCCGTTTCCTCTACGCCCTGGCCGACCGGGTCGCCGTCGGCGTCGCCTCCGTGGTGGCGGTCCTGGACCCCGGATGCGTGGTGCTCGGCGGCGAGGTGGGGCAGGCCGGGGGAGCGGTGCTGGCCGGGCTCGTGGCCGAGCGGCTGCGCCGTATGTCGCCCCTGCCGACCGAGGTGCGGCCGAGTGTCCTCGGCGGTACGGCCGTGCTGCGCGGAGCGCTCCTGACGGCCCGTGAGCGAGCGCAGGACGAACTCTTCGCACCCCCCGAGCGCTAGCCGGGACACCGGGCGTGCCGGGCGGGGACGGCGCCGCCGACCGCGCGGCGGGCGGGGCCGACCGCGGCCACCGACCCCGCCGGGAGCCGCCGGACGACGGTTCGGGCCCGCTGACGGCCCGGCGGCGGGCAAGGGCCGTCGTCACCGCCGCCGGACCCGCCCGCACCCTAAAAGGACTAGACCAGTGTGGTCAATGGGTCCGGACCAATGCCAAGCCTCCCGCCCACCGCGGCAGTTGACGAGGGTGACTGCGGGGTGCAAGTCCAGTGACACGGGCTGTGAGCGAGCCCACATCCCCCGTCCGCCTGGCCGGGCGCAGGGCGTGGCACACTGGCCCTGTACCAGAAGCAGCGCACTCCGGGGTCGGTGAAAGTCCGAACCGGCGGTTATAGTCCGCGACCCGGTCGCTTCCAGCGGCCGGTTGACCAGGTGGAATTCCTGGACCGACGGTTAAAGTCCGGATGGGAGGCAGTGCGCGGCGGGCGGGCACGCATGTGCGCGCCGCCGTATCTGGGCTCGCCCCGTCCGGGCGGGTCCTCATCGGCGTCGCCCCTCGTGTGTTCGGCCGTACATGCTGTCGTCATCGACAGGCCCCGGAGTCCGTGCCCGAACGAGGCAGGAGGACCCGGGAAGTGTTCACCGGAATCGTCGAAGAACTGGGTGAGATCACCGCCGTCGAGAATCTCGGCGACGCCTCGCGTTTCCGGCTCCGCGGCCCCGTCGTCACCGAGGGCGCGCAGCACGGCGACTCCATCGCCGTGAACGGGGTCTGTCTGACCGTGGTCGACCACGAGGGCGACGAGTTCACCGCCGACGTCATGGCCGAGACGCTGAACCGCTCCAGTCTGGGCGTGCTCACCGTCGGCTCCCGCGTCAACCTGGAGCGCCCCACCGCCGTGGGCGCACGCCTCGGCGGGCACATCGTGCAGGGGCACGTCGACGGCACCGGACGGGTGCTGGAGCGCACGCCCTCCGAGAACTGGGAGATCGTCAGGATCTCGCTCCCCGCGGACCTCGCCCGCTACGTCGTCGAGAAGGGCTCCATCACCGTCGACGGCATCAGCCTCACCGTCGTGGAAGCCGGCTCCGACCACTTCACCGTCAGCCTCATCCCGACCACCCTCGCGCTGACCACGCTCGGCCTGAAGCAGCCCGGCGACCCGGTCAACCTCGAGGTCGACGTCATCGCCAAGTACGTGGAGCGGCTGCTCGCGGCCGGACAGGGGGCCGGCCGGTGAACTGGCTGAACTCCGAGGCGTTCGCGCTCTTCGGCCAGCACATCATCTGGTCGGACATGGTCGGCAACATCCTGGGCCTGATCACCCTGGCCCTCGGCTGGCGCCGCTCCCTGCTGACCTGGCCCGTGCAGTTCCTCTCCGGCCTCGTCCTCTTCGCCGCCTTCTACGGCCACCTCACCGGCAGCGCCGGCAAGCAGGCCGTCGTCATGACCGTCGCGCTGTACGGCTGGTGGCGGTGGCAGCGCGACAAGGACGGCTCCGCCGACGGGCACATCACCCCCCGCTTCGCCACCGCGCGCGAGCGGGCCGCGATGCTCGCCGCGGCCGCCGCCGGCACGGTCGCCGTCGCCCTGCTCTTCACCGCCTACCCGAAGCTGTCCTGGGACCCGTGGCCGGACGCCTACATCTTCGTCGGCACCGTCGTCGCCATGTACGCCCAGGCCAAGGGCATGGTCGAGTTCTGGTTCGCCTGGCTGCTCGTCGACCTCGTCGGCGTGCCCCTCAACTTCGCCAACGGCTACGCCTTCTCCGGCTTCGTCTACGTCATCTACGGCGCACTCGTCCTGTGGGGCATGCGCGACTGGTGGCTGCGCTCCCGCAGGGGCCCGCGGCCCGTCCTGGAAGGAGCCCCGGCATGACCTCGGCACCGCCGCTGCACGGCACGGACACCATCGAGAGCTTCCGGCTCGACCCCGTCGAACAGGCCATCGCCGACATCGCCGCCGGCCGCCCGATCGTCGTCGTGGACGACGAGGACCGGGAGAACGAGGGCGACCTCGTCATCGCCGCCGAGAAGGCGACCCCCGAGATCATCGCGTTCATGATGAGCGAGTGCCGAGGCCTCATCTGCGCCCCCATGGAGGGCGAGGAGCTGGACCGGCTCCGGCTGCCGCAGATGGTCGAGGACAACACCGAGTCGATGAAGACCGCGTTCACGGTCTCCGTGGACGCCTCGGCCGCGCACGGCGTGAGCACCGGCATCTCGGCCGCCGACCGCGCCACCACGCTCCGGCTCCTCGCGGGCGGCGCGGCCGAGCCGGCCGACTTCGTGCGCCCCGGCCACGTCTTCCCGCTGCGCGCCCGGCCCGGCGGCGTGCTGGTGCGCGACGGCCACACCGAGGCCGCCGTCGACCTCGCCCGGCTGGCGGGCCTCCGCCCGGCCGGCGCCATCGTGGAGATCGCCGGTGAGGACGGCCGGATGCTCCGGCTGCCCGAGCTGATCCCGTTCGCCCGCAAGCACGGCCTGACGATCATCTCCATCGAGGACCTGATCGCCTACCGCCGCGACAGCGAGCCCACCGTCCGCCGCGAGGCCGAGACCCGCCTGCCCACCGCCCACGGCACCTTCACCGCCTACGGCTACCGGTCCGCCGCCGACGGCGTCGAGCACGTCGCCCTCGTCCACGGCGACATCGGCGACGGCCAGGACGTCCTGGTGCGCGTCCACTCCGAATGCCTGACCGGCGACGTCTTCGGCTCGCTGCGCTGCGACTGCGGCCCCCAGCTGGACGCCGCCCTGGACCGCATCCAGGAGGAGGGTCGCGGAGTCGTCGTCTACTTGCGCGGTCACGAGGGACGCGGGATCGGACTGCTGTCCAAGCTGCGCGCCTACGAGCTCCAGGAACAGGGCCACGACACCCTCGACGCCAACCTCGAACTCGGCCTGCCCGCCGACACCCGCGACTACGGCGCCGGCGCGAAGATCCTCGCCGATCTCGGGGTGCGCGGTGTCCGGCTCATGACCAACAACCCCGACAAGACCGAAGCGCTGCTGCGCCACGGCCTGGAGGTCACCGGCCGCGTGTCGATGCCGATCCAGGCGGGCGAGCACAATCTGCGGTACCTGCGCACCAAGCGGGACCGGATGGGCCACGACCTGCCCTGGCTGGACACCCCCGCGGTGACGGTCTCGGCGGCCACCTGTGGCAATCAGTGAGAGCAAGAAGGCAACGAGGAGAGACGTGAGCGGCAAGGGTGCACCGGAACTGTCCGTACGCAACGCGAGCGACCTCAGGGTCGCCGTCATCGCGGCGCAGTGGCACGACAAGGTGATGGACGGTCTGGTGAACGGCGCCCTGCGCGCCCTGCACGACCTGGGGATCGACGAGCCGACCCTGATCAGGGTCCCGGGCAGCTTCGAGCTGCCGGTGGCCGCCAAGGTCCTCGCGGGCCGCGGATACGACGCGGTGGTGGCCCTCGGCGTCGTCATCCGGGGCGGCACCCCGCACTTCGAGTACGTGTGCCAGGGCGTCACCCAGGGCCTCACCCAGGTCTCCGTCGAGACCGGCGTCCCCGTCGGCTTCGGCGTGCTCACCTGCGACACCGAGGAGCAGGCCCTGGACCGGGCGGGCATCGAGGGCTCCCGCGAGGACAAGGGGCACGAGGCGGTGACGGCGGCGGTGGCCACCGCTGCCACGCTGCGCTCAGTATCCGAACCCTGGCACTAGGCCGGGCACCGCAGCGGTTAGGGTGGGGATCACCATGTCCAAGAAGACTTTCGAGGAGCTCTTCACCGAGCTCCAGCACAAGGCCGCCCAGGGCGATCCCGCCACCTCCCGCACCGCCGAGCTGGTCGGCAAGGGTGTCCATGCCATCGGCAAGAAGGTCGTCGAGGAGGCCGCGGAGGTCTGGATGGCCGCCGAGTACGAGGGCAGGGAGGCGGCCGCCGAGGAGATCTCGCAGCTGCTGTACCACGTCCAGGTGATGATGGTCGCCCGCGGGATCTCCCTGGACGACGTCTACGCCCACCTGTGAACCGCGCCGGTTCACGATCCACTCTCCCGAACGCGAAGGAAGCCGACCCCATGCTGCGCATCGCCGTCCCCAACAAGGGTTCCCTGTCCGGCCCTGCGGCGGAGATGCTGCATGAGGCCGGCTACCAGCAGCGCCGCGAGTCCAAGGAACTGCGGATCGTCGACCCGGAGAACGAGGTCGAGTTCTTCTACCTCCGCCCCCGCGACATCGCGATCTACGTCTCCTCCGGCCGCCTCGACATCGGCATCACCGGCCGTGACCTGCTGATCGACTCCGGCGCCGGCGCCGAGGAGATCCTGCCGCTCGGCTTCGCCCGCTCCACCTTCCGCTTCGCCGCCAAGCCGGGCACGGCGGAGGGCATCGCGGACCTCAAGGGCCGCACGGTCGCCACCTCCTACGAGGGGATCGTCGCCCGGCACCTCGAGGACAGCGGCATCGACGCCTCCGTCGTCCACCTCGACGGCGCCGTGGAGACCGCGATCGAGCTGGGCGTGGCCGAGATCATCGCCGACGTCGTGGAGACCGGCACCAGCCTGCGCAACGCGGGCCTGGAGGTCTTCGGCGAGCCGATCATGAAGTCCGAGGCCATCGTCGTCCGCCGCACCGGCGCCGCCGCCGACGAGGCCGCCGAGCCGAAGGTCCAGCAGTTCCTGCGCCGCCTCCAGGGCGTCCTGGTCGCGCGGACGTACGTGATGATGGACTACGACTGCCGCGTCGAGCAGCTGGAGAAGGCCGTCGCGCTCACCCCCGGCCTGGAGTCCCCGACCGTCTCCCCGCTGCACAACGAGGGCTGGGTCGCGGTCCGCGCCATGGTCCCCGCCAAGGAGGCGCAGCGGATCATGGACGACCTCTACGCCATCGGCGCCCGCGCCATCCTGACCACGGCCATCCACGCCTGCCGCCTGTAAGGGACACGCACCCAGATGTCCGACCTTCCCACCCTTCCCGTCACCTTCCGGCCGGGCCACACCCGGGCCGTCCTGCTCAGCGCCGGCGTCGCGACAGTGCTGGTGCTCTCCGGCATAGCGATGCTGCTGGAGTTCAGCCCGGGGGAGCGGCTCAGCTTCATCCTCACCGGGGTGCTCATCTTCTGGGTGCTGGCCCGGCTGGCCCGTGTGAAGGTCGTCGCCGACGAGTCCGGCGTCACCGTGGTCAACATCGCCGGCCGGCGCCACCTGGACTGGGCGGAGATCGTCCAGGTGAACCTCCGTCCGGGCGATCCCTGGGTGTTCCTCAACCTCAGCGACGGCACGAGCCTGCCCGCGCTGGGCATCCAGCCGGGCATCGCCAAGCAGCGGGCCATCGCCGACGCGCGGGCCCTGCGGACACTGGCCGAAGCCCGCTCGGGGGCGCACGGCACACAAGATCAGGGCTGACTCGGGGACCGCCGCCCTGCCCGACTGCCCCATGTCTTGATTAATCTGGTGTGCGGAGGCGTTTCGCTGCGCCTCCACCCCTGCGCGCCGCCCGGCGCCCAGGGGGTTCCTGCTACCCGAGGAGTGACCCTCTCCGGCGATGGACGGATCGTCCTGTAGTACCTGCGCCGCCCCGACCCGACATACCGGGAAGGCGGTGGCCTCGTGACCATCTCCCTGCTGCTCCTCGGAGCGGCGTTCCTGCTCATCCTGGCCAACGGTTTCTTCGTGGCCGCAGAGTTCGGCCTGGTGACGGTCGAGCGTCCGGAGGCCGAGAAGGCCGCCGCCGAAGGCGACCGACGCGCCCGTACGGTCGTGGAGTCGCTGAGGGAGCTGTCCTTCCAGCTCTCCGGCACCCAGCTCGGCATCACCATCACCTCCCTGGTCGTCGGCATGCTCGCCGAACCGGCCCTGGCGGGGCTGCTGCACGGCCCCCTGGCCGCGCTCGGCCTGCCCGAGGGCGTCGTCTCCGGCGTCGCCGTGATCGTCGGCATGCTGCTGGCCTCCGCGATCCAGATGGTGATCGGCGAACTCGTTCCCAAGAACTGGGCGGTGTCCAAGCCCCTGCAGGTCGCGCGCTTCGTGGCCGGCCCGCAGCACCACTTCTCCCGCCTGTTCCGGCCGGTGATCGCCGCGCTCAACACGGTCGCCAACCGGCTGGTCCGCGCCCTCGGCGTCGAGCCCACCGATGAGCTGGCCTCCGCCCGCACCCCGGGTGAACTGGTGTCCCTGGCCCGGCACTCCGCGCAGGCCGGCGCCCTGGAGCAGGACACGGCCGACCTGTTCGTCCGCACCCTGTCCCTGGGCGAGCTGACCGCGCAGCACGTCATGACCCCCCGCGTGAAGGTCAGCGCACTGCAGTCATCGGCCACCGCCGAGGACGTCGTCAACCTCACCCGGGCCACCGGCCTGTCCCGCTTCCCCGTCTACCGGGAGAAGATCGACGAGATCGTCGGCATGGCCCACCTGAAGGACGCGCTGGCGATTCCCCCGCGCGACCGGCTGCGCACCCCGGTCGGCCGCATCGCCCGCAAGGCACTCCTGGTCCCCGAGACCCTGCCCGTCCAGCCGCTCCTCGCCCGGCTGCGCAGCGAGCAGCCCATCGCGGTCGTCGTGGACGAGTACGGCGGCACGGCCGGCGTGGTCACCCTGGAGGACATCGTCGAGGAACTCGTCGGCGAGGTCCGCGACGAGCACGACGCCAAGGACATGCCCGAGCTGGCCGCCGCCCCGCCCGAGGAGGGCAGGCCGGCCTGGGACGTCGACGGCAGCTGCCGCGTCGACATCCTGCTGCGCATAGGCCTCGACGTGCCCGAGGGGCCGTACGAGACCGTCGCCGGTCTGGTCGCCGACCTGCTCGGCCGCATCCCGGCCCCCGGCGACCGGGCCGAACTGCCCGGCTGGCGGCTCTCCGTCCGCCAGGTCGGCCACTACCGCGCCGAACGGGTCCGCCTGGTCCGGACCGCCCCGGTGGTCAACGTGGTGGAGGCCGCCCGATGAGCGTCCTCCAGCTGGCCTTCGCCGGGCTGCTCGTGCTCACCAACGGCTTCTTCGTCGGCGCCGAGTTCGCGCTCGTCTCCGTCCGCCGCAGCCAGATCGAACCCCTCGGCACCGCCCGGGCCCGCCAGGTGCTCTACGGCCTGGAGCGGCTGCCGCAGATGATGGCCGCCGCGCAGTTCGGGATCACCGTCTGCTCCCTGACGCTCGGCGCGGTCGCCGAACCGACGGTGGCACATCTGCTGGAGCCGCTGTTCGAGGCGATCCACATCCCGCAGGGCGTGATCCACCCCCTCGGCTACGTCATCGCCCTGGCCGCGGTGGTCTTCTTCCACCTGGTCATCGGCGAGATGGTGCCGAAGAACCTCGCCATGGCGGCGCCCGAGAAGGCTGCCCTGTGGCTCAGCCCGGGACTGGTGTGGTTCGCCCGCCTGTGCAAGCCGATCACCGTGGCCCTCGGCGCCTGCGCGCAGGGCATCCTGCGCCTCTTCCGGGTGGAGCCGAAGGACGAGGTGGAGGCCGTGGTCACCAGCGAGCAGCTCAACCGGCTGCTGGAGGACTCCGGCCAGGCGGGACTCCTCGACCCCGAGGAGCAGGAGCGGCTGGAGGACGCCCTGGAGCTGGGCTCCCGTCCGGTGACGGACGTCCTGCTGCGCCGGGAGTCCCTGGTGACGGTGGCTCCGTCGGTCACACCGGGCGAGATCGTGCGGCTGACCGCCCGCACGGGCTACTCCCGGTTCCCGGTCGCGGCGACGGAGAAGGGTCCGTTCATGGGGTACGTCCACGTGAAGGACGTCCTCGACGTGGAGGAGTCCGAGCGTGCGGTACCGCAGCACGTCTGGCGCCCCATGACCACGCTGCGCGCCGAGCTGCCGCTGGACGACGCGCTCACGGTGATGCGCCGGGCGGCCACGCACCTCGCCCAGGTGGCCGACGCCGGCGGCCGGGTGCTCGGTCTGGTGGCCCTGGAGGACGTCCTGGAGCTGCTGGTGGGCGAGGTGCGGGACCCGGCGCACCGCGAACCGGCCGACGTGAGGCTGGCGGAACCGAGAGTCAGCGGCGAGCCGGAACAGGCGTTGGCGACGTAGCGCGCCGACGGCCCCGAGTCGGCCGCGGCCACCGGGCGGGCCCCTTGGGGGGTCCGCCCGGCGGCGGAAGTCGCTCGTCAGCTGCTGCGTGGGGGCCGATCGCGCGGTTCCCCGCGCCCCTGGGGGTGGCCTCGGAGGCGGTCGGCTGCATGGCCGGCCCCGCACCCCTGAGGATTGCAGCGCGGTGAGTGAAGCGCGCCGGTCCCGGCGGCAGGACAGGCGTCTACGTCGGTGTCGGGTCCTGCGGGCCCCGGCCGGAGAGCACCTCGCCGTAGGCCTGCATCAGGTCGGGCAGGCGTAAGGTCGCCAGGTCCTCCCGCGAGAGCGCCCCGGGATACACCGACAAGCGCAGATCCCGGTACGCGCAGCTCTTCTCGTACAGCGTCCGCAGGAACCGCCCGTTGCCCAGCTCGTCGATCCACTCCTGATCGACCACATGCCCGGCGATCGAGCGCAGCTCCTCCAGCGCCTCGTCGTCCCAGGTGTCCCCGTTGTCCCCGGCCAGCACCTTCCCGATCTCGGTGAGTTCCTGCGGGCGGTACGAAGGGAAGTCGACGCGGGTCGTGAAACGGGAGGAGAGCCCGGGGTTCGCCGCGAGCAGCCGGTCCATGCCCTCCGGATAGCCGGCCAGGATCACCACCAGGTGGTCCCGGTTGTCCTCGGCCCGCTTGAGCAGCACCTGCAGCGCCTCGTCGCCGTACGCGTCCCCCTTGCCGTACCCGGAGTTGGACAGCGAGTACGCCTCGTCCACGAACAGCACCCCGCCGATCGCGGAGTCGATCAGCTCGTTGGCCTTCACGGCCGTCTGCCCGAGGTACTCGCCCACCAGGTCGGCCCGCTGGGCCTCCACCAGATGATCCCCGCCGAGCAGGCCCAGCGCGTAGAACACCCGCCCGAGAATCCGCGCGACCGTGGTCTTCCCGGTCCCGGACGGCCCGGAGAAGACGAAGTGCCGCTTCGGTGGCTGCACCGGCAGCCCCTGCCCGGTCCGCAGCCGGGCCATGTTCAGCTGCGCGGACAACGCCTTCACCTGGCGCTTGACCGGCTCGAGACCCACCATGCGCTCCAGCTCGGCGAGCGCCTCCTCCAGCAGCGCGGGATCGGTCGGACCGGCCGGAACGGTGGAGGAGGAGAGCCCTGTCTTCACGCGTACCGCCGGATCGCTCACCGAGGGCAGGGGGCCGGCCGGCAGATCCGGTTCCGGAAGTCTGAGATCGCGGCCCTCCATCCCGAAGAGCGGGTCGAACCCGTCCGGTCCGTCCACGCTGTCCTGCCCGGCGCCGGTCAGCGTGATCGCGGCCAGGTCCGCGGCGTCGTCGTACCCGTCGCCCTCGGCGATCGCGGCCAGCCGCGCCGAGGTGTCCATGAAGGCCGGGTCGACCCGGTGCACCGCGCGGTACAGCGGGAGCGCGGCGGCCGAGCGGCCGGTGCCCTCGTGGGCGCGGGCCAGCCAGTACCGCAGCTCCTTGCGCTGCGGCTGCTCGCTGCGGCACCGCATCAGCGCGGCCGACAGGAGCGGCTCGGCCTGCCCGTACATCTCCAGCCGGACCCGGGCCATGCCGCCGAACAGCCCCGCCTCGATGCCGAGCAGCGGATCGTCCAGCAGCGGATCGGTGTGCCGGACGAGCTGCTCCCAGTCCTTGACCAGATAGGCGCGGCAGGCGTGCAGGAAGCGGACCTGCGGATCGGTGTCGACCGGGGGCAGCCCGGCCAGCGCCCGGTCCAGCTCGGGCACGTGCCGGCCGTCCAGCCAGTGCGAGGCGTGCGCCAGCAGCAGATCACGCGGGCTCTCCAGCACCGGCTGCACCCACCAGCCCAGCCAGTACCAGGAGTTGAGGGATCTGCGGTGCCGGGCGCGCTGTTCGCCGAAGCGCTCGCGGTGCCGGAACATCCTCAGCAGCGCGGTCGTCGTGTCCACGCGCAGCGCGTGCAGCCCCAGCCAGGCGTCGGCCATGCCCGGGTCCATCCGCACCGCGGTGCGGAACTCCTCCTCCGCCTGCGGGTAGGCGCCCATCGTGTAGGCGTCCACACCCCGCAGCCAGACGAGGTCGGCCGGGGCCTCGGGGCCCTGCGTGCCGAAGTCCATCACGTCCCCCCACAGACCGTGTCCCCGTGGTTCACCACCGGGCGAGTCACCCGGTGGCCGCCGCGGTCGAACCGCTGTGCCGCGGACCGGAGTTGCAGGTGCGCGAGGCAACCGCCCGAAGGTCGCACCGAGGGCATCGTACCCGTGGGGCGACCGCGTGCCGAAGGGTGCCGCACATGCCGTTCGACGAGGTGGGAGCAGACGGGGCGCATCCGGCTCGGTGACCGAGGGTGAGCGGATCGGTGCGCGCAGCGCCCGGAAAACGGCCCCAGGGCAGAACGAAGCCCCCGGTCACGGGGGAACAACCGGGGGCTTCGCGTCTGAGGGCGGCTCCCAAAGGCCGCACATCCAGAACGTAAGTCCTGTCCGGGCCCCCGGTCAAGCACAGTTGGGCACCCGGAGGAGTTCGCCGGACAACGCTCTTCACGCCTTCACCACATTGCAGGCG
Source organism: Streptomyces sp. NPDC096012 (assembly GCF_040426375.1). Classification (NCBI taxonomy): domain Bacteria; kingdom Bacillati; phylum Actinomycetota; class Actinomycetes; order Kitasatosporales; family Streptomycetaceae; genus Streptomyces; species Streptomyces sp. NPDC096012. The sequence goes on from NZ_JBEOTD010000050.1 coordinate 35,081, forward strand.
GTCCCTCACCGTGCGTAGCGACCTGGTCCGGTCCAGGGGGTGACACAGGCCCCGGCAGCACCTCATACCCCTCCGATGTCTGCAGCACCAGAAGATCCGCGTGGGGGCGCGAAGGGTCGGCGGTGAAGTGCGCGCGCTCCGCCGTGACCCAGCCGTCCCAGAACTCCCGCAGCCCCGCGCCGTCGCGCGACCGCCCGCGCGCCCAGGACTCGGCCGCCGGCAGCTCCATCCACAGCAACCGCGCCAGATGCGGCCGCAGCGCGCGGCGGCCGGCCCCGACGCCCTCGATCAGCACGACGGGCGCGGGCGGCAGCGGGCGGGGCGCGCCGAACGCGCGAGCGGGCCAGTCGTAGGGGGTGTAGTACGCGCTCTCGCCCCGGGACAGCGGTTCGATCACCTGGGTCATGAAGCGGCCGGTCCACGCGAAGAGCTGCTCGTGGCTGGAGACGTCGTCCAGGTGGAGCACCGGCGCCCCGCCCAGCGCGGTGGCCAGCAGCCCGGCGAAGGTGGACTTTCCGGAGCCTGCGTGCCCGTCGACGCCGATCAGCCGGACCGGTCCCACGGACGGAGGGAGCCCGCGCAGCCGGGCGGCGAGGTCGCGAATGGTGATTCCCGAGGTGTGGTGCGGTGTGGGGGTGTTTTCCGGAAACAGTCTAGTAGCGGCCCCTGGTGACGGGGCCGCCGGTGGTCGCCGGGCCGGAAGATGTCGCAAATTGAACCACCGGTCGGCGGCCGGCCAATCCTGCCGATAAACCAATCGAATCACGTGACCGATATGTCGAATTCGGCGTTCCCGGGGGTGCCCGTCGCTGAGTAAGGTGCCTCCTGCGCAACTTCGATGCGCCGAACGGGGACGGGCGGGTGGACATGGCCGCGGAGTTATTCGAAGGGCACTATGTTTGGCACCCGGCGGCCGACGACCGTGTCCTGGCGAGCGTTTGCGTCGATGTGCGCGCCGGTCGTTATCGATACGCCAACGAGGCGCTGGCCGAGACGCGTACCGACTTCGCCCTGCGCGCCCACCGTTCACTGGTGCTCGCCTCCGAGGCGGCCGGCACCGATCTCGTCGAGCGCTGGCTGGACGAGGAGCCGACGCCCGAGGCGGCGCTGATGTGGGCCCGGGTCGCGGTGCAGCGCGCGCTGCGGGCCGCCGACGCCCGCGACGAGCGCGCCGAGGCACTGGAGCGGATAGCGCTGACCGCGTGCGAGCGCGCCGCCGCCCTGGCCCCCGACGACCCCACCCCCTGGGTCGCCAAGCTGTCGATGGCCCGGCTGCACCGGCTGCGCGACCCGGCCCCGCGGGGGCTGCTCACCGCCCCGCCGGGACCCTGGCGGCTTTTCGCGCACGTCCTGTCCCTGGACCCGTGGCACCGCGAGGCCCATCACCGCTTCCTGTCCTGTTTCTTCACGCGCCACGGCGGCTCGGTCAACGCGGCCTGGGACGTGGCCGCCTTCCTGAGCCAGCGGGCGCCCGCCGATTCCGCCCTGCGGCTGCTGCCCCTGGTGGCCCTGGTGGAGAGCTACAACCCGACCCAGCTGCTCGCCGAACAGGTCTGGGAACAACCCCAGTGGCGCTCCACGGCCCTGGCGATCTACCACAACTGGCTGCCCACGATGGCCGGTTACCGCTTCACCCCGGTGCTCGACCTGGCCTACCTCGCGCACGCGCTGGTCATGGGCCAGTGCGAGTTCGAGGCCCGGGCGGTGTTCACGGCGATGGGCCGGTACGCCTCGCGCATGCCCTGGAGCGCCTTCGGTGACCCCGCCGAACAGCTCTCCCGGGCCCGGCGCGCCTGCGGACTGCCCGTGCCGGGGCCCGCCTGATTCCGCTCGTCCGCCCCTTTTCCCCACCGAGAGAAAGGCCGATCTGTGTCGGAACGGACATCGACGCCACGCGTGAAGGCCCGCGCGGGTGAAGACCCGGTCGTGCTAGACGACGACGCGACCCTGCACGCGATGGGATATCCACGAAAACTGACCCGGCGCTTCAAGGCGTTCGACAATTTCGCGATCTCCTTCACCATCATCAACGTCCTCTCGGGAATCTTCTCGTCCTTCGGATTCGGCATGAATGCGGGTGGCCCCCGCATTCTCGTATTCGGCTGGGCCGGTGTCTCCGTCATGGTGCTCCTCATCGGCGCGGCCATGGCGGAAGTGGCCTCTGCCTATCCGACGAGCGGCGCCCTCTATTTCTCCGCCGGTAAACTGGCCAAACGGCACAAGGGTGCCTGGTCCTGGTTCACGGGCTGGCTGAACTTCGTGGGCCAGATCGGCGGAACCGCCGCCACCGGGTACGCGGCCGCCACCTTCATCCAGGCGTTCGCCCAGCTGCAGTGGCCCTCCTACGAGCCGACCGCACACCAGACGGTGCTGATCACGGCCCTGATCATCGTGCTCCAGGGGCTCGCCAACACCTACTCCGTCCAACTCGTCGCCCTGCTCAACCGCATTTCCGTGTGGTGGCTGCTGATCGGACTGGTCGTGATCGTGGGCGCACTCATAGTGATGCCCGATCACCATCAGTCGGCGTCCTTCGTGACGCATTTCGAGAACAACACGGGCTTCACTAGCGGGCTTTACGGCGGCATGCTCGGCCTGCTGGTCACCAGCTGGACCTTCACCGGCTTCGACGGCAGCTTCCACATGTCCGAGGAAACGGTCGGCGCGACGGTCAACGCGCCGAAGGGGATCATCCGGGCGATCGGCTATTCCGCGCTCACCGGCCTGATCCTGATGCTGGCATTGGTCTACAGCATTAACGACTACGCCAAGGTGGCCGGAGCGGCTACGCCGCCCGTCCAGATTCTGATCGACGGACTCGGCCTGGCCACCGCCAAGGTCATGCTCCTCATCGTCATCGGCGCGATGCTCTTCTGCGGTCTGGCCAACCTCACCAGCAACACCCGGCAGATCTTCGCCTTCTCCCGGGACGGCGCCATGCCGGGCTCCCGCTGGTGGCACTCGGTCTCGCTGCGCACCCGTACCCCCGTGAAGGCGGTGTGGCTGGCGGTGGGCTGTTCGCTGGCCCTCGTGGTGCCCGGCTGGTGGTCGCACACGGCGTTCACCGCCATCGTGAGCGTCAACGTGGTCGGGCTGTTCCTCGCCTACGCCGTGCCGATCTTCCTGCGGCTCCGGCTCGGTGACGCGTTCCAGCCCGGGCCCTGGCACCTGGGCCGCTGGGGCCGGCCGATCGGCTGGCTCGCGGTGATCTGGATCCTCCTCAGCAGCGTCCTGTTCATGCTCCCGCAGGCCTCGCCGATCACCGCCGACTCCTTCAACTACGCGCCGATCGCGCTCGCCGCCGTCCTGCTCGTGGCCACGGTGTGGTGGTTCGCCACCGCCCGCCGCCGCTTCCAGGGCCCGGTCAGCTACGGCGGCCCGGACGAGGTCGCCGCGATGGACCTCGTCTGACCGCCCCGGTCACCCGGCCCGGCCTGCCGGGTGACCGGACGCACCCCTCCCGGTCACGTCGTACGACCGTCCCGCTCCTCTCGTACGGCGTCCCTCTCGGTCCTCTCGTACGACGACCGCCCCCGTCCTCTCCGTACGACGACCGCCCCGCCCCCCCCACGTGCGACGACCGTCCCGGTCCTCAAGCACGACGACCGTCCCGCTCCCTTCGCGCGGCCCACCGGTCATGGCCCCGGCGCGTGCCCTTTCGCCCGCTCCGGGGCCTTCGTGTGCCCTCGGGAGACGCTTTCAGTGGACGAGACCAATATTCGTGGCGCGGCATACGCGGAAGTGCTGGCAGGGGCATGCCGCCTGATCCATAGTTGGCGCACGAACCGTGCACCGGAGCAGTCCCGACTCGGACACCTGGGGGTATTCGCGCCCATGAGCAGAGCCGAACAGCCGTCCCGCAGAACCGTCCTCGCCGTCGCCGTCGCCGCGGCGGTGGCCGGAGCGGCGCCCCCCGCGGCCGCCGCACAGACATCCGCCACCGGTGCCGCGAAGGCCTCCGCCACCGGTGCCCCGCGGACATCCGCCCCCCGCGCCACCGGCACCGGCCGGGCGCAGGACCGTCCGATCGACTACCACGCCTGGACCACCCACCGCGAGTGGCGCTCCGGCGCCGCCCAGGGCACCCGGGCCGTCGCCGGTCACCGCCCCGGCCTGGTGATCGCCGCGCCGGTCGGCCGCAGCGACTACACCGACCCGCACACCGGCACCACCGCCACCTGGGAGTACGCCACCTGGACCTCCCCGGTCCACCGGCCGGCCGTCCCCGCCACCGAGGTCATCGCCTCCTGGAACGCGCACACCCCCGAGGGGACCTGGCTCCAGGTCGAGCTGCGGGGCACGTACTCCGACGGCACGGACACGCCCTGGTACGTGATGGGCCGCTGGGCGGCCGGCGACCAGGACATCAAGCGGACCTCGGTGGACGGCCAGAGCGACGGCAGGAGCACCGTCTGGACCGACACGTTCGCCATCGACGACGCGAGCACCGGCCTGCGCCTGGCGTCGTACCGGCTGCGCCTCACCCTCTACCGCACGCCGGGCACGCACCTGACGCCCACCGTCTGGCGGCTGGGCGCGATGGGCTCCGACATCCCCGACCGCTTCACCGTCCCGGCCTCCACCCCCGGTCTCGCCCAGGAACTGGCCGTCCCGCGGTACTCGCAGGAGATCCACAAGGGCCAGTACCCACAGTTCGACAACGGCGGCGAGGCCTGGTGCAGCCCCACCTCCTCGCAGATGATCATCGAGTACTGGGGCGGCCGGCTCACCCCCGAGCAGCTCTCCTGGGTGGACCCGGCCTACGCCGACCCGCAGGTCTGCCACGCCGCCCGCTTCACCTACGACTACCAGTACGAGGGCTGCGGCAACTGGCCCTTCAACGCCGCCTACGCGGCCACCTATCCGGACCTCCAGGCCGTCGTCACCCGGCTCGCCTCGCTCTCCGACCTGGAGACGCTGGTCGCGGCCGGCATCCCCGCCATAACGTCCCAGTCCTTCCTCAGCAGCGAGCTGACCGGCGCCGGCTACGGCACCTCCGGCCACCTGATGACCGTGATCGGCTTCACGGCGGACGGCGACGTGATCGCCAACGACCCGGCCTCGCCGGACGACGCCGCGGTACGGCGGGTCTACCTGCGCCGGGAGTTCGAGAACATCTGGCTGCGCACCAAGCGCCACAACGCCTCCGGAGGGGTCTCCTCGGGCACCGGGGGAGTCTGCTACCTGTACTTCCCGGCTCAGCCGAGCCACCGCCAGCGCAAGGCCCTGGCCGCGGTGGGCGTGCACTGATCCGGGCCGTGTGAGCAACGTCTCTGCCGCAGACACCGCCGCGGGTGGCAAGGTGGACAAATGGGTGGGGGGATTCCACTCCGTACGTCCGACCTCTGAGAGAAACCATGACCGCACACCCGGCCACCGCCACCCGCGTCCGCACCGGCGGCCCTCAGGAAGACGGCCCGAAGATCCTCGAGCACGCCATGGGCTGGCTGCTCGTCGTGATGGTCGCGATGCTCGTGACCCAGCTGGGTCTGCTCTGACAGCCCTTCCCGGGCCGGCATGTTCTGACATACTGCGGGTGTCCCGCGACTCCCGGACCAGGGTCGAAAGTGAACATGCCTCAGCAGCGTGCCGCCGTCCACCAGTCTCCCGGCTCCGCTCGCGCGGGGCAGGCGCCCGCACGGGCGCGCGGCACCGATCGCTCGGCGGCGCGTCGCGCCGAACTCATCGCCATCGGACGCAAGTTGTTCGCCGACACGCCCTACGACGCACTGTCCATGGACGACATCGCCCGCCAGGCGGATGTCGCCAAGGGCCTGATCTACTACTACTTCCGCTCCAAGCGCGGCTACTACCTGGCGATCGTCGAGGACTCCGTGGCCGACCTGGTCTCCTCCGCCGCCGGCGGCCTCGAACTGCCCGCCGTGGACCGCGTCCACCGCACCATCGACGGCTACCTGCGCTACGCCGAACACCACCAGGCCGCCTACCGCACGATCGTCAGCGGCGGCGTCGGCTTCGACGCGGAGGTGCACGCCGTCCGGGACGGCGTGCGGGCGGCGATCATCACGACCGTCGCCGAAGGCGCCTACGGCACGGGTGACATCGCCCCGGTCGCCCGCATGGGCCTGCTCGCCTGGGTGTGCGGCGTGGAGGGCGCGACCCTGGACTGGATCGCCCGCCCGGAGCTGTCCCGCGACACGATGTGCGCGCTGCTGGTGAAGACGCTCGGCGGGGCCCTGCGGGCCGTCGCGGAGCTGGACCCGGCCCACCCGGCCCCGCCCCCGGCCCGCCGCGAGGCCTGAACGCCGCACGGGACGCGACGCCGAACGCCGCGAGGGGTGACGCCCGGACGCCACAGGGGAGCGGAGGCTCGTGGTCCTCCGCTCCCCGGCCCCCGTGGCCTGGATCAGGTGATGACCTTGATCAGTTGATGGCCTTGATCAGCTCGCCGCCGGCCGTGTCACCGCTCAGCTCCCAGAAGAACGTGCCGCCCAGACCCTGCTGGTTCTTGTACGTCATCTTCGTGGCGATGGTCGCCGGGGTGTCGTAACTCCACCAGTCACTGCCGCACTTGGCGTAGGCGGTACCGCCCACGGTGCCGGTCGCCGGGCACTTGGACTTGAGCACCTTGTAGTCGTCGATGCCCTGCTCGTAGGTCCCCGCCGCCGGTCCGGTCGCCGTGCCGCCGGGCGCCGCCTGGGTGACGCCGGTCCAGCCGCGCCCGTAGAAGCCGATGCCCAGCAGCAGCTTGGCGGCCGGGACGCCGAGACCCTTGAGCTTGGCGATGGTCGCCGAGGTGTGGAAGTCCGCCTTCGGGATGCCCGGGTAGGAGTTCAGCGCGGAGTGCGGTGCGGTCGGGCCGGCGGCGTCCCAGGCGCCGAAGTAGTCGTACGTCATCGGGTTGTACCAGTCGACGTACGCGGCGGCGCCGGCGTAGTTCGCCGCGTCGATCTTGCCGCCGCTGGTGGCGTCCGCGGTGATCGCGGCGGTGACCAGGCTGCCGGAGCCGAACTTCGAGCGCAGGGCCGCCATGACGTTCTTGAACGCCTCCCGCCCGCTGGTGTCGCAGGTGTTGCCGCAGGCGTTCGGGTACTCCCAGTCGATGTCGATGCCGTCGAAGACGCCCGCCCACTTGGAGTTCTTCACCAGGTCGTAGCACGACTGGGCGAAGGCCGCCGGGTTCTTCGCGGCCTCGCCGAAGCCGCTGGACCAGGTCCAGCCGCCGAAGGACCACAGCACCTTCAGGCCCGGGTGCTTCTTCTTCAGCTTCAGCAGCTGGTTGAAGTTGCCGCGCAGCGGCTGGTCCCAGGTGTCGGCGACGCCGTCCACCGACTCGGCGGCCGTGTAGGCGCGGTCGGTGGCCGCGTAGGAGTCGCCCAGCGCGCACTTGCCGCCCGTGACGTTGCCGAACGCGTAGTTGATGTGGGTCAGCTTGGCCGCGGAGCCGGAGGTCTCGATGTTCTTGACGTAGTACTTGCGGTCGTAGGTGCCCCATTCGGTGAAGTAGCCGACGACCTTGGAGCCGGCCTTCAGGTGCGGGGCGGTGGGGGCGGCCGCGGTCGCGGTGCCCGCCCCGGCCAGGAGCCCGGCACCGAGGACGGTGGTACACGCGGCGGCCATGAGCGCCCGGAGGCGGGAGCGGTGGGGAGTGTGCATCGGGTGTCTCCTCGTGGGGGAGAGGTGCCTGCGCGCCGATTGGCATGAACGCGGTAAAGCGTTGGTCATGCACAGTAGGAGGACTAGACCACTGCGTCAATGGTTCGGACCAATCCTGGGGGTGCGGGGGCTTCCGGCTGGATTCTTGAAGTAAGCGGTCGTTAACTGGTGACGAGAGGTCGCTGATCGGGCATACTCACAGCGCAGCCGCTGGTCAGCCGCTTCCGAGACCCGGGAGCGGGCCCCTTCGGCGAACCGGCAAGACGAGGCGGAGCCGCCCCCACCCGACGGGCCCGACCGCCCGTGCCCGAAACAGGGAGGAGACCGACGCCATGTCCGACCGCGACCCGCAGCCGGTGGAGCGTCAACTGCCGACGGAAGAGGCGAGGGACCTGCTCGCGCTCGTCCGCGAGATCGCCCAGCGCGAGATCGCGCCGAAGGCCGCCGAGGAGGAGGACGCGGGACGCTTCCCGCGCGAGGTCTTCACCCTGCTGTCCGAGTCCGGGCTGCTCGGCCTGCCCTACGACTCCGAGTACGGCGGCGGCGACCAGCCCTACGAGGTCTACCTGCAGGTCCTGGAGGAGCTGGCCGCGGCGCGGCTCACCGTCGGCCTCGGGGTCAGCGTCCACACCCTCGCGTCCTACGCGCTCGCCGCCCACGGCACCAAGCAGCAGCAGGTCGAGCACCTGCCCGCGATGCTCGGCGGCGGCCTGCTCGGGGCGTACGGGCTCTCGGAGCCGTCCTCCGGTTCCGACGCGGCCTCCCTGCGCACCAGGGCCGTCCGCGACGGCGACCACTGGGTCCTCACCGGCACCAAGGCCTGGATCACGCACGGCGGCATCGCCGACTTCTACACCGTGATGGCCCGCACCGGCGAGGACGGCCCGCGCGGGATCACCGCCTTCCTCGTGCCCGGCGACGCCCCGGGCCTCTCCGGCGCGGCGCCCGAGAAGAAGATGGGCATGAAGGGCTCACCCACGGCCCAGGTCCACCTCGACGGCGTCCGGGTCCACGACGACCGGCGCATCGGCGAGGAGGGCCAGGGCTTCTCCATCGCCCTGGCCGCCCTCGACTCGGGCCGGCTCGGCATCGCGGCCTGCGCCATCGGTCTCGCCCAGGCCGCGCTGGACGAGGCGGTGGGCTACGCGACCGAGCGCCGGCAGTTCGGCCGGCCCATCGCCGACTTCCAGGGCCTGCGCTTCATGATCGCCGACATGGCGACCCAGATCGAGGCCGGCCGGGCGCTCTACCTCACGGCCGCCCGGCTGCGGGACGCCGGCCGGCCGTTCGCCAAGCAGGCCGCCATGGCCAAGCTGCACTGCACCGACACGGCCATGAAGGTCACGACGGACGCCGTGCAGATACTCGGGGGCTACGGCTACACCGCCGACTTCCCGGCCGAGCGCTACATGCGCGAGGCCAAGGTCCTGCAGATCGTCGAGGGCACCAACCAGATCCAGCGGATGGTCATCGCCCGTCACGTGGCGGGACCCGAGGGTCGCTGAACTGGCCCGCGAGCACCGTCGGCGCCGCCAGCCTGACCCACTCCGGGTCGTGGCGGCCCGGCAGGGTGCGCCCTCGGTCGGCCCAGGTGCGCAGGAGATCGCGGTAGATGGGCGGGTCCTGCGGCGCGGGCGGCGGCGGAACCGATTCTGCCGGGCGGGGGACGAAAATGCGGCGCTGACGCCCGGTCGCCGAGTACGTGGGGGTCATGCCGGGCCAACGCGCCGGTGGCCCGACAGGTCACCGCCCGGCCGAATCGCGCGTCAGTTCACGTCCGTCCGGTTTCCTCCCTGGTCTCCTCCGATGATCTGACGTACCGTCAGCGGACCGTCCACCAGGGGGTGTCCGTGGTGTCCGTGGCCGACGACCGTCCCGTACCACTCGACGAGTACCCGGTGCACCAGGTGCCGCGCGTGCCTCCGGACGTCATGCCGTACACCTACGAGGGCAGTTGGCCGCACGCGGCGAGCGACGGCGAACGCGAGCACCTGGAAGCGGCCACGATCGCCCTGCCGGCCCGGCTGCACGACCAAGTGCCCGCCGCCGAGGCCGCGTTCCTCACCCTGCCCGGCGAAGGCGACCCGCTGCGCCGACACGTGACGGCCCAACGCGCCTACTACACCTGGGTGACCGACGGTTTGGCCCGCTCACCCCTGATCGAGGACGCCTTCGACCGGCTGGAGCGGCTGTGGCCGCGCGAACCCGGCGAGCCCGTCCTGAACTGGGGGGACGCGCGCATCGGAAACATCGTCTACGACGGCTTCGAGCCCGTCGCCGTCCTCGACTGGGAGATGGCCGCGCTCGCCCCGCGCGAGGTCGATCTCGGCCGGACGATCTGTCTGCACCGCTTCTTCCAGGACCTCGCCACCGGCTCCGGGCAGCGGGGCCTGCCCGGCCTCCTGCGCCGCGACCGCGTCGAGGCCCGCTACGCCCGCCTGACCGGCCACACCCCGCGGGACATGGAGTTCCACACCCTCTACGCCGCGCTGCGGCACGCGATCGTCATGCTGCGCGTCGCGTACCGGCAGGCGTACTTCGGTGAGGTCGCCGTCCCGGCGGATCCGGACACGCTGATCCTGCACCAGGACGGTCTGCGCGCCATGGTGCGGGGCGAGTGCGGGGATTGAGCGCTCCGCGGGGCGGGCGGTCACCGGGATGGAGCCCCATGGCACAGGGCGGCCGCCGCCGGGGTGCGAGCCCGGCCTGCCGGCGAGCGGCTCAGGCGGCCTGGCGGCGCAGCTCCGGTACGCGCATCGGGCGCGAGCCCGGGCCCCCGGCGTGCGAGAAGGGCTGCGTCCGCCAGTTCAGGCCCTGGGGGAGCGTGAGCAGCAGAGCGGTGTCCTGCTCCTGCGGCGTGAAGGACTCGTCCGCCGGGCGGGCGTCGGCCGCCGCACGGCCCGTGCCGGCGCAGACCGTGAGACCGAACGGGTTCCACGGCGAGGCGCACAGCGCGTGCTCCGGCAGGATCTCCTCGTCCGCCAGCAGCGCGATCGGCTGCGCGCAGTCCGGGCAGATCACCCGGTACATCTCGAACGTGTCGTAGGCGTCCGGCTCCTCGTCGAAGACGTCGGATCCGGCGCCCTCCGGCTCGGGCTCGACGACCGGCTGCTGCCGCCTGGACGTGGATCGACCAGGGCGCTCAACACTCTGCATGGGTTACTCCCCCTAAGGCTGGGCCGTGAAGGCACTGCGGCCTCGACCACACCAAGCACTTCCCGCCCGGTCTCGGCGGTAATCACGAGACCGTCACGGAGCCTGCGCAGGGCCTGTGGCGTTCGTCACAGGGCGCCCGTACCGGCCCGTCGGCGCGCCGGTTCACGGCCTTTTGTATCGAACCGGCCATGACCTGCGCTCTCGGCTATCGGAAGAGATCAACCGCACTGTAGGTTTTGGCGCCATGGAGGAGCTGGACCGACAGATCGTGCAGCTGCTCGTCAAAGACGGGCGGATGAGCTACACAGACCTGGGCAAGGCCACGGGCCTGTCCACGTCGGCCGTGCACCAGCGGGTGCGCCGGCTCGAACAGCGTGGCGTCATCCGCGGCTACGCCGCGGTGGTCGACCCGGAGGCCGTGGGGCTGCCGCTCACCGCGTTCATCTCGGCCAAACCGTTCGACCCCAGCGCCCCCGACGACATCGCGGACCGGCTCGCCGACGTCCCCGAGATCGAGGCCTGCCACAGCGTCGCCGGCGACGAGAACTACATCCTGAAGGTGCGGGTGGCCACCCCGCACGAGCTGGAGGAGCTGCTGGCCCGCCTGCGCTCCCTGGCCGGGGTCTCCACCCGGACGACGGTGGTCCTGTCGACGCCGTACGAGGCACGCCCGCCGAGGATCTGAGCCGGGGCGGCCCCGTGCCGCAGCACGCGCCGCCCCGGTGCCCGGCGGACCCCGCGCACGCGAGAGACTGTCCGTCATGAGTGAGCAGTCCGCCGAGCCCCAGACCGTCCTGCTGCGCCGCGGGGAGGTGCACAGCCCCGCCGACCCCTTCGCCACCGCCATGGTGGTGGAGCGCGGCCAGGTCGCCTGGGTCGGCTCCGAGGGGGCCGCCGACGCCTTCGCCGACGGGGTGGACGAGGTGGTCGACCTCGACGGCGCCCTGGTCACCCCGGCCTTCACCGACGCCCATGTGCACACCACCGCCACCGGCCTCGCCCTGACCGGCCTCGACCTGTCCGGCGCCCCGTCCCTGGCGGCGGCCCTGGCCCTGGTCCGCGAGTTCGCCGCCGCCCGCCCCGGCGACCGGGTCCTGCTGGGCCACGGCTGGGACGCCGCCCGCTGGCCCGGCGGCCGCCCGCCCACGCGCGCCGAACTGGACGAGGCCACCGGCGGCCGTCCGCTGTACCTCTCCCGTATCGACGTGCACTCGGCGGTCGTCACCACCGCCCTGCTGGACCTCGTCCCCGGGGACGTCCCGCGCGAGGACGCCCCGCTCACCCGGGACGCCCACCACCTAGTGCGCGAGACCGCCCTCGCCGCCATCACCCCCGCCCAGCGCGCCGAGGCCCAGCGCACCGCCCTCGCGCACGCGGCCTCGCTCGGCATCGGCTCGGTGCACGAGTGCGGGGGTCCGCAGATCTCCTCCGAGGAGGACTTCACCGCTCTGCTGAAGCTCGCCGCCGAGAACCACGGCCCCCGCGTCGTCGGGTACTGGGCGGAGCGGAACGTCGACAAGGCGCGCCAACTCGGTGCCATGGGCGCCGCGGGTGACCTCTTCGCCGACGGCGCCCTCGGCTCGCACACCGCCTGCCTGCACGAGCCGTACGCCGACGCTCCCCACAGCGGCACCGCCTACCTGGACGCGGACGCCGTCGCCGCCCACGTCGTCGCCTGCACCGAGGCCGGCCTGCAGGCCGGCTTCCACGCCATCGGCGACGCCGCCGTGACCGCCGTCGTCGAAGGGGTGCGCGCCGCAGCCGAGAAGACCGGCCTGGCCCGCGTCCGCGCCGCCCGGCACCGCGTCGAGCACGCGGAGATGCTCACCCCCCAGACCGTCGCCGGCTTCGCCGAGCTGGGCCTGATCGCGTCCGTGCAGCCCGCCTTCGACGCCCTGTGGGGCGGCGAGGACGGCATGTACGCCCAGCGCCTGGGCACGGAACGGGCCCGCACCCTGAACCCGTTCGCGGCCCTGTTGCGCGCCGGTGTGCCCCTCGCCTTCGGCTCCGACAGCCCCGTCACCCCGCTCGACCCGTGGGGCACGGTCCGCGCCGCCGCCTTCCACCACAAGCCCGGGCACCGGGTCTCCGTCCGCGCCGCTTTCACCGCGCACACGCGCGGCGGCTGGCGGGCCGTGGGACGCGACGACGCGGGCGTCCTGGTCCCCGGTGCGCCGGCCGACTACGCCGTCTGGCGCACCGACGAGCTGATCGTCCAGGCTCCCGACGACAGGGTCGCGCGCTGGTCGACCGATCCGCGCTCCGGCACCCCCGGCCTGCCCGATCTCACCCCCGGCCACGCGCTGCCGGTCTGCCTGCGCACCGTGGTCGGCGGACGGACCGTGTTCGTACGGCCGGGCGAGTGATCTCCCGGGGTGGCGCGGCGGTCATCCTCCTCGCCGGTCCCGTCGTCCGACCTGCGCATCCTTTCGGGTCACCGCCCGTGATGCCGTGTCCGCACCGGGCACGAGGCTGTTGACAGTCGGCGGCGCGGGGCCGGTAGGTTCGGCGGAGTCCACCACCGGACGCCCGACCGGAGAGTGTTCAGCAACTCGTCGCAGCGCCGCTGGGTCAGGGACGGTGTGCCGCACGGGGCACCGTCGCTGGGAGCCAGGCTCAGCGCCCGCGCCGACGAGGGATCGTTCCGACCGGTCGGCAAGGTGTGACCCGGGTGGGGCCCGGGCGCTCAGTAGACAACGGCTTTCGGTCGATCCGCAGCCAGCGGGTCCCAGGTCGGCCCGAAGGGCGCCGGGCCCCCATCCGTCGCGGAACCAGGTGCCGAGAAGGGCATTCTTACCCCACTCTCGTGGAATCGACACCACCACAGACTCGAGTCGGGGCGTCATCCCAGGCCTTGGCCACTATGGTGGATCCCTGCGTACGAGATGAAGGGGCAGCAGTGAACGACGGCGACGGGACCCTCGCGGCCAAGGCCCAGGGGAGGCAGTTCGGCCCGCTGGGCACGGCCCTGGTGATCATTCCGACGTACAACGAGGCGGAGAACATCAAGAGCATCGTCGGGCGGGTGCGCGAAGCCGTCCCCGAGGCGCACGTGCTCATCGCCGACGACAACAGCCCCGACGGCACCGGCAAGCTGGCCGACGAGCTGGCCGCCGAGGACGATCACGTCCAGGTGCTGCACCGCAAGGGCAAGGAGGGCCTCGGCGCGGCCTACCTCGCCGGCTTCCGCTGGGGCCTGGAGCACGGCTACGGCGTGCTGATCGAGATGGACGCCGACGGCTCCCACCAGCCCGAGGAACTGCCCCGCCTGCTCACCGCCCTCAAGGGCGCCGACCTGGTACTCGGTTCCCGCTGGGTGCCGGGCGGCCGGGTGGTGAACTGGCCCAAGTCCCGCGAGTTCATCTCCCGCGGCGGCAGCTTCTACTCCCGTCTCGCCCTGGACCTTCCGCTGCGCGACATCACCGGCGGCTACCGTGCCTTCCGCCGCGAGACCCTGGAGGGTCTGGGTCTGGAAGAGGTCTCCTCGCAGGGCTACTGCTTCCAGGTCGACCTGGCCCGCCGCGCCGTCAAGGCCGGCTACCACGTGGTCGAGGTGCCCATCACCTTCGTCGAGCGCGAACTCGGCGACTCCAAGATGAGCAAGAACATCGTCGTCGAGGCGCTGTGGCGGGTCACCGCCTGGGGCGTGGGCGACCGCGTCGGCAAGATCACCGGCAAGGGCTAGCGAGACCCGGCACCAGGGGCTGGCGGGACCGGCATCGACGGGTCGGCGAGCGAGGCTGGACCGGGCCGGTGAGCACGGCGGGACCGGGCCGCTGAGCGGGCGCGGCTCGGGTCGGCGAGCGAGGTGGTACCGGGTCCGTGAGCGGGCCCGGCAGGGGGCGGCGAGCGAGGCGGTACCGGGGTGCCGAGCCAAGCGGTGTCGGGCGTCTCCGGCGGATCGACCCCTTATCCCGTGCTGAGCCGCGCCCAGGCACACTGAGAGCATGACGACTGGCGCTCCCACCTCCGCGAACACCGCCCGGCCCCGGCGCTCCGCGCTGCGCAGGTATCTGCCACTGGGCGTCGCCGCGTGGCTGGTGCTGGAGATCTGGCTGCTGAGCCTGGTCGCGGGCGCGGCGGGCGCCCTCACCGTGTTCCTGCTCCTGGTCGCGGGCTTCGTGGCCGGCTCCGTGGTGATCAAGCGGGCGGGCCGGCGCGCCTTCCGGAGCCTGAACGAGGCACTGCAGCGGGGCGGCTCCCCCGAGCGCGGGGGCGGCAACGGCCTGATGATGCTCGGCGGTCTGCTGCTGATGATCCCCGGCCTGGTCTCCGACGTGGCCGGGCTGCTCCTGCTGCTCCCGCCGGTTCAGAGGGCCGTGAGCCGGCACACCGAGAACGCCCTGGAGAAGAGGCTGCGCACGGCCGCCCCGGGCAGCCTCGGCGACGCCTTCCAGCAGGCCCGCATGCACCGCCCCGACGGCAAGGTGGTGCAGGGGGAGGTCATCCGGGAGGAGCGCCCCGGGCCGGGGGACCAGCGGCCGCCGCTGACCCGCTGACCTTCTCCCGCCTGACCCGCCGGCCTGCTCCCGACGGTTCTCCCACCCGACGGCTCTCCGGGGCCGCGGACCGGTGCGGCCGGAAACGGCCGGACCTCGCGGATCCTGCGGCCTCCTCTCTGGGCTGCGGACCGGTGCGGCCGGAAACCCCCGGACCTCACGGACCCTGCGGCCTCTCTGGGCTGCGGACCGGTGCGGCCGGGAACGGCCGGACCTCGCGGATCCTGCGGCCTCTCTGGGCTGCGGACCGGTGCGGCCGGAAACCCCCGGACCCTGCGGACTCCGCGGCCCACTGACCCCACCCCGCCCCCGAGCGGCCCCACCGGTGGCCGTCCCGTGACCCGGTCGCTGCCGGTCGCACCGGTGACGGCCGTCCCGTGCGACCGGGGCAGCCGGCCCCACCGGTGCGCCCGGGCCGCCGCGCGGGTCGCGCGCACGAAAGACCGCGGGCGCCGTACGTGGATCACGTGCG